>DBTO01000042.1:0-23084 GCA_002307095.1 Sulfurospirillum sp. UBA1314
CAAAAGTGACTTCGGTTTGCACCACGCCGGTGTCGTAGTACTCTTTTTTCAGCCCTTCAATTTTGTCATTTTTAAACGGTGTTTCACTTTTAATCTGTCCTGATTCGTAATAAATCTTACCAATTCCATCGCGCAACCCCTCTTTAAACGGTGTTTCGCTTTTGATCTTTCCTGATTCATAGAAAAATTGCCCGATGCCATTGGCAAGTTTAAGTGTTTTGGCTTCGATTAGAACACCGTCTTCGCGCACATCCAAATCTTCCACAGCATAATGCGTCTCCGCTGCAAAAAGTGTCACAGAACAGACCAGTAAAAGAACCCATAATTTCATGAATGACTCCCTAAAAAAGTGTGAAATAACAAAGAAGAATGTTTACATGTAAACGCTTACATGTAAACATTTAAAGCGGACTAAACGTTAAATCTAAAGTGCATCACATCGCCGTCTTGAACGATGTATTCTTTACCTTCTAAGCGCATTTTACCCGCCTCTTTCGAGCCAGCCTCGCCTTTGAACGCGATAAAATCATTGTAACCAATGACTTCGGCGCGGATAAATCCTTTTTCAAAATCGTTGTGAATCACCGCCGCAGCCTTAGGTGCTTTCCACCCCTTTTCAATCGTCCACGCACGAACCTCTTTAACGCCTGCGGTAAAGTAAGACGCAAGTCCTAGTTTGTCAAATGCTAAACGAATGATCTGCTTCAAACCTGACTCTTCGATGCCAAGCTCTTTTAAGAACTCTTCGGCTTCTTCCTCTTCAAGGGCGATCATCTCTTCTTCGACTTTCGCACACAACACAACCACGTCCGCACCGACCTCTTTCGCGTGTGCTTTCACCGCTTTGACATGCTCGTTCTCTTCTAAAAGTCCTGCTTCATCAACGTTTGCGCCGTAAATGATGGTCTTGTTAGAGAGAAAACGTAGCTCTTTATCAAGGGCTTGGAAGTTTTCATCATCTTTGCGAGGAAACGTACTGACAGGTTTGATCTCATCAAGATGTGCTCGAAGCTCCGTAGCAACTTCTGCCATCGCTTGCGCACCTTTTTCGAGTTTGGCTTGACGTTTGAGACGGTCTAGTTTTTTGTCGAGTTGTTGAACGTCCGCAAAAATAAGCTCACTCTCGATGATTTCGATGTCACGAAGCGGGTTGATGCTGTTTTCAACGTGCGTGATGTTCTCATCTTCAAAACAGCGCACCATATGTAAAATGACTTCAACTTCACGAATGTTGGACAAAAACTGATTGCCAAGTCCCTCGCCTGCACTTGCACCTTTTACCAGTCCAGCGATGTCGACAAAGTCGACCGTTGAGTGCTGAATACGCTCAGGATTGACGATCTTGGCTAGCTCTTCAAGACGAGGATCTGGAACAGGAACCACAGCTTTATTGGGTTCGATGGTACAAAATGGATAGTTTGCAGATTCTGCATTTTGCGCTTTGGTGAGCGCATTAAACGTGGTTGATTTTCCGACATTGGGGAGTCCTACGATACCGACACCTAAACCCATGGATATTGCCTTTATATTTTTTAAAGGTATTGTACCGCGTATGCGCTTAAGGCTCCTCTAAAAGAGTGTGTCGCTTAATATCTCATTCGTGATCTCATCAGCGGAACGCTTCTGTTCTTGTGCCAATTTTTCGAGTTTTTCAACCAAATCGCTTTGCAAATAGATAACCGCTCTGCTGATCTTCTCTTCGTGTGTTTTGCGCTCATCGTATGCTTTTTGCATGATCACTTTTGTCGCGTCATCGATGGGAGCGCGAAGGGATTTGTACTCTACCAACACGCCCTCTTTGTAAACGCCTGAGACTTCGGCATAGACCCAATAATAACCACCATCTTTACGCAGGTTTTTCACATAACCTCTCCACATTTGACCGTAGCTCAAACTCTGCCAAAGGGTTTGAAAGATCGAACGAGGCATATCGGGATGGCGCACGATGTTATGCGGTTTTCCGATGAGTTCATCCACTTCATAGCCTGAAATCTGCGCAAATGTCTCATTGGCGTAGGTTATATTCCCCTGTAAATCCGTACGCGAAACGATGAGTTCATCGCTGGGCACACACGTTTCAACAAACATCTGATAGGTCGTTTGCATAAACACTCCTTAATGGATTTTTTTCTTCAAATCACCCTTGTAGACGATCTCTTTTGGGTCAACGCTTTCATCATTGAGGATCTCTGGGACGCTGGGCGCGTGCGCTAGCATTTCGCGTTGCTCGTCGAGTTCATCTTCGCTGTATGCCATCATCATATCGGCGCAGATGACGTGTGGAATCTTCTCGATTTGCTTCATTTTTGACATCTCTTCATCAAGGTTTCCACCCTCAATCGTCACGACAATTTTACCCGTTTGCTCATCGCAAAAATGGTAGTCACAAAAATCGCTCGCCTCGCAAATCGCGATAATCTCTTTTACATGTAAAGGCTTGGTTTGTATCACAATGCTTGAAATATTCATGGGAGTCTCCAAATCATAATAAATTGATCGTCACTGCTACTGACCAGCTCTTTTTCAGTTGCAAAATCGATGGTATTGAGCGTACTTTTCTGCCCTTTGAGCGTATGGACTTTGGTTTTCGTGGCAAGATCAAACAGGACAATATCGTTTTGTTCATTAAAGGCAAACGCGCCAAGTTTTAGGCTAGGGCTCAGCGCACCTGCATAGATCAGAAACGAGCCATCATAGCGATCATACGCCCCACTTTTGAGATCGTAAATGATGCCACGCCTGTCTTGCCCAGCACAAAGAATTTTCTCTTTTTTAAAATCAACGTTGTAGACATTGTCCACATTGCCACCTTTGAGCACTTTGATGATGTTACCACTGAGCGCATCAAAGACGGTAATTTCGCCCGATTCAGATGAGCTTGCCACCATACGTTTGGTCTCATTCAACGCAAAATCGCTAAAGTGCGACGAAGAAGGCTGAATGCGGTAGATCTCTTTGTGTGCTTCAATGTCCCACAGTAAAAATTCATTGCTCAAAAGAGCGACTAAAATGCGGTTTTTATCGACAAATTTCGCTTTAGAGATGAAGAGATTAGCATGCGCATCGATGAGCACTTTGGGTTTACCCTCTTCTATGAGGTAAAGCTCTCTTGCGCCACTGCTGGCTTGAACGACCGCGAGAAGCGTATTGCCTAGTATATCGACCGAAAAAACTTTGGGAGCGACCTCATCACCGGTAAAATCTTTAATCGGGGGGAGAACAATCTGAGAAAGTTTTGAAGCATCTTCCATCTTAAAAATCTCAACCGTACCCACACTCGTTCCTGCGATGATTTTGCCCTCGGAAAGTGCTATGTGCTGCACATTTCCACGTGCTTGAATGATGCTTCGAGGGCTTAGTTCGGCACTGAAAAGTACGCTCACGCAAAAGCTTATGATCAAAAAATACCTCATACCCTCACCTCCTCTTTGATGAAAATGGCACTGCTTGGGCAGATGCTGACACACATGCCACAGCCATTGCACGCATCCATCTCAATCTGCGGTTTCCAAAGTCCTAAAAAGTGAATGGCTCTTTGCTCGCATGCGTCCAAACAGCTATTGCACAGACTTTGATGCCACGCCATACAGCTCAAGATGTCGATTTGCGCTTTTACATGTAAATCTTTTTCTTCTTTACATGTAAGACTTAAAACATCGTTCGGGCATGCACTTGCGCACGCTTCACAAAAGGTACATCCACCTTTGGTAAAGTCTAAGCAAGGCGTATGGTCGGCACCTAGGAAGATGATCTTTTCTTCACAGGCATTCATGCACGGCGTATCGTTACATGTAACGCATATCTCAGAAAATTCATATCCCACATGAACATACGGAGGGCGCACACAGAACTCATTTTGATTTTTTTGCGCCTTTTTTATACCAAAAAGAGAGGTAAAAACCCCTCTTCTGCTGCCATTCGTCATGGTTATCTCACACCTTCATTGAGGTTATCAATAAGGTTTGAGCGACTCTTCTCACTCTCTTTACGATAGTCTGGTTTAAAATTATTTTGAACCAAAGGCTCGTTGGCAGATTGTGGAACATGACATGCTGAACAGTTATAACGAGCTTGACTCATCTCTGTGAGCACCTTTTGCGTTCGCATATCAAAAAAGTGCGATTTTGGAATCGGTGTCGCTTTAACTGCCTCAGCAACTTCAGGCAAGTGACAACTGACACACGCATTGCTATCTTTGGTGATATCAAGCATTCCCTCGACATCATGTGGAATCAACGGCGGTGCATTTTCAAAGGATCTTTGAATCACTTTTGATTCACCTGCACTCACCGTCGAGTACGATGTTGGCTCACCTACAACGCTCTTTTCGCTGTAGAGATCCACCTTTCTAAGCCCTAACTCCTCTTCGTTGTATGACTGAGACACCGCGCATCCGCTGGCTACCATCACGCCTAATAAAGAGACCATTATCAACGTTTTTGTACTAATCATTCTTTTTCTCCTACATTTGTGTTAATGTAATTCCTCACACCAAAAGAGAGTGCATCACTCTCACACACCTCAACGCATCTGCCACAATTGGTACACTCACCTGATGTGATCGCGCCACTTTGCTTCGAAATGATGCCAAGCACCTGTTTTTCAGGGCAAATCTCTTTACATTTCATGCACAAGGTACACTTCGTATGATCGTGCTTTACACGAATCAAACTGAGCCTCCCCACAAGAGCGTAAAATCCACCCAAAGGACAGATGTGTCCACACCAGCCATTTTTCACCGCAAACAGGTCAAACAGATAGATACACAGTATGGGCGCAATGCTGAACCCCAGACCAAAGATGATGCCTCGGCTTAAAATCCCGATAGGACTGACCATCTCAAACGCCGCAACTCCCGTGATAAACGAGAGTATCAGGCTCAGAGCTAAAACCCAGTACCGAACCGTGCGACTCAGCCAAAGTTTTTTTTCAATCGTTTTATCGAGTAGAAAAACTCTGCGTGTTGCATTGGCTGCATCGGTTACCATGTTGATCGGGCATACCCATGAACAAAACGCGCGTCCCCCCACAACGATGTAAAACAGCAGGATTAAAGCGCCGCCCAAAAGGACATCTACCCCTAAAAGTGCCCCAGCGGAGAACATCTGCAACAGCGCAAACGGATCGGCTAAGGGAAGCTTATGCAACACCAAAGAGGCACTTAAATTGCCACTTAAAAGCATAAAACCATAGCTGTTAGCTGCCACAAATAAGCCAAGAATGCCCAGCTGAGTCAAACGTCGTGCCATCATAAAACGGTGGCTTCGTATCCATTCTCTCATTTGAACATCTCCTCATTCGCATTGAGATAATCTGTCGCAGACTTCTGGCTACGTTTGGTATGCGTCGTGACATCGCCCTGCTCTTTTTCTAAGCGTTTCTCGTCCCCTTGCTCCCAACCTTTGATGTAGTGTGCGCCGATAGCCCCTTTGGCAATTTCCAAAGGCAGCACATGAATCGCCGCTTTTTCGGTCACACACGCCCTCTCACACAAACCGCATCCTGTACAGGTGAGGCTATTGACCACGGGTGTCAAATAAGCATGTTTGCCGGTTCGCTCATTGCGTTTGTACTCTAACTTAATCGCACTGTCCATAATCGGACACGCCCGATAACACGCATCACACTGAATCCCCCAAAACGCAATGCACGACTCCACGTCAACGACGGCAAGCCCCATGCGCGCTTTAGTGATGTCAAGCTCTTTAACACCCTCAGTGATCTTAGAAACGCTTTTCGTGTCCAACGCTCCGCTTGGGCATACTGGCACACAGGGTATGTCAGGGCACATGTAACACGGAACTTCTCTCGGAATGAAAAAAGGCGTTCCCAGTGGCTTTGTGTCACCGGGTTTGGCGAGGCTCAGCGTATGGTAAGGACACGCACTGACGCACTGCCCACACTTGATACACAAGCGCATAAAGTCTACCTCAAGCACTGCCCCAGGCGGTCTTAAAATCAAAGGAGCGCCCTTCGCCTCTTCCAAATACCCTGTCCACACCATGCCACCCAGCGCCATCAGTCCACCGCCTTGAGCCATCAAAGCAAGGAATTTACGACGGTCTGAGATTGCGATTTTGTCGGTTGTTTTCATTGTTATGATTAGGCTTTATAGAGCTTAACCGCACATTTTTTATAGTCTGTCTGTTTCGAGATCGGACATGTTGCATCAAGGCACACTTTGTTGATGAACACTTTCTCATCAAACCAAGGAACGTACACCAAACCTCTTGGCGTTTTGTTTCGACCACGTGTTTCAACACGCGCTTTACACGAACCTCTACGACTCTCAATCCAAATGAGTTCACCTTGTTTAAACCCTTTGACTTTTGCATCTTCTGGGTGCATATAACAAAGCGCTTCAGGAACGGCGCGGTAAAGTTCAGGTACCCTCATCGTCATCGTACCACTGTGCCAGTGTTCCAACACACGTCCTGTACATAACCAGCTGTCATACTCGCTATCTGGCATTTCGCAAGGGTCCATATACGGTCTAAAGAAGATTTTCGCTTTATTTTTAAGTGGGAATGTCTCTTCTGTGGTAGGTTTGAGTAAGTTACCTTTTTTGAGGGCTTTCGCAAAATCACCATAAAATGCAAACTCACCATTGTTCGCTTTTGCCGCGTACGGATCGTATTTGGCATTAAAACGCCATTGGGTCTCTTTACCGTCCACTACGGGCCATTTAAGACCTCTGACTTTGTGGTAGGTGTCAAAATCAGCCAAGTCATGTCCATGACCTAGACCAAATTGTCGGTACTCTTCCCAGATCGCTTTTTGCAAGAAGAAGCCATAACCTTTCCACTCTTTACCATCACTGCCCATGACGCCACGTTTGTCACCAAACACTTCTGTGTTGTCAAAGCCTTCACCAATGGGGTCTTTTGCTTTGAAAGATTTGAAAAATTCATTGGCAAAAAGTACATCATAAAGCGTATCGGTCTCTTTATACCCCATCGCTTTTGCCGCTTCGATAACACTTGGAATTTTGCCACCTTTGATCGGTTGCTCGCCCCATACATCTGCAATCGTAAAGCGTTTTGAAAGCTCAACCCATTGCCATGTATCGCTCATCGCATCGCCTACTGGGAGGACTTGTTGTTTCCATTGTTGGGTACGACGCTCTGCATTACCGTATCCGCCCCATTTTTCATAGATCATCGCCGAAGGTAAGATAAGGTCAGACACTTTAGCCGAAATGCCCGGATACGCATCCGAACAGACGATAAAGTTGTCCAAGTTACGTGCCGCTTTGATCCAGTGCTCAGCGTTTGCGGTGTCTTGGTAAGGATTGCACACGTTAACCCATGCAAATTTGATCTTACCACTCTCGATTTGTCTGTGAATGTTCATAATATGTTGATAGCCCATCGGGTTCAGCGTTCCAGCAGGGAGTTTCCATACTTTTTCAGTCACTTCTCTATGTTTTGGAATCGAAACGTCCATATCCGCTGGAAGTCTGTGTGTAAAGGTACCCACTTCACGCGCTGTTCCACACGCACTGGGTTGTCCTGTCAAAGAGAACGCGCCAGAACCTGGTTTGGCTTGTTTGCCAAGAAGGAAATGAACCATATAAGACTGCTCATTGACCCATGTACCACGTTGGTGTTGGTTCATACCCATCGTCCAGAAACTGACCACTTTACGCTCTTTTTCGATGTAAAGGTTTGCGAGTGTTTGAAGTTTTGCTTTAAACTCTTCGATCTTCTCATCAGGGTTACCCTTTGAAATTTTCGCAACATAATCAAGCGTATAAGGCTCTAGAGCTTTTTTAAAATCTTCAAAGCTAATTTCCCAGTGAACACCTGCTAAATCCGCTTTATCCATGACCATCGTATCGCCAGCTTTAATGCCTAAGTGCGCAAGACCGGGAGCTTCTTTCTCAGAGATCACTTTTTTGTCTTCTTTTCTATTAATGACAAGTTCTTTTTCAGAATAACCGTTTTTCTTAGCATCAGCTTCATTGCGCATGCCATACCCAATGTTCGCAAAACCCGTTGCAAAAATAGTATTTTTCTTCACAAAATCCCAATCAATCGCTTCGGGATGGTTGTAAACAATCTCACGAGCGATGTAGTTCCAAATCGCTAAGTCCGTACTTGGAGAGAAGATGATCTCAATGTCGGCAAGGTCAGAACAGCGGTGCGTGTAGGTTGAAAGATTGATGACTTTGACTTTCTCAGGTGAGGTGAGTTTACGATCGCTCACACGTGACCACAAAATCGGGTGCATCTCCGCCATATTGGCACCCCATGTCACGATGGTGTCGGTGAGTTCGATGTCATCGTAACAGCCTGCTGGCTCATCGATACCAAAGGTTTGCATAAAACCAGCAACCGCTGATGCCATACAGTGACGCGCATTGGGGTCGATGGCGTTAGAACGGAAGCCTGCTTTCATAAGCTTAGCAGCGACATAGCCCTCATGAATCGTGTACTGACCCGAACCAAACACACCAATGGCTTCAGGACCACCTGCTTTCATCGCAGCTTTCATGTGTTTTTCCATCTCGTCAAACGCACGTTTCCATGAAACAGGCTTGAATTGACCACGTTTATCAAACTCGCCTTTGTCGTTCATACGTAAAAGTGGCTCTTTGAGACGATCCGCTCCATACATAATTTTGGCATTAAAATAGCCCTTGATGCAGTTCAGCCCACGATTCACGGGAGCTGCTGGATCACCTTTGACGGCGACAATTTTACCCTCTTTGGTCGCAACCATGATGCCACAACCGGTACCACAGAAACGACACACAGATTTGTCCCAGCGCCAACCAGCCTCTGCTTGCTCGCTAGCAGCTTTGAGTTCGCTAGGTATGCTAATACCCACGCTCGCAGCAGCGCTCACAGCGGCAGATGTTTTTAAAAAGTCTCTTCTTGAAAGCGACATAGTGATACCTCCTGATTTGAGTTACGAGGTCATTCTATCACTTAGCAAAAATCCAATCTATGACTTAAGTCAATACTTTAGTTTTGGAATTTTAATGTTTCCCTGTGTTTGGGCATTGTGAAGAAAAAGAGTTGGTGAAGTTTTTTGGAGAGTTGAGTGGGATTGAGACAAGATAAAACAGCCTTTATCTTAATCAATGTTTTATATATAAAAAATTAAAACTTAAGCCTTTTTATTCCTAAGGTACAACGAATTATCAACAACTTTATTCAATTATGTTACTGCTTTGTTCAATTATAAATATTGTCCAAAGTCTGACATAAGCATCAAGTTATCCCTAATAATCCATCGTTTAAAAGCTGTAAAAGCCGAATTACTTTTTAAATGTTGAATTATCTTGCTTTTATAATATTCTTTTTCATCAGCTTCTTCTTGAAAGCCTTCAATTGCATCAGTAAATTTGTTTATTTCTTTCAATAACAATGCTCTTAAATTTGCACTTTCAATTTTTTTGAATCCTGTATGCTCACCGTTAAATGTTTTATCTAATAAGTCTTTTGTATTATTAGCTTTTATTGATGATATTTTTACTTCAAATATTGCAAACTCTTTTGGAAATGGATTACAGTAATGTCTTATTGCTTTTTCTACTTCATGAGTTGAATCACTACAATTAAGAATATCATCAAATTTTCGTGCTGTTTTAACACTATTACAATGTCCACAAGATAAAAACAGATTTTTCCAATCATACTGTAGAGAAGCATCGCCTCGATGAGGGACAAAATGTTCAACATTATAGGTTGTAATACTCTCATTTTGCTCACAAATATAACACTTTCCATGAAAATCAACATTTAATTGTTCTATTACATCTTGTGCGTCATATGATTTATAATTGGCTAAAGAAACTGGTATAGTTTGACTTTTTTGTACATAAATCATTTTTTAACCTTTATGCACATCATTTCTTAGAATTTCTTTGATTTTCACTGCAATTTCATCAGCTTTGTATGTTGGTAGTGTTTTGAAAAATCGTTTAAGTTCCATATATTCATCTTTATCTATTCCACTCAAAGTAGATAATTTGGATAACTCCTCAAATCTATCAATCTTATTTTTAATTTCAGAAGAGTATTTATCGCTATCAAAATAACTTTCAACAAGTGCATCATAAGAGTAGGCAGACAAATCAGAAGTTACTAATTTTTTTTCCAAATCGCAAATCATTGCATTTGACAATGATGACAAGACAAAAGGGCTATGAGTTGTGACGATAAATTGAATTTTTGGGAAAAAACCAACAAGAAATGGCAACACTTTTTTTTGTAATTCCACATGGAGATGTGTTTCAATTTCATCAATCAGAACAACCCCTTGCATATCATATGCTTTATTGTTTTGTGCTTCCATTCTTAAAATCAACTCTGTGACTATTGCCAAAAGGGATGAATATCCATCAGATAATTCATTTAATCCAAAAATTTTATTACCATAGGCTATTTTAAAATTAAATTCTTTATCATTAAAAACAAGCTTTAACGCTTCTTGCTCAAATAACTCTCTTAATTTTATTTCAAAAGTATTAAACCAAAAACTTATGTTATTGACTGTCGTACTATCATTACGAATTTGTGCAAAGGCTTGTTCTGTTTTAAGATTCAATAAATATTGTAAAAAAGTTTTGTTTAACTCAGCAGTCGTTTGATATTTTGGTTGAAATGTTTGTTTAGTAGGTGTATTTGGAATTGTTGGTTCATTATGTCTTTTGGCTTTAAAAAAAGCTAAAATAAATTTACCATTAACGATATTTTCATAAATCTCTGATTGATTTGAAAATACCAATTCAACTTTTGAAAAATCATCAATTTGTTTTTGCCATTGACTAATTTGATTTTCATAGCTTTGGATATTAGTCTTTTCATTTATAATATTTGAAGTATAGCTTTGAATATTTGCTTCTATTTGGGCTATTTGGTTAACTTCTTCATTTTGCATTAAAAGTTTTTCTTGCTGTTTTTGAATCTCTATATTTTTTTGATAATTTTCTATATTTTGAAGAGCTTGTTTAATAATATTTCTGTAATTCTCAATATTTTTTTTATTTTGACTAATTTGCGCAAATTGATTATTAATTAATTTATTGAGCAAACTATCTATTTCATTGAGCGTGCTTGTTTTCCCACATCCATTTTTACCAGTGATAATAAGATGCTTTCTTTCATTTTCATCAAGTGGAATTTCAAAGTTTTTTATGTCTCTAACGTCTTTGATAGTTAATTTTTGTACAAAATACTCGTTCATTAATTTTTCCTTCAAAGTCAGTTCATTTGCGATTTTTTGAGTAGCCCAAATTCTAAACTTTTTGCTTTGTGGAGATTTAACTCTATAGCCAATAATTATAATCATATCAAGGTTATAATACGCTGTATTACGACTCTCCCCATCAGTTCCTTTTGTTAGGAGATGCCGAACAACTGACTTTTCATCAAGTTCACCTTCTTTAAAAATATTTTTAATATGCTGACTAACTGCTGATTTATTGATTTGATAAAGTTCAGAGATTTGATTTAAATTAAGCCAAAAAGAATTATTTTCAAAAACCATATCAATATTTATATTATCATTTTTGTATTTTGTAATCACTGGAGCCATTTTTAGTTCCTTATTTCTTAATTTTGTTTCCAAGTAAAAGGGAAAGGAAGGCTTGTTCCCCTAAGCCGTTCGCCCTTTTATCCCTTGCGCAATGATCATTTTAATATACGACTGATACGGAATATCAAGCTTATTGGCTTGGACTTTCACCTCTTCTATCATATCGACAGGCATACGAATGGAGATGGTTTTGGCACTTTTTTGAAGTTTTGGAAAGCGTACTTTTTTCGCTTCACTCCAGTCCATAAATTCACTAGAATCGTGTGTTTCCCAAAAAGCGCTCTCTTCTTCTTGCGATGTAAACGTTGGTATGCTCTTAAGCGTTTTCATAGATGACCCTCTCTTTTTTATTCATTAACCGTGCCGATATAACCCTAATTTTTTGCTCTCTTAGCGTAAATACCACAAACAGTTTTTCGCCATTATCGCTACATCCAAGCGCGTAACATCGGCACTCTTGTTCAGAGTGTTTTATATCTTGATGGATAAGCAAGGGATTGTTAAAAAAAATCTCTTCAATAATCCAATAGTCCAAACCATGTTTATCTTTGTTTTTATAAACATTGCCATCGTCCCAATCAAAACCGGTAACCATTTCAATATCCAGACAATCTGACATAAAACCTCTTTAAAATGTATAGTATGATTATATACTTTTTGCGTTTTGTAAGTCAATGGTAGAGAGGAAAAACACATACAGGCTACTTTGCATTAGTTTGATAAATTTAATTTTACGGAGATTTTGGATTTACATGTAAAGATTTTTGGAAGGGTTCATCTGTTTTTCTATTTGTACACCAAATGAATTACATTTGTAGTATAATAGCCAAAATACAAGGAGAAGCCAAAATGAAAATACAAACAAGTGTTCGTGTCGATGAGACATTTTACAGTGACTCTAAAAAGATTTTCGATGCGTTTGGATTAAGCTTTGGTGACGCTGTCAACCTTTTTTTAGCTAAAGTTGCCATGGAAAAGAAAATCCCCTTTGAGTTAGGACTTCCAAGCGATGAGTTACTCAAACGTACTAAAAATCTTAAAAATGAGACCAATGTTTCAGTTTATCCCACGAGTGAGGAAGCCTTTAAAGACCTTGGAATTTAAGCTATGCTCAAAATTAAACTTGAAAATAGTTTCAAAAAAGACATCGAGCGTGACAAAACCAGTGGCAAATACACACACGAAGATTTTAAACTTTTAAAATCACTCATCCAACAACTCGAACACCAACAAACGATTGACACAAAATACAAACGTCATCCTCTCAAAGGCTCACTCAAATCGTTGGAATGCTTACATGTAAAAGGTGATTGGCTGTTGATATTTGCGATAAATGAAGAATTTTTAACGCTTGTCATGCTTGGAAAACATACGCAGGTTTATAAAAAGTTTCAGTAAGATTCCCTTACAAGTTCAAAGTTTAGCCCTAAGCCATTCGCCCTTTTAACCCTTGTGCAATGATCATTTTAATGTATCTACAAGAAGTCAACAATAAAGTCACTTGGCACGTTTTCTTAACTTTCTTTACATGTAAACGTGAAAGTTCAGTTTTTTCCTTTCGATTTTCTATATAATATTCCTTTGATTGATGGAGAACGTTATGCTACAAAAACTTTTTTGGAACGACCCCTATGCACGTGAAATTCAAGCGAAAATTGAATCCCTAGAGGGCGATTGTATTTACTTAGATCAAACCATTTTTTACGCATTTTCCGGTGGACAAGAGAGCGATTTTGGAACTATCGGAGGCGTTGAAGTCTTAGAAGCGATGAAAGAAGGTACCAACATTCGATACACCCTCAAAAGTGGACATGCGCTTCACGTGGGTCAAGAAGTGGCGGTAAAGATCGACTGGCAAAGGCGTTATAGCCTTATGCAACACCATTTTGCTGCGGAATTAATCCTGGAACTCCTCTATCAAGAGCTAGGCTCTGTGGAAAAGATCGGAGCACACATCGCCCAAGATAAGGCTCGAATTGATTTTTTTTGGCACGAAAATATTAGCAACTTGTTTCCCCTTCTTCTTCTCAAAGCAACGGAATTAATCGCGAAAAACCTGCCCATCAAAAGTGACTACAGCAACATTGCAAATCAAAGACGCTACTGGAAAATCGACAGTTTTGCAGAGGTTCCTTGTGGGGGAACGCATTTAAAACGCACGGGCGAAGTGGGTCAACTCTCTTTGAAGCGAAAAAACATCGGCAAAGGAAAAGAGAGAATTGAAATTTATGTGAACGCATAAACGCCAAGAATTCGGGGTCAAGGCTAAACTTTTAACTTTTTAAGCCGTTCACCTTTTCAACCCTTGTGCAATGATCATTTAAATATCCGACTGATGAGGAATATCAACAAGCTATTTTGAATGACTTCAAATTTTCAGTTTTTAAGACTAAACTTTTAGCTTTTGGTACCGTCTTAATCTTTACATGTAAAAATAAAAAGGCGATTCTTTCCTTCGTCTCTTTCCCTTCGATTTTCGATATCATAGCCATGAATTTAAAAGTACTCTTTTCCCATTTTTTGATTTAAATACCATAATCATGCTCTACTTTGGAAATCCTTGTTTTAAAGGATGAATACCATTTTTCGTGACCAAGCTTTTGCGCCTCTTGATGATCAAAATTTGCTTTCCAATTCTGAATTGATTCAAGATCTAGCCAATACGAAACAGTAATGCCTACCTCTTCTCTAGCGGATTCTATGCCTAGAAATCCTGGTTGTTTTGATGCTAATTCGACCATTTTTGTAGCCATTTCTCCATAACCGTTGTCTCCTTCTGTTCTAAGAGAAGTAAAAATAACAGCATAATAGGGTGGTTTTGGTGTTCGTGCTATGAGAGACATAACGACTCCTTATTTGTTTTGCCATCGGGCTAGAAAAATATTATATCGAAAAGGAGAAACAGTGGCATTTCTACCACTGTTTTGGAAAAGATTAAAGCGTGTACCAACTAGAATTTATAGTTAGCTCTAAATCTCATCTCGTTAAAATCTGTTGAACTAGCAGATGCAACGTCTTTTGTAGCACTTTCATACTCAAGAGATAGCGTTAAACCTTTAAGGGATGGGATGTCATAAGCAATTTGACCTTCCCAGTATTTCGTTTTTGTATCACTCGAGACATTATTCAATATAGCGCCTACAGCAGCAAACGAAGCATCTTGATTGATTTTGATATATTGACCTAAGACTTTAAGACCTGTAACACCAACTTTTGTAAAATCATAGCCCACTTCCACTTTGTAGGCATCGGTGTTAGCACCTGACGTTACTTCCGCACCTTTGATCAGTGGAGCGGTATAGGTTGTTGGTCCATTTCCTGCACCTAAAAGAACAGATTGTCCACTCGATACTGTGCTGTAGGCAAAAGACGCGTTAAAGCCTGCTAACTCGCTAAAGCCAACACGACCTTGGTACATATCACCTTCGACATGGAAACTATCAAACGTGGCATTGGATGTTCGAGAACCACGGTATGTTGCATCAAAAAGCACTTTTGCATTGCTTAAAGGTAAGACATAGTTACCCTCAGCGTAGAAGACATTGGCATCACCACCTTGTGTGAGTTCGACATCATTGACAAATAAGTATTGACCTGTTAATGTCAAGTTGGTGATAGATTTGTTAATCGCAGCAGCCGTGTAAGCTCCATCAAATCCAAAAACATTTGATCCGCCATTTGCTGCACCCGTGCCATAAAATACTGCTTCTTTTTTAAAGCTAGGCATTTCTGAATCCCCACCTGCAACACTTTTATCATAGTCGGATGTTCTGCCTTGGAATCTATCAGAGTAACCAGCCACCAATGTGGTATTGGGAAGGTCTGTGTTGATAAGAACAGCTGCTTGAAATGCCTCTTTGAACATACGTGAGCCAGAGCTGTTAACCAGTGGACTCGTGATAAATTGGCGACCCACTTTTGCCGTTGTGTTACCCAGCGTATACGTTACATAGGCTTCTGAAAGGGCTGCGCCTGAGCCGTACATATCTGCCGCATAAAGATTTTTTGCATCTTTATCAGCAAAAGGAGCATAGCTTCCCTGAAATGTTGTACCAAGACTTAAACCATACAATGAATCCGTTACATAACTCAACATAACACCTGTAGAGAAAATGTCAGCGTTACCTTTACCAAGTGTTCCTGTTGCTCCGGGAGTGGACGTAGTTGGGTTAGAAGCGCCTGTATCTCGATCAAAATACCAGGCTCTTAATTCACCCGTTACTTTTCCGTTTTTGAATGCGTCAGCAAGTGTATCTGATGCCGCAAAAGAGCTAGATGCAAGACCTGCAACTACCATAGCCGCCAAGCTAAGTTTAGCTAATTTCATATTGCCTCCTGAATGCAGATTAGACTTCATTACCTAACGCAATGGGATTATGCAAAGTTATGTAAGAAATCTGTTAAAATCTTACATTAACTGTGTAGCATGAAAATAGCATATAAATTTAAGTTTATTTTAAATTATTTGCACTCACATCTCGTCTGAGGAAGTAGGTGCCATAAAGAGGATGAAGTGTGATGCCTTTTATCGTATGGCGCAGTTTAATGTATAAAGGCGTTGGCATGGGTTTGGGTTTGGATTATTGGTGATTTAGAGGCAAAAAGGAGTGTTAATAACTTCAAGGAATCACTCCAATAATTAAATCAATCTGTTATTTAATTTTTATGTAAAATTAATTGCTATGTTAGAAAAAATTATGAATAAAGGTATCTCAACAATGCCATTTCCCATTGAATATGCAACGGCAACAAAAGATTTTTACAGCTTTATGGAGGATGTTAAAGCAAAATCTGAATTACACAGTTTTCATGTCACTTATACCATGGTACAAAGTGTCTTTCAAGTATTTAGAAGACGTATCAGTTTACAAGAAGCACTTACCTTTGCCAATACACTCCCTGTCGCACTTAGAGCATTATTTGTCAAAGATTGGGATATTCATGAGCCTAAAAAAGCCTTTGAAAGTTTTGAAATTATGAATCAGGAAGTCAAAGAACTCCGCTATCCACACAATTTTTCTATCGACAATGCCATTGAAATTGTCGCGAACGTCTTACCAAATCATGTTGAGAGGATATATTTTGCCAAAATGATGGAAACGATGCCACCCAAAGCACAAGTCTTTTGGGGATTTATACCCCATTAATCCATACAAAAAATTCAAGATTTTAGAAATTAAACTTTGAATGTTCGATCTCTAACGCCCTTTTTTCAACAAAAATTCCCGCCCAACTTTAACCCTTGGATTGCTTCCGTAAGCGATGATGTCGGCTGTGGCATTGGTTTCGCTCCAACGATCTGGTAAGAATGATCCTGTACCGATGATGTCGATGGGGGCTTTTGCCCATGCCATACTTCGGCATTTTTGCGGTGTGAAGCCTGAAGAGGCGATGATGCGCACTTTGGAAAACCCTGCGTTGTCGAGGCTTTCTCGCATACTCCATATCGCTGCGGCTGAAACGCCTGTGCCGATCAGGTCGTGCAGTTCCGCTTCAGTACGGTAATCACGCACGGCGTCGGGTGCGTGGCGTTCTAAGACATGGTAACTTTTTTGCGTATCAAGCCCTTCTAAGAAACGCCCTCCGTGTGTGTCGAGGCGCACGGCGATCTTTCCCTCATGCGCCAAGTCTGCAAAGGCGTTGCAGACTTCCAAAGTATCGGTGATTTCTTGACCGAAATAGTCCGCTAAGATGGGGATATTTTCATTGGGGAAGCATTCATGGAACATCTGAGCCGCTTTAAGCGTTGAGCCTGCATAGCCGATGAAGGCGTGAGGCACGGTGCCCAGTCCCTTTTCACGTCCGAAAAAATGCGCTGTTGCATCGGTCGCATTGCCGATAAACCCTACCGCTTTGAGTGTGCGTTGTGCCACGTTTGAGCCCACCGATGCACCATATGCCATCATCTCTGCCATTTCCGTCCCTGCGCAATGGCGCGCGTCCATCGCTAAAAATGCGACATTGGGAAGTATTTGGCACATCTCATAGGCATTGTAAGCGGCAACACACGCGGAGCCTAACTTTTGTAAGATGAGCGTTTCGAGCTCCACCAAAAAAGCAAACGACCCGCTGAGATAAAACAGAGGCTCACCCGCTCCAACCCACGCGCCCTCCTCGTGTAGCACTTCGATGGTGACACTCATGCCATTCTTTTTCGTTTGGGTTTGAATCCATTCTATGGCTAACCGTGTGGCGCAAAGCACAGGACGGCGTAAAAAGAATGCGTACGTGACGTCTGTGTCGCCGAAATGTTCGATGATCGCTTTGGTGTTGGAAAAGTATTTGTCGGTCCATGAGGGGATGTTGAGGGCATAGGGTGTGTGAGTGTTTTGCATGCAGATCCTTGTCGTTTCGTTTTCACTTTATAGTCTCCTTTTGCTATAAAATTGCTGAGAAAAAAGGAAGTAGTGTAAACTTTTGACCTTTAGATGCTTTTTACATGTAAAGCTATTTTCATGCTACGATCTTATAGTAAAATTTTTTTGTTAAAAATCTCAATTAAGGAAAAGTTATGGCAGCGAAAATTACGGATATTTGTATTGCGTGTGGCGCCTGTATCGATGAGTGCCCTGTGGAGGCTATTGTGGATGATAGCGAGAACCCAACGGGGGCTGAGACCTATTATGTTTTTGAGGACAAATGCGTTGAGTGTGTTGGTCATCATTCATCCCCTGCATGTATGGAAGCCTGTCCAACAGAGGGTTGTATTGTTTTAACGGCGTAAGACGATTTTAGAAAGGCAGGTGAGTCTGCCTTTTTTTACGCAAATACATCACAATCTAATTGACGACATAATCGTATCGGTACGTTGGGTTTGGTCGCCCGGGTTGCAAGCATTTTGATGCTTCGAGCGTTTGAGTTATCTTCGTGCCACACACTTCAGAAATCACCTCTGCTACGATATGTTCCAACGCTTCTGGCGCCATTTCAACACGTGCGTTCAAGGTCATTTTTGCCTGATTACCACATCCTGCACTGCCGCGAATGCTTAAAGAAGAACGCGTTCTAGTCACATTGCCTATCATATACGCATTCTCTGCTTCGATTAGGAGTTTGACATGTCCAACGGCTAAGTTTAACGCATCAAATCGCCCTGCTAAAGTTTGCAACAATCGTTCTGCAACATCGTCCCACTGGATCGATTGCCCTTGCAGTATTACTGTCGTGTTAAGCCATCCCAAAACAGCTTCACCTTGCGCGTAAATATCATAATCCACTTCGGCCAAGTGTGTCCCTGCATCCATACAACTGGTAACTTCCTTGAGCCACAGTTCCAACCCTTCACCACTTTTAGCGCTTAAGGAGAAGATTTTAGCGAATGACCACCTCTCAGAAACACGCCTCTTTAAGGTTTCAAGCACGTCTGATGCAAGTAAATCTGTTTTCGTGATGACGATCATATCGGCTTCTTCAAGCTGTTTTTGGAGAATATACGCCGCGCTTACATGTAAACCTGATGTACCACCGTTGAGTATATCGTTCAAACGTTCAGGATCGACTAAAACACTCAGTGGCGAAACAATCAAATCATCTTCAAATTTTTGTTTTAATGGCTGCAAAATCGTCGCCGAAAGATCGGTGCAACTTCCTACGGGCTCAGCGATAATCATCTCAACGTCGCTTTTTGCCTTAAGATGAGAGAGGGCATCGGTAAAGCCACTGAAATTGCAGCAAAAACAGCTACCACTGACCTCGGTAACGGCACTGGCTGAGCGCTCAAGAAATGCTGTATCGACCAGTCCTGATGCTTGATCGTTGGTGATTAAGCCAACGTGTTTTCCTTGTTCACTCAGTATTCGTGCAGATTCCCAAAGCAGTGTTGTTTTTCCAGCGCCTAAAAATCCACCCACTAAAATAATACGTGTTTTCATCCTAATCCTTTTTATTGGCAGTCACATTTTTCACAGTTCGTGCGCATCAGCGGCTCAATGAAACGGGTAAATAAGCCTCCAGCTATCACTCCTCCCAATAAGGGCGCCATGATGTAAACCCAAAAGAAACCCCCAGTTTGATCGGGAAAAGAAGCCTCTTTCCATCCAAAGATCCACGCGACCATACGGGGACTAAAATCCCGTGCAGGATTGAGCCCCGCTTGCGTCAAAGGCGCGATAAGACAGATGATGGAAGTAACCGCTAAACCGATAAGAATGGGAGCGATATTATCATCAGGTCGTCCCAAATTACAGCTCTCGGTCAAACAAAAGATGATGAGCACAAGGCAAAAGGTTCCAAACCCTTCAGCGATCATCGCCAGCGGCATCGAGACGATAGCGGTGCTGTTAGGGAGTTGATAATATTCGCCAAATATTTTTGCTATATTCATAGATTCTTGCGTACCACGAACGATATGGTGGAGGTTTTCATAGGCAATAATGGAAGGATTAAAGAGTGCATATACCATCACACCTGCACCAAACGCACCAAGAAACTGCCCCAAAAGATACACAGGCATCTTTTTAATCGTCATTCGTTGACTCGTCACCATTGCCAACGTCACCGCTGGGTTGAGATGTGCGCACGATAAATGACGCGCTGCGTAAATGGCAAGACTCACACCCATACCCCAAATCGCCGCTATTTGAAACAATCCTTGATGGGCATTAAATAACACTGAAACCGCCACAGAGCCGCATCCAAACATCACCATCATAAACGTTCCCAAGAATTCGCCCATAAATTCACGTTTATATTTCAGCATACTCAATTCCTCTTATCAGTTTATTACAAATAAAAAAATAATACTACGCATTCGTAGCATGAATATAACATTAAGAATCACCCTTTATCTGTAAAGCTTTTTTAAAAGATCGGACACGCTTTTCCGTAGCAATACTGATTGAATTTTTTCTGATCGCATTTGGTTTCCATCTCAGCTAAAAGCTTTACATGTAAAAACGTTTCGGACAACGATGAAGCGATATTTAGGGCTGTCCAAACTTCCCTGTTGCAACAACGCGCCGCTTCGTATTCGGCGATTTTACCGAGCACCGCGTACGTTACTTTTTGAGCTGTGGAGCGTGCTTTTTTCGCCACGGGTGAGGACTCTAACAATATGTCAAAACCGATGCCAACCCCACTGGCCGCACCGCAAATTCCTAAAAATCCACACGCACCGCCCATAATGCTTGAACCCCTTGAAAGCGCCGTTTTAAGCGCACTCTCACTCACGTTTCCACCACTGTTTTTATAGGCAGTTACGATGATGGCAGGCACCATCGCGTGGTGTTCAGGACCGTGTTTTGGGATGCTGGGGTGTTCTCTGATCTGCCTGAAAAGCTTCAGCATATCGCGCTCTTTGGATGTTGCGCAGATGTGCTCTATCACACTGAGTGCCTCTTTGGCATGACACGCATCGCAGACATAATGCCCCTCTTTACATGTAACGCTTTGATGACTGATACTTCCGCAGTAGTAGCATGTAGCTTCTTCAAGCGTCGCCTTATAGACAAGCTCTGAGGAGCAGACCATGCAGTTATGATTCTGCTTAGGAGCTACACTAAACGAAACCTTTGCCGTCGGTTTTGGAGCCAATAAAAGACTTGGTTTTGCCTCAGGCGGTGTCGCACAGCAACAGCTTTGCCCCTCTTGGTTGGTGACATTTCCCTTTTCATCGAGTAGAAACAGCTCGCTTTCCAACCGCTTCGCCAACGCCTCATCGATGCGTGTTTTGATGCCTTTAAAAAGTGTAATGCCATTTTCCAAAACAAGGCTTTCACCCACGCCTTTGTAGATGACGTCGACCTGTTTTTGTTCACTGGGTTTATATGCCTCAAACGTGAGCGAGTAAAAAGTATGCCCTTGCACCTCACGGTAAAAAAAACGCTTCACAAGGGCAATATTTTCAAACCCACTCTCACGAAGCAGTCCTAAAAGATGGGCTTGTGTGAGCGCTCCACCGATGCACTCGCCGCTCAGTTTCGCATCGTTGCGAATGAGCGCACTCGCCTCTTCATCACACACAACATCGGAGACCACGAGCCTGCCACCCTTTTTCAGCACCCGAAAGATCTCCGCGAAGAGTTTGCGTTTGTGACTGGAAAGGTTGAGCACACAGTTGGAGGTGATGACATCAAAACTCCCCTCTTCCTCTGGCAATGCTTCAAGGTAGCCTTTGGCAAACGTGAGGTTGCTATAGCCCAAACTTTGCGCTACCTCTTCTGCTCCACTTCGAGCGATTTTCAGCATCGAGTCGAGCATATCAACGCCCACAACACGCCCATTTTTGCCCACCAATTTAGAGGCAATAAAACATTCAATGCCTCTGCCAGAGCCCAAATCGAGCATAGATTCACCCTCTTGGAGCTTCGCATCTAAGATGGGACTTCCACAGCCGTAGCCTCGAAAGCGCAAATGAGAGGGAATGTGTGAAAGGTACTGCTCTTCGTAGCACGCAGGATTGAGGATGCTTTCCTTATCTTCCAATGCCGCGTCATGGTAAAAGGCTTTGACTAAGCGCAACGATTCGCTCTCCCCAGTGGCAAGCAGACAGTTCGCATGGGTATGCGCCACGCCCTCATTGGCTCCACAACTGTAAAGAATATCGCCCATCTCTAAACACAAAGCAGGCTTTACATGTAAAGATTCAAACTGCTTCGCCTCTTGCAGGATCAGCCACAACGCGAGCTTTTCCAATAGCGGTTCATACGGGTCATCGCCCATCACTGTTTTGGCATGCGAAAAGCTGTGGTCTAAGTCGCCGCCACCGAGTAAAAAACGCAGTGGTGAAGAGAGTGCCGTGATGGAATGCGACGCAATCGCTTTAGCCACTCTGCTTTCAAGTGCTTCAACGATGCTCTCTCCTTCCATCCAAAGTTCATCTTCTCCGACCATCGCCGCACTCGGGTAAAAGTGCCCATCGTACCCTAACGCGATGGAACTTCGCCCTGAACTTGAGCCATCGTGCACTGTGCCTTTGGGGGCGAAGATTTGCGTTTTGAGCGCTTCAAAATTGTCAATGACAAGTCCTAAAGTTTGCGCTTTTTGATAGGCGTTTGTGAGCGCGCTAAAAAGCGTGTCATGCGCTATCAAGTCCTCATCAACGCCTCGTCCACGGGAAAAGTACCATAAGAAATGCAGATGCCCCGCTTTAAGCTCGCTCGCCAACGTCACAATCTCGTCTAAACTGTGGATATTCAGTGGATGCAGACAGACCGAAAGTGAGAACGAATACCCTGCTTTTTGAAGCCAAAGGATGTTGCGCTCAAGTTTCTCAAAACTCCCAACGCCTCGAATCGCGTCATGCTCTTTAGGCAATCCATCAAGGCTGATTTGAAAGTGCAAACGTGCGGTTGGAAACGCTTTACATGTAAAGATTTTTTCAAGCAACAGTCCATTGCTCAAGATGACCACTTCCGTGTCGCTCCAAGCTAAAATGAGCTCAACCAAAGCAAGCAGTTCAGGATGCACCAACGGCTCGCCACCGCTGATGATAAAAAGCCGACAGCCAAGGGTGTACGCTTCGTTTACATGTAAAGCAATCGTCTCGAAATTCAGAGTATCTTTTTCTTTAGGCGAAGAGCTAAAAAGGCAGTGCGTAC
>DBTO01000042.1:23329-33158 GCA_002307095.1 Sulfurospirillum sp. UBA1314
AGAGCTAAAAAGGCAGTGCGTACAGCTAAGATTGCAACGGTTGGTGAGGTGTATCCAAAATTCGTGAAGCGCTGTTTTGGAAGTTGGTTTTGGCGCATAAATCAGAGGATTTGGCTCTGAAATGCGGTGTTGTAACGTCGCATACGCAAGGTTTTTCTCCGTACTTTGCAAAAGCGCATCCGCGCTTGCATTGGGTACAAACCAGTCCGCACTATGGCGGTGTACGTAAATCGGACGCTCTTCAAAAACGATTCTCTGCCAACTATTTTTCATACGCTTCTAACCTCTTTTTGACACGGTGTTTTAAAATCATTGAAATCACGACAAGTACGCCCAATAAACCCACCGAAATGTAAAATTCCCTGCTTCCAAAACTCAGCGATTGCGCTCCGATGTTCGCATACACCAAAACCCCAGGAAGCATCCCCAAAAGCGTTGCGAAGAAAAAATCACGGTAACGAATCGTAGAAAACCCTGCGCTGTAACTGATGATGTTAAAGGGAACCAAGGGCACTAAACGAAGGAGTAAAATCATGACAAAACCGTGCTTTTGAACGCTTTTTTGAAAGTTTATCAGCTTTTCATGCGCCAATTTTTCACGCATTTTTTTGCCATACAACCGTGCAAGAAAAAAAGACAACGTTCCTCCGCACAGCGCACCCAAGATGATGTAAACACTTCCCCACGCAAACCCAAAGATAAGCCCACCGGCAAGCGCTAAAATGCCATCGGGAAAAAAGATGAGGGGTGCAAGTGTGAAAAGGATGATGAAGATCGGCGGAGCGTAGATGCCAAAGCTTTGCACAAAGGTTTGGATCGATTCGACTTGCGACAAGGAGAGCACGCCCATTTTATAAAAGACGAACATCACGACGCCAAAGGCTAAAAACAGGGCTATTTTTTTGATGCGTTATCCTTTAGAGCGCTGATGTTCTGGCGTGAGACAAAACGGTTGTACCATTTTTTTAAACTTCCCTGCACTTCTTGTTTCATCGCAAACTCAGGGTTAAAGATGAGATCGAGCAGATGCACCCCGTTTTTGCCACCTTTGCTCATCGACTCTGCGCAACTTTGGCAGTAACTGACGATGCTTTCACACGGGGTTTGGTTGGCACGAGAACGCATCTGCTCATGCGCCAAGGCTGAATTTGTAAGCTCTAACATGCCACCACTGCCACAACAGAGCGTTTTTTCACGGTTCTGTTTGAACTCCTCATAAGGCAATCCAATCTGCTCCAACAAGATACGCACATCCGTATGAATCTCTTTTTCATACCGCGTCGGACACGGGTCATGCAGTGCCATTTTTAAAGCATTGACAAAACGATTTTTTGCCGTTTCGGGTAAGCCTATCTCTCGCAACAATGAATAAAGCGAGACGATTTTGATATGCGGCGCATAGGTTTTAAGACTCATAAAACAGTTCTCACAGGCAGTCACCACCGTGGTTGCACCCATGCGTGCAAGATCCGCTTCAAGCTTGGAATGGTAGGTTTGAAACTGTGTCATGTCGCCCATCATGCGTGTGGGTGTGCCACAGCACTGCTGAATGATGCCCATACCTGAGCATTTGGATTGTAAGTAATGAAAAACCGTATGAACAAGGCGTGGAGAATACGAGCTCAGCGCACATCCGGGCATAAATGCCATATGCGTGTACGCTCCTTGCGTAAAGCTTTTAGTCGTCGAAAAAAGTCTTGAAAAACTACTTTTTTGGTGGAAGATGACCGCACCGTAACCGTACTTTTTCAACACGTTTTTATCTTCCGCAAACGCTTCTTTGGAGGCGGTAAACACCTTTCCAAAGTCGATGTCTTGGGGGCACATATGCGCGCAAAGTCCGCAATTGGCACAAGCAAATGCCATATCGCTCGAAGGACGCTCTGTCGTAAATTTGCTCAGCAACGTTTTGGGAGAAATGGTAAAGCTGTAAAGCATCGGACAGCCCTTCATACAGCTCCTACAGTCTACACACGCCTTTTCATATGCGCTCATCTCACTTTGCACGATACACCCGCTTGATCAAATAGACCAAAATAGAGACCGCAAACAGAATCAAAAGACCGTAAACGACCGTTTTAGCACCGCCTGTGAGCATCTCTCCTGCATACGAATAGACCAGCGTTGCAGGCAGTTGCCCCACACCCGTCGCGATCAAAAAAGAGTTCAGCCTCATGGAGGTTAACCCTGCGGCGTAACTCACCACATCAAACGAGATAAACGGAAGCAGTCTGGCGATCACAATCGCGTACGTGCCATGCTTCTCAAAAAAAGCATCGACACTCTCCAATGCCATTTTACTGGTGAGTTTTTCGACCACATCGCGCCCTAAAAACTTGGCGATGTAAAAACACAACAGTGCGCCCACCATAGCGCTGAACCATGACAGTGCGGCTCCATACACCCACCCAAAGAGTGCCGCGTTTGCAAAGGTGATGAGAAACGCTGGCAAAGGTGCCAAGATCGCTTGAAAGACCATCAACGCAAAAGAAACCAAAGGAGCGAGCATGCCAAAGGAGAGAATGTACGCTTTGATAGTTTCGATGTCAAGACTTTGAAACAGTGCAATCAACTCAAAAAAGGAATGGCGTGTCTGAGGGCAGATAAAAAAAAGGGTAAGCGCGACACCGCTAAGAAGCAGTATCGCGATTTTGGAAGGTTTGAGCATTATTTGCTAACGGCTAAAACATCTTTGATTTTATCGCGGGGCCAACCGTATTGACCGTCTTTGAGCGTTAAGAGTTGCTCTTTTTTAAGCCCTTTTTCAAGGTAAAAGTCATACGCCCTATCTGCTCCTCCACCGCCTCTTGGGCAGACGATGATCACTTTTTGATCTGGCTTAATGTCAGGAAGCAATGCTGCAAGTCGTGCTTTTTCATCCTCGGTTTTAACAGGATACGCATAGGTTTCAAGCGCACCTTTTAAATGCTCTTCCTCAAAATCTTTTTTCTCTTGGATGTCTACCAAGACGATTTTAGAGGCGTCTTCACGCATCAACTTTGCCGTTTCATCCGCTGTAATGTAGTTGTACTTGGCATTTTCTTTCACTTTTCCACCACATCCAATAAGCAATAATGCCGCAAGGGGTAACGCTAACAATGAAGAGAGTTTCATCGATTCTCCTAAAGAAATGTTTACATGTAAGGGTTGGGAAAGTATCAAAAAGAGCAGTGTCATGTCATTTTGATGTACGCTTAAACCTTAAGCCGTTACATGATTTGGATGTTATCATAAGCTTTTGTCACTTAGAAAAAGGTTAACACGGTCAATGTTTATTGACTGGTTTTGCTATAATGGCGCTTTGACATGTAAGGATTTATCGTGCAGACTGAAAATGAGATACGAGAGTACATCGACCGAACAACGGCTTTAAATACTTTTTTCAAACATCCACCTCTGAACGTGAAAGAGATAGGCGATGGTAATTTAAACTTTATCTTTCGCATCAGCGACCAAAGTGGTACTTCGCTGATTCTCAAATACGCAGCACCCTTTCTTCGGCTTTTGGGCAAAGACTTTCCACTGCCTCAAAACCGCATTTGCGTCGAGATGCACACGCTTGGCTACTTTAAAAGCATTGCACCTTCTTTGATTCCAACGCTTTACCACCTCGATGAAGCCTCTTTTTGCTTTGCGATGGAAGATTTAGTGGGCTATAAACTCCTCCAAACAGCGCAATTCGATCAGTTTATCGCGCTCTCCTTGTACGCCAAACTGGGCACGTTTTTAGCAGCCCTTTACACGAAAGCGCCTCCTAAACACGAAACCGCGTACTATGAAAACGCAACCTTGAAGCGCATCAGCGAAGAGTACATTTTTATCTTTCCACACATCGAAAATCACCCTGCGTTAATGTTACCTGCATACTTTAGTCCTGTGCCTAAAAGTGAGACGTTTTTGCAGAATATTAACGTGCTTTTAAACCTATTTCAAAACGAAAAAGAGTGCCTGATTCACGGCGATCTGCACACGGGTTCCATCATGATTAAGCATGAAAACCTTGCCATCATCGACGCAGAATTCTCCTTTTGGGGACCGCTTGGCTTCGACATCGGAACGCTGTTGGCGCACATTATTTTTGGTGAGATTTACAACTGTTTTAGGCACAAACCTATCCAATTTCAGCCTATCGTTCGCGCCCTTTGGAAAGCGTTTGAAAACGATATGGGCAGCGTGCCTTTGCACATACTGCAACAAAGCATCGGCTTTTGTGGCGCCGAACTCTCGCGTCGTTTGGTCGTACCGGCTAAAGCCAAACCACTCGAAGCGATTGAGAGTATAGAAGCGAAAGCCAAAGCCTATGCGCTGTGCGAAAAGCTCAGCATCGAGCTGGTCGAAAGCTTTTTACATGTAAAGCATTTTGAAGCGTTTATCGAGATCGTGGAGCGACATTTATGCGCCAAAACGCACTGATTTTTTTTATGAAAGCGCCCGTGATGGGGCGTGTCAAAACACGTCTAGCAGAGGGAATTGGGAATGAGCATGCGACCACGCTTTACCGTCTCATGTGTGAGTACCTCTTAAACCTCACTGTGCCACAAAACACCGATGCAATCGTAGCGTACGATGATGAAGAGTGTACCGTTTTACCCGCGTATTTGGAGGGAAAAGCGCTTGTTTACCAAAGCGGAAACGACTTGGGTGAGCGTATGCAAAATGCTTTTGAAGCCGTGTTTGCCAAAGGCTATACGCGTGCCATTTTGGTAGGTTCGGACATCCCTGATGTGGATGAGCGCCTTTTCGAAGAGGCGTTTGCCCACCTTTGCAACCACGATGCGATGCTTTCCCCGACGGAAGATGGCGGCTACTACCTCATCGGTTTTCACGCACACACCTTTTGCAAAGAGGCGTTTGAAGGCATTCCCTACAGTCAAAGCGATGTCTACGCCAACACGC
This sequence comes from Sulfurospirillum sp. UBA1314, assembly GCA_002307095.1. Lineage (GTDB taxonomy): Bacteria > Campylobacterota > Campylobacteria > Campylobacterales > Sulfurospirillaceae > Sulfurospirillum. The sequence goes on from DBTO01000042.1 coordinate 28,226, forward strand.
TTCTAAAACTCTCGCCTCTTCGTGTCGCAAAAGGAGAAATGTTGCGTGACATCGACACATTAGAGGATTTGCGTGCCTTTACATGTAACGAAAAAACGCCTCTTGGGAAGTTCGCACAGGACATTTTAAATGACCTTCCGCGCATCAGCGTCATCATTCCCGTCTACCATGAAGATGAGACACTGCTTCACACGCTCTCTCATCTCAAAGCGATGGCGCACGCCCAAAACTACGAAATCATCGTGGTTGACACGCATGAGAGAACCACCGTGGAGCGTTTACATGTAAGCGCCGTTCGCGTCGCTTTTTCGAATAAAGGCAGAAGCTCGCAAATGAATGAGGGCGCGCGAAAGGCACGAGGGGAACTACTCCTTTTTCTACACGCCGACACGCTTTTGCCCTATCACTGGGATCAAAAGATCGAAAGCGCTTTACATGTAACCAAAGCAGGTGCCTTTAGCCTTGGCATTAATGACTCGCATCTGGGGCTTTTTTGCATCGAAACGCTGGCAAATCTTCGCACCCAAATGACAAAAATCCCTTACGGCGATCAAGCCCATTTTTTCCAAGCTTCGTTTTTTAGGAGTCTTGGAGGGTACGTGCAGATTGCGTTGATGGAAGATGTGGAGATGATGAAACGGCTTAAAAAACGAGGCGAAAAGATCGCTCTTTTAAAGTCCAAAGTCTTGACCTCACCGCGAAGGTGGCATAAAGAAGGCATCCTCTACGTCACGCTTCGCAACCGTGCTTTAAGCTTTCTTTACTGGGTCGGTGTTTCACCCATTAAACTTTCACAATTTTACAAAACACACTAAAAACACGTTTCCTATTCATCTGCTTCATAGTTAAATTCTATTTTGCTTTGATTGACAATTTCTTGCAAAATATATGAGAGGTTTCCTTCGCTAATTGCATGATGAAAATAAGTTGCCAAGATAGGAATCGTAATAATCTCTTCAATACACGCCATATACTTTTCAACAATTTTTTCTATACCAAATTGTTGCATAGCCGTACTTCGCAATTTATCTTTCACTGTTTGAATCTCTTCTTCCGTCTTGATAACAAAAATAATAGGATAATGCTCAAGCTTATCTATGTCTAAAAAATATTTTTTGACATCTAACGTTTCCGTTACTTGAAAAAACCGCCCCAAAGGTCTCATCACAAAATCGATACCACCATCGTTTGCATTCGTTCGACCTGTCTTATATAATGTTAAATTTTCTTCCGTCAAATCCTCTTTTCTAAAACCCCAAAATATCTTTTGATTGTGATAAAAATATTTTAAAATAGAAAAACTGACAATTTCAAATAAACGAGCATCCACATTGGGTTTTAATAAACCAAGAATAAATTCACTTGCTTTTCCAGAATCCTTACGCTCAAGCGTCTGCAATCCTTCACACGCTTCAATAAAACGCTCAAACGCATTGCGTTTTTCTTCGATGTACAAATCAATGATCGAAATAATGGCGCGGCTAAGATTATATTTCTTCCCATCAATCATAACTTCTAAGAAAAAGGTATTAATCCAATACCGACTCTTTTCACGCAGAATGACTTGGGATTGTAATGTTGGGAAATACTTATGAAATTCCTCGTTGAGTCTATGGTTAAGTGCATGATTCTGAAGTTTAGTCCCAAAAGGTAGCTCTCGTTGCCTCGAAAATAAATCAGAAAATATTGCCCCTTCGTACTGAGCATACTCTTGCGTTTCTGAGACCTTGATATAATCTTCGACAAGAACATAAATAGCGTATAAATTTGCAAAGCTCCCTCGTGATTTTGAACCACGATTAGCGGATTTTGTCTTAAGATTTATATAGTGTAAAAGAGGAGATTGCCCAATAAGTTTTTCACCTTCAACGCCTGTGTGTTTAAAAAGCTGTTCAATTATTTTCTGAGTAAAACTATGTTCAAGCATTTGAGACCCTACCAAACAGTGTCATCTGCTCATGATTGCTAGGTTTGCCCTCATAACTTTTGGCTTCACGCTCCAATACGGTGCCGTTGTGATGTTCCAACCCAAGAACTCTTCTGAGCCCTATTTGAAAATACTTTTCTGAAATATCAATTCCAATAGACTTTCGACCCAACTTTTTTGCAACGTACGATGTTGTGAACGTTCCTGAAAAAGGGTCTAAAACAACATCGCCTTCATTAGAAGATGCTTTAATAATTCGCTCTAATAGCTGGATGGGTTTTTGGGAAGGGTGGCTTTCATACTCTTCCATGCGGTATCGTACACGTGAAAATTCCCATACATTTCCTGGCACTTTTTCAATATTATAAGGCGTAGGTGTAGGTTTGCGGTAGTCAATCAGTTTTCTCTTTGCGCCTGTCTTTGCTTCAACAAGAATTTCTTGGGCATTAAAACAATAGCTCTTGTCATTTTTAACGCAAAACAAAATAGGCTCATACAAAGATCCAAAATATTTTTTTGCTTGCACTCCAGAACTATCGTAATACCAAACAATACGTGAGAGAATTTTTAATTTTTTACGAATGTAGAGATCAAAATAGGGCATAAATTGCGTTGAAGTCATAATATACAAGGAACCTGTATCTTTTAATTTTTCAATGCACGTATCAATCCAATGATAACTCCAATGCAGATACGCTTCATCACTTTCCCATTTATCGTGCGTATTTTCAAAAATTTTACCAATATTATACGGAGGATCAATAAAAATTAAATCGACTGAATTATCGGGAATGGTTACAAGAGCATCATTGAGATCGGCACATATTAATGTATGCCCATTTTTTTCAACTATTTGCATTCACCCAACCTTCAACTATTTTGCTTAATCTAATTTTATCATAACAAATTTTTACTGAAACAATCAGGTGTTTTTTGCATAAACAATACGCATTAGCACATGAGTATAAAGCGTTCCAAAACTAAATTCTGTATAATAGACTTTTTGTCCAATTTAAAACTTTAGGAAAGCTATGTTACACGGTATCTTGACTCTTTTACTCTTCCAATTTGTCGGAGAGTGCATCAGTAAACTTTTTATGCTCAAAATTCCCGGAGCCATCATCGGTATGGTGTTGCTTTTGCTCTTTTTGATGATCCGCAAAGGGAGTTTTCACGCCCTTGATAACGCGGTGTTTTGGCTACTGCGCTATTTGCCTCTTTTCATCATTCCAGCCGCTGCAGGCATTATCACCCAATTTGAGACGATTTCCAATGAGCTTTTTGCTATCCTCGCGTCGTTGATCGTAGGAACCTTCTTAGCCCTCGCATTTAGTGTCAAACTGATGGATGTGTTGATCTCGCGTAAGGAGGGAAAATGAATGTTGACGCATTGATCGCTTATGTGATGAACACGCCTCTTAGCTGGATTATCATCACGCTCAGTGCCTATAAAATCGGGATTATTATTTACGAAAAGACGGGCAAAAACGCGCTCTTGCAACCCATTGTTATCGCGTATGTCATCATGCTTCCCATCCTCTTACTGGCAAAAATTCCTTACAAACAGTATTTTGATTCGGTCTTTATATTGCACTTTTTTCTAGGACCTGCCACGGTGGCATTAGCGCTTCCGTTGTATAAAAATCTCAAACTGATTCAGTCCTATTTTCTGCCCATTCTCATCACGCTTGTTTTTGGCGGCATCTTTACCATCCTCAGCGCTGTGGGTATTTTGTGGCTTTTTGACGCATCCAAGATCACGATGCTCTCGATGACCACCAAATCAGTCACGGCGCCCATCACGCTCATCACCGCGCATGACATCGGAGCAAATGCCGCTTTAGCCATCGGATTTGTCGTCATCACAGGACTTTTAGGAGCGCTTTTGGGTACGTTTGTCTTTAAACTCTTAAAGATCAAACACGACGCCGCCAAAGGCTTCGCACTCGGACTCATCTCTCACGCTGTGGGAACAGCCAGAGCCTTTGAGATCAGCGAAAATGCCGCGGCGTTTTCAGCCTTAGCGATGGGGTTGGTGGGTGTGTTTATCGCTGTTGTGTTGCCGATTGTGATTGGGTTTTTGTAGTTTACATGTAAATCAATACTTACTCATCATCTGCCTAAAAACCTCATAGAGTTCGGGGAACATTTCAAAGCCTTCGATGCCTAAGAAATGCCCGCCTCGTGGGATTTCGAGAAGCGCACTGTCGAGTTTGGAACCCAGTTCTTTGCTGATAAAAGAGGGAACGTACATGTCGTTGTCGGAGAAGATGACATGCTTTTGGAGGATGTTGCGTGAGAGCTTGGCGTAGTCAAGTTTGATCTCAACAAAAGGGTCTAAGTTGGGGAAAATTTCAAGGGGTTTATCAAACGGAGAGACTAAGATCATGCCACCTAGGGCAAAGCTCTCTTGGAAGCTATTGAGGTAGCGTAAAAGGGTGATACAGCCCAAACTGTGCGCGATGATAAACGTCTCATTCGTGGGTGTGCCGATTTTGTCGCGCAGTTTTTCAAGCCATGCTTCAACATGCGGCGTCTCAGGTGTTGGCATGCGTAGCACTGAAACCTCGATGCCGTACATGGCATGAACTTTCTCAACAAACCATGGAAACCAGTGGTCATTGGACGAAGCGGAATAGCCATGAATAATGTAAACTTTTTTCATTCAAGCCTCTTGGTGTAACTTTTCAATGATGATACAGCAAGAGTTTAAATAAATTGTTACACCTCTTTTTTTTCGTCCATTTGGTTGCCACTCTCGACCATCGCATTGAGGCTTTTTTTGAGCTTTTGCAACATGCGATTCACATGGATGAGATTTTCAGCCGACTGAATCGCGATGTCCTCTGTCGCGTTGACATTTTTATCAAATGTCTTCTTCTCATTCTCGTCAATGCCCATATCTTCGATGACATCTTCGACTTCAAGGGCGAGTTGCTGCAGTTGTGAGACGGCATTTTCAGCTTTTTTGAGCGCATCTTCGGAGTCTTTCATCGCAAGATTGAC
>DBTO01000167.1:0-7892 GCA_002307095.1 Sulfurospirillum sp. UBA1314
TAAGTGGAGAGAATGCACAAGCAAGCAAACCGTCCCACCAACCTAAAGCTCCTGAGATTAAAAAAGTTGAAGTTGTAGAGACCCCACTACCTGTCGTTGAAAAACCTAAAGTACCTGAAGTCGCAACGCCTAAAACAAAAACCTTAAAAGAAAAAGAGCTTGAGACAGGTTATGTCGCTCAAACTGCTCTTCCAAAAGAGGCTTTGACGAATGTGGTATCTGATGTAACAGGCGAAGATAAAGTAGACACCGTCGATAAAGTAGATCCAACCAATGTGCAAAAGCGTAGAGGTTTAGTGATTGTTAAAAAGAAACGACCGGATGTTAAAGAGGTCGAAATTGAAGCAAAACAGAGCCCATCATCGTTTTATGGCTCTCGTGAAAATACACCTTCACGAAGTATTGAATCAATGTTTTCATCTTCCAATGCAGCCAGTGAGCTTCAAAAGAAGAAAAAGAAACTGAAAAAAATACCTGCTGAGAAAAAAGCGAATACTGAGAAGTTGGATATTGCTTTAAATATTGAGATGGCCGATAACAACATTGATACGGAAGAAGAGGATATGATCGTTCTTCCTGATCTTAATGTCGGTATTACGATCAACGAAGAGGCTAAAAAGAAAAAACAGATCGATCCAAGTCAAATCAGAACGACTAAAAAAACCAATTTCGTAATGCAAGGTATTCAACGTGTGGGGCGTAAACGCAGACGTAGACCTTCTCAAGTGCAAGAGATTGAAGCGATTAGTGCGATTGAAATTCCTGAAGAGATTAGGGTGTATGAGTTTGCTGAAAAGATCAATAAATCGGTAAGTGAAGTTATTAAAGAGCTTTTCTCTTTGGGTGTTATGTTTACTAAAAATGACTTTTTAGATAAAGATTCTATTGAGATTTTAGCAGAGACTTTTGGTATTAATGTGACAACAGTCAATGATCAAGAAGCATTTGACTATGTCAAAGCGTACGATGAAGAGGGTGAAGCCAGTGATCAAATTCTTGTTGAGCGTGCCCCTGTTATCACCATCATGGGTCACGTTGATCATGGTAAAACATCACTTCTAGATTACATACGAAGTGCCAAAGTCGCTGCAGGCGAAGCGGGTGGAATTACCCAACACGTAGGCGCTTATATGGTAGAGAAAAATGGCAGAAACATTACCTTTATCGATACTCCAGGTCATGAAGCCTTTACGGAAATGCGTTCACGCGGTGCAAAAGTCACTGACATTGTTATTGTCGTTGTCGCGGCTGATGACGGTGTTAAACCTCAAACCAAAGAGGCGATTGAGCATGCAAAAGCTGCGGGTGTGCCTATTATTATTGCGGTCAATAAAATGGATAAAGAAGCTGCCAATCCAGATCTTGTCAAAGCACAACTTGCAGAGCTTGGCATTACGCCTGTCGATTGGGGTGGAGAGCATGAATTTGTGCCAGTATCTGCAAAAACTGGTATGGGTATTGAAGATTTGCTAGAGACCATTTTGTTGCAAGCCGATCTTTTAGAACTTAAAGCGGATCCAAGCAGAGAAGTTAAAGCAACAGTCATTGAAAGCTCTCTTGAAAAAGGACGTGGCCCTGTGGCTACGGTTGTTGTCGAAGATGGTACGATGCGTGTAGGCGACATTGTTGTTGCAGGTATTGCTTTTGGTAAAATCAAAGCTTTACTGGATGATTTGGGACGCTCTGTGAAAGAAGCGTTGCCAGGTGAGCCTGTTGTTGTTCTAGGACTGAGTGAAGTTCCAGGTGCGGGCGAGACACTCATTAGCGTTAAAACTGATAAAATTGCACGTGAATATGCGAAGAAAAAAGCAGAATACCTTCGTCAAAAAGAGCTCTCTAAAACTACCAAAGTGAGTTTGGATGATTTGAGTGCGATGATTGCAGAGGGTGCTTTAAAAACATTACCAGTTATTATCAAAGCGGACGTTCAAGGTAGTCTTGAAGCGATCAAAGGCAGTTTAGAGAAAATCAGAAATTCTGAAACAAAAGTAAATATTGTAAGTGCGGGAATCGGTGGCATTACCGAGAGTGATGTAGCTCTTGCGAGTGCAAGTTCTGATTGTATCATTTTAGGTTTCCATGTGCGCCCAACAGGTGTTGTGAAAGAAAAAGCTCGCAGTGCTGGTGTTGAGATTAAAACGTATAACATTATTTACGATTTGATTGATGATGTGACTAACATCGTTACAGGACTTATGGCGCCAGTGATTCGTGAAGAGAACATTGGTCAAGCGATGGTTAGAGAAGTCTTCCCAGTGCCAAAACTAGGACACATCGCAGGGTGTATCGTCACGGATGGAACCATTAATCGTGGTGTTAAAATTAGGGTTATTCGTGATGGTGTTATCATTTATGAAGGCAGTGTTTCTTCTCTTAAACGCTTCAAAGATGACGTTAAAGAGGTTGGTAAAGGGTATGAGTGTGGTGTGGGCATTGAAGGCTACACCGATATTAAAGTAGGCGATTATATCGAAAGCTTTAAAGAGGTTGAAGAAAAAGCGAAACTATGATAGACAAAAGTATTAAAATTCAGAGAACCCAAAGCGTTTTAAGAGAACTTATTCCTGAGGCGCTTTCAACCTTAGAAGATGAAATGCTTCGTGGGGTTTGTGTGGTAGATGTTGAATGTAGTCGTGGGAAATACGATGCGAACGTCTATTTAGATGGTTCTATTTATGATGAAAAAGAGAAAAATTATATTCTTTCACGATTGGATCGCGTTCAGCGTCATATTCAAACCCACTGTATGCAAGCAGAAGGTTGGTTTCGCTGCCCACGTTTCACGTTTTATTTTGATGATAGCTTAGAGCGCCAAAATAAGATGGATGCGCTGTTTGCAAAAGTGGAAGAAGAGCTCAAAAAAGGTAAGAATAACGATGCTTGATAAAGAACAGATGGTCAAAATTGTCGAGAGCTGCGGTGTGGCTTTATACGACACTGAAGTAGTAAGCGAATTTGATAAAAGAATTTTTCGTCTTTACATTACGTCAAAAGAGGGCATTAGCCTTGATAAATGTGCGGAAATTAGTCGTATTTTATCACCTATTTTCGATTTGGAACCACCACTGGATGGAGAGTATCTTTTTGAAGTCAGTTCTCCTGGCATTGAGCGCAAACTCACCAAGCCTGAGCATTTTACAGCTTCCATTGGTGAAAAAGTCAAAGTCAAACTGAACAGTAAAGAGAAATTCATTGGTCTGCTTGAAGCCTTTGCAAACAATGTTGCCTCTGTGCGCGTTGAAAATGAACTCAAACAGATTTCACTGGATGAGATTGAAAGTATCCGAACTTATTTTGAATGGTAAGTGCATTTGATGCTCATCTAATGCAAAAAGCACTTGATGCCGCTTGGGCGTATCAGGTGCTAACCTTCCCAAACCCTGCTGTGGGAGCGGTTGTGAGCAATGACCAAGGCGATATTTTGGGTGTTGGAGCACATCACAAAGCAGGATTTCCTCACGCTGAAGTGCTCGCACTTAAAGCCGCATATCAAACACTCACCAATGATGTATGCATCGATAACATAGAAGATGCAACCGAACTTCATACCTTTTTAAAAACACACCACAACCATCTTTTTCACACGCTCTCTTTACATGTAACCTTAGAGCCGTGTCACCATTTTGGAAAAACACCTCCGTGTTCTTCACTGATTGAAACACTGCATCTCAAACGTGTGGTTATTGGCTCGTATGATGAGAGTATGGAGGCTCAAGGCGGTGGGGCGTATCTTCAAAGTAAAGGAATAGACGTACGCTTTGGATGTCTGAAAGAAGCATGCGATCTGCTCTTATCACCTTTTACATGTAAAGAAAAAAAAGAACCTTTTCTCTTCTTTAAACTCGCCCTCAGCGCGGATGGCGTAGCAACAGGTGGGATCATAACTTCCCTTGATTCACGTAAAATGGTGCACCGTTTGCGTGATCGCTGCGATCTTTTAGTCATTGGTGGCAATACCGTTCGAATGGATCGCCCCATTTTAGATGCACGGTTGTGTGATGGTAAGGCTCCTGATGTGCTGATTTACTCTACGCAAAACGATTTTGATCGTACGATTCCTCTTTTTGGTATTCCTCATCGTTCCGTTATGATTGCGTCTGATCTTGCAAAGATGAATGATTACACGATGGTGATGGTAGAAGGCGGACAAGGTTTGCTGGATGCCCTTTCAAATGAGATACAGTGGTATTTAATTTTTGAATCGCCGCATGAAAAAGAGGGGAAAACGATTGTTTTACCTTCTGGACTTCAGAAGATTTTTTCTCAAAGAGTGGGTGAAGATACGATGAGCTGGTATTTCAAACATGTTCGGTGATTTTTTTCTCTTTGAAGTTTTGATTGTTTTAGTGGCAGGATTTTTTCATGGGATTGTCGGTTTTGGCTTCCCGATGGTTGCCACACCGCTTTTTGCTCTTTTTCTGGATCTTAAACTAGCAGTGTTGTACACGCTTTTTCCTACATTGACGACGAATATTATCAGCCTCAAAAAAGAGAACTCCTTTTCTGACATCTGGAGAGAATTTTGGCCACTGATGGTCTCTGTTATGGTCGGAAGCGTTGTTGGAACGCATTTGCTTGTGGCGTATTATTACCATTATTACAAGCTTATTATTGCGGGCGTGATGCTTTTGTATCTGAATAAGGAACGATTGCATCTCTCATTAAGCGGTGCCGTTGCCAAAGAAAAACGTGGGATCACAATTCTTATAGGACTTATCAGCGGACTGGTAGGTGGTATGGCAAATATTATGTCGCCGGTGTTAATTATGCTGATACTAGAACTAAAATTGGATAAAAAACGCGCGATTGGCGTGATGAGCCTCTGTTTTATTGCCAATAAAACGCTTCAAATCCTGATCTTCGGGTACCATGGAAGTTTTACACTGGATAATAGCATTGTGATTGCTCTTTTTGTTCTCATCTCTTTAGTAGGATTTTGGCTGGGTAACAAAATTCACGAACGTATCAATGAGAAGCTTTATACAACTCTTTTAAATACAATTCTTTGGGTTATTTCGCTCTATCTGATCTTCTCAACTCTTTACATGTAAAGCGTATATTTACGTAACAAAAGCGCTTGGGCTTCTTGGTACTGTGCCGTCAATTTTGAGGGAGTTACCGCAATCAATGGGGCATATTTTTCGTACGTTTGCCACACTCTAAGTGCTCCTTCGTTTTTTCCTTTGCACGCTAGGGCTAAAGCGGTAGAGGCATTAATAAGCCCTTTGAGAATTTTGGCTTCATTCTCGTATTCTGGAAGTTTCTTCAAACGATGCCATTCCACTTCCAATACTTCGTGCCCTTCGACGAATTCATCGTTTTCAACGACTTTCAAAAAGGCTTCAATGGCTAACATAATGACTCTTTATTGTTGTTTTTGGGGAAGGTTCATGCAGGTAGAACCCTTGTGCAAAATCGATACCTAACTCTTCTATTTTTTCCAAAATCTCTTTTTTATGGACAAATTCGGCGACAACTAAAATGCCCAAGTTTTTAGCAAAATGGGTAATGGTCTTCACTGTTTCATACGCATTGACATCGGTGTCGATATTTTTAATGATAGAACCATCGATTTTGATGAAATCAACATTGAGGCGCAGTAAATATTCAAAGTTAGAGTACCCAGCTCCAAAATCATCAATAGCGAGTAAGCAACCATGTTCCCTTGCTTGCTGTAAAAAGGTTTGAACTTCTGTGGAGTCTTCAATACCCTCAGATTCGACGAGCTCTAAGGTAATGCGCCCGTGAAGAGTAGGAAATTGTTGCAGCATCTCCATAAGATAGGCGGTTGTCTCTTGGTTTAAAATGTCCTCTTTGGTAATGTTAATCGAAATATCGCAATGAAGCTCAAGGGCAGCTCTAAATCCCTCTTGAATCACAAAACGCGTAAGTTGATCGTACAGATGCATACGTTTGGAGAGGTCAATAAAATGATACGGCGAGATAATAGTGCCATTGGTGTCGATAAGGCGAATAAGCACTTCATACTTTTTGCGGGTCATTTTCTTTACATGTAAAGGCACAATCTCTTGGAAAAAGATGGTAAAACGGTTCTCTTTGAGGGCACTCATGAGGGTTTCATTCCACTGAATATCTTTGTGCAAGCGCTCTTCAAAGCCTTCACTATCATCGTAAACAATGAAGCTCTTATGCGATGAGCGTGCCTCTTTCATTGCAATCTCAGCACGATTGTAAAGATACCCCGCTCCATTGGCAATGCCCAAACGAAGGGAGAGCGGATAAAAAGCCCCTTGAATGAAAAGTCCCTCGTGGTTTAAGTTTGAAAGGATGTTATGACACGTATCATTAAAGTTTAAATCGAGCAGTGAAGCATCGCAATAGAGCGCAAACTCATCACTTTGAAGGTGAAAAAGTTGCCATGATTTTGGTAGGAGTTGTTTGATTTTGATGGCTAAATGGCGTAAGTAAAGATCACCAAAAGCTTGACCGTGAAGGGTATTGGTGTCATGAAACCCACAAATATTTAAGATGGCTAGATGAGGGTTCATGGAGTATTCAATGGCTTCAAGGAGTACTTTTCGGCTTGGAAGTTCAATCAGTTTTTCTTTACTGAGATGATCGACCTGTTCAAAAAGCTCACTGACATCGTAACGAATGGCAATATACTCTTGAATATCCCCTTGGTCATCAAACAGAGGCATAATCACCGATTTGACATAGTACGCACTGCCGTCTTTTCGTCTGTTTTTGACAACCCCTTTCCATGTTTTTCCCTCTTTGAGTGTTGCCCACATCTCTTTAAAAAAACTTTGAGGATTGTCGGGGTGACGAACAATGTTATGAGGCTTGCCTAAGAGTTCATTTTCATGATACCCTGAGATCGCACTAAATTGTTTATTGGTATAGGTAATAATGCCTTTCGCATTCGTTTTTGAAACGATGGTACTTTCATCAATCGCCTCTTTATAGTGTTCTAAAAGAGTCGTCTGTTTTTCATGTTCATAAATAAGATGTGCGATTTCACCCAGCTCATTTTTATGGCGTGAAAGTGCCATAATATAATTTAAATTATGGCTTTTAAGTGCCATTGAGATACGTCTAATAGGTGTAAAAATAATCTTTTGGGTCAAAAAATAAAAAAGTATCATCGCACATACGATGATGAGTAGTCCTATTAAGGCAATGGAGTTTTGAACTTCCGTCATAAACGAGAGAAGGGTGGGCACATAATAAAAATCAAGATACCCAATCACTTCATGTTTTAAAGAGTGTAATGGAATCTCAAAATGATTGGTTGAGGTGAGATGATCTTCTTTTGGAAACAATGCAGACGTTCCAAGTGTGACAAATTCCATCTTTTGCAGAAATGTTTGATCAAAAATACGTCCTAAAAGTAAAAATCCTATCGGTTCGCTTGTTTGTTCTGCGTGGGATGAGGAATAAATGGGTGCTAGAAAAAATTGGATGAACATTCCATTTTCATAATGGTAAAACTCTTGGAAAGGGAGAATCGAAGCATCAAAAGAGGATAAATCAAAATTGATGGTTTGAACTTCGTTACTTTTATGGGTATAAATCTGTTTTTTTGTAGCATCAAATAAAAAAATATAATTAAGTCCAAAAGAGGGAAGCAGAGGCTCCAAATTTTCGGTGCTCCATGTCAAATCAGGTGTGTTTACAAATGCCGCCATTTCATCTGAACGAGAGTAGTGAAGGCTCATTTGCCTCAGAGGAGTCTTTTCGAGATTTAAGACAGCTTTGAAGTGATTAAATACACTACTTTGCTCTTGTTCAACCTGGCTTTGTTCTTGCATTTTTATGCTGAACCAGACACTCGCCAGTAATATGAGGGCACAAGAAAGGATGATCGTGCTGTAAAGTGCGTATGTTTTTGCTATTTTCATGACTCAGTATAGTTAAAAGCGATTTAA
>DBTO01000167.1:8289-16327 GCA_002307095.1 Sulfurospirillum sp. UBA1314
CTTTTCGATTTTATAACAGGAGCATTAGATGGCTTTATTAGAGGGAACCGTTAAATGGTTTAACAATGAAAAAGGTTTTGGTTTTATCCAACCAAATGATGGCGGAAAAGATGTATTCGTACACTTTCGTCAAGTAAACAGATCAGGTTATGGTCGTGTCTCTTTGGCAGAAGGCCAAAAAGTTACTTATGAACTAGGCGAAGGTCCAAAAGGCCCACAAGCTGAGAACGTAACAGCACTATAATTCTTCGGAGGAGATTTTCTCCTCCACCTCTTCTCTAAACCAATAGCTAAAAACACTTCCTTTTTTCTCTTCCGACTCGACTTCGATCACAATACCATATTTATCACAAATACTTTTGACAATACTCAGTCCAATTCCAAAGCCACCTTTGTAGATGTCGCCTCGGTAATGACGCTCAAAAATCTTCTGAGTCTCTTTAATCCCTATTCCTTGATCTTGGACTTTAAAACAGAGTTTGCCGTTGTCTGCGTTTAATGCGACTTCGATGATGGTGTGTGTGGGCGAATATTTGATGGCGTTCGTAATATTATTATCAATGATGCGTTGAAGCTCAATGCGATTGATGCGAACATACCGTTCTGGCTCGATGTGGGAAATAATGCTAATCTCTTTCGAAAAACTCAGTGCCTCAAAATAGCTAATACGATCTTCTAAAAACGTTGAAAAATTGAGCAGTTCAGTTGTGTAGGTAATCGTCTTGTATTTAATGAGGTACTCCAAATCATCGTACAACGTTGAAAGAGTGGAGAGTGCTGCAAGGGTGCGACCAAGACGCTTGTCTTTGTACTTTTGCACCAATCCTTCAATGTTGAGCTGCATAATGCCTAGAGGTGTTTTGAGCTCATGCATTACATCGGTGAAAAAGTTATTCATGCGAGTAGATGCTTCAATATGAGGTTTGAGCAACATCTTCATGAGTAAAAATGAGATGATAAACATACCAGAGAGCACAACGCCAACCATCACCAAAATATCCAATATAACCTGAGAGTACGAAAGTTCTTTTTGCACGATGAGGAAATTTGCATGTAAAATATTTTTTCGTAGGGCTTGCTTGTAAAAAAGAGCGTGCTCACTTGTGTAAAATGGGCTATCAAATGAGGGAATGGGCTCTTGGATTAACGAAAAGACGATACGGTTTGAAGCGTCCAGAAGAGCACTTTTGTACACAATAGAACGGGGAAAAAGAAACGTTTTTTGCAAAGGTGAGAGGGTATAAATACTCTCTTCTATTGCTTCGGCGTAAAGACGTAGCTCTCTTTCTTGATTAAATTGGGAAAGACGCAAAGACGCAGAGAGGTAATTTAAAAGGGGAAAAGAGACCAGTAAAAGTGTCAGGAGTGTGAGAATAATAGCAAAGGTAAACGCATTTTTGGTCTCACTTTTCAATTTTGTATCCTATCCCTTTTGCCGTGATAATCAAATCTTTATCAGTCTTGTCTCGTAATTTTTTAATCAGCATACGTATGTCATTTTCGCCCACTTCTTTGCCTTCCCAGACGTAGGCGTGAATGAGTTCGATGGAGATGAAATTACCTCTGTTTTTGACTAAAACAAAGAGAAGCTTGCGTTCATAATTGCTCAAATTGACCTGTATCTCTTCAAACCAAAGGCTCTGATCATCGCTGTGGTAGGAAAAGCCATGCGTGAGAGGAATGACATCGAGTGTGGTATGCAGATGGTAGCTTTTGAGCGTTTGTGAGACGCGGTACTGAAGTTCCTTAAGTGAAAAAGGTTTGCGCAAATAATCATTGCAGCCAAGCTCATAGCCTAACGAGAGGTTATTGATGTCGGTGAGGGAAGTAATAAAAATGATCGGTAAATCAAGCTTAGATTTACGAATCTCTTTGAGGATTTCATACCCATCCATATGGGGCACACGAATGTCCAAAAGGGCAAGGTGGTAGTGTTTTTCAAAGAGCGCATCAAGGGCAACAATCCCATCTTCAAAGGCATCGACTTCATAGCCCATCTCCTCCAAAGAGTCCTTAATGCTCTCATTATACGTATGGTCATCTTCTAGGAGTAAAATTTTCATCGAATCAGTACCTCATGTTGCAAGGAGTCTTGAATCGCAGGCTCCAAAGTCTTTACATGTAAAGGGGGCGAATGTGGTGTAAGCGAAGCTCGAAGAAGCAATGACTCTTTGAGTAATGATTCGTTAAACCAGATTCCAATGTAGCCAACCTGCTTGGCCTCGATATCAAAAAGCGGTGTGAATCCAAAAAGTACATCATTCCCTCTTGCAAAACCTTTTTCCAGCGTAGAGGTCGAGATGATGGCGCTTAAAGCATTGAGACACTTGCTAGGGCAGCTATTGCTCACAATGACGTAGTTGTCTATTTTTTCCAACTCTTTCATCCATTCGCCAATCTCTAAAAGCTCTTTATCCATCAAAATGACAAAATTGATCTTTTTGGCATTCAGCTTTTGTGCGACTTCATCAAAACTGATGATGATCTCGAGTGAGCCAATAAACTCCTCTTTGACGTAAATAGGGCACAGTGCTTTAATGTTCAAACGTTTTCCAAGCTCAATGGCAACGAGGGGAATTTTGGTTTGTTGAAGCAGCGTTATGCCTTTGCGAAACGTTGAAAGGTCATCGCCGTAATCGTCAAAATCCCAACTTCGTACATACGCCTTTGCATCTTTGGTATGAAGTTGTACTTCAAGATTTTCGATTTGAAGGTACTGTTTTGTTTTCAAAATTTCACTCTGCAACGTTTCAAAAAGTAATGCCCTGTTGTTGGTGAGGTAGCCCTCTTTAAGTTTCTCATTTTGTGAGAGCATCAGTGCTATACTTAAAGCAAGTTGTTTTTCATGTGAGATCAAATCTTGCGTTAGACTCAGCACACTCTCAACGCTGTTTTTGGCATCTTCAACATAAAGGTTGTGGTTAGCCCGATAGATCAAAAAGCCAAGGCTGAGTAACAACGTGCAAAAGAGACCAAAAAAGAGTGCAACGATGCGAAAATTTTTGATGGGAAATCCTTTTGTCTAGAGAAACCATTGCAAAAGTATACCTTAAAAGTTTAGCAGAGAAATTGACGATAAATTGACACACAAAGCGTATGATAGTCTAATGAATTATTCTAAAGGAGGCTTTTATGAGAATAGATGGGATGTTACGACTGGCACTGGTTGTGTCCTGTGCAAGTGGGCTTTTTGCGTTGGATACGGGGGAACTTGCTAAACGAAGTGACCAAGGTTTTAAGCCAGCAGTGGTAAAAGACTGGAAAGCGCCCGATGAAAAAATGATTCCCAGCAACCAATTTGGCGAAGATGTGCGTTATGGTAAAGCGTTAGTTCAAGAGACGTATAAATATATTGGCCCTGAAGTTGCCGATAAAAACATGCGATATGCTGGCAATAACCTTGCCTGTAATAGCTGTCACTTGGAGGCAGGAACTAAAAAATACTCTGCAGGCTTTATGGGCGTTTTTGCTTCTTTCCCACAATACAGCGCACGCGAAAATGCGGTCGGTACGATTGAAGAGCGCATCAACGGGTGTATGGTACGCAGTATGAACGGTAAGCCATTGCCTGAGAGTTCAAAAGAGATGAAAGCGATCGTGACGTACATGTACTGGTTAGCGCAAGGCGTGCCGATTGGGGCGAAAGTGGAAGGAAGCTCTTTGACGAAAATCGATCGTAAGATCATCATGAGCCGCGCGGCAGATCCAATTGCGGGTGAAAAAGTGTACAAAGAGATGTGTGCTTCGTGTCATGGCGACAATGGAGCTGGGGTTAAGCGTGAAGGCAAGGCAATGGGCTATGAGTTTCCACCCTTGTGGGGGAAAGATACCTATAACACCGGTGCTGGTATGTTTAGACTGATTAAAGCAGCCGATTGGATTGTTGCCAATATGCCTTTAGGTGCGACCATCGATGCCAAAATATTGAGCGATGATCAAGCGTATGATGTGGCGGCGTATATCAATAACTACGACAAAGAGCGCCCTATCAAAGCCAATAAAGACAAAGACTTTCCTGATCTCAAAGTCAAAGCAGCCGATAGCGATGTTGGACCTTATGACGATAACAAAACGCGTCACCAACACAAATTTGGCCCTTACCAAGGGATCATTATTCCTGCAAAATAAACATCCTGTGGCAAATTTCGGTTTGCCACAGATTTCAACCACCGCTTTAAAAATCGACACTGCTTTCTTGCAATAACGTTAGGTTTAGACTATTTCTTTATAATACGGTATCAAATCAAAAAAGAGCCGCTATGACTAAAGAGAAACTGATCACCGATACGCAAACCTTACACCGTTTTCTTCAGCTTCATTGCGACAAAAAGCACCACGACGTTCCTAAGAAAAAAGGTGTTTTACAGGTGAGCTTTAAAGAAGAATCCTTATGTGAACTTCCGTACCATGTGTGCGAAGAGTGCGAGACGCTTTTTTTCTACGCGTATGGAAAGCTTAAAAATTGTCCGCATGAGCATAAACCCAGCTGTCGCAAGTGCCCCGATTCGTGTTATGAAAAACCGATGTGGAAAAAGATGGCTGAGGTCATGAGCTACAGTGGTATGCAACTTGGTCTTACCAAAATACGCAAAATCTTTTCCAAATAATGCTCCCCTACCTTAGCCATAAAAATTTTATGTTCGCTCAGTATGGCGAAGCGCTCTTTAGCATTCCTGTCAATCTTGAATTTGGTTGCCCCAACCGTGAAAAAGATGGCAGTGGCGGCTGCTCTTTTTGTCCTGAACATGGTGCGCGTGCGGCGCAAATAGCCGATGCCAAGAGCGTGGAAGAGCAGATCGAAAAAGCACTTTCATTTGCGAAAAGACGGTACAAAGCCTCTTCGTTTGCGCTCTACATTCAAGCCTACACGGGAACCTTTGCCTCATTAGTTAGACAAAAAGAGGCGTATGAAAACCTGCTGTCGCTTTACCCGTTTCGTGCTTTACATGTAGGCACCAGACCTGATTGTCTCAGCGAAGCGACGCTGGAATATTTGAGTGAATTAAACCAAAAAATAGACGTCGTGGTCGAACTGGGTGTGCAAACTTTGCACGATACAAGCTTAGCACGCATGAACCGAGGACACGATGCCGCCTGTTCGTTGGATGCGATTAAGCGTTTACATGGTAAAGGTTTGAAAGTTTATGCTCATCTCATCATTGGCTTGCCAAATGAGAATTTAGAGATGTGGAAACAGAGTTTGAAAGGCTTGGTGGACGCGGGTATTGATGGCATTAAATTTCACAATTTGCATATCATCGAAAAGACCGATCTGGCGCGCGAATACGCACAAACACCTTTTGCGTTGTTAAACGAGTACGCATACGCCGAAGCGCTCATGGAGCTGTTGCGTTATGTTCCTTCTACCATTCCTATTTTACGTCTTGCCACCGACACGCCAGCGCATGAGCTTATCGCTCCCAAATGGCATATGGCAAAAGGGCAGTTTGGCGAATACATCGTCCAAACGATGCGTTATCGGGGTATCAAACAAGGTGATTTGGTCGAATCTCAATGCGAAGAAAGTGATGAAATACCACAAAAAATCGATCTAAAAGATGGAAGCTCGACTTTATGGAGTGAAATATACCATGATTATTACCATCCCAAAGCGGGTGCTTATGCCCAAGCCGAAACACTTTTTCTTAAAAAATCTGACCTCAAAGTGCGCCTTGAAAAAGGTGATGTCAATCTTTTAGAGATCGGATTTGGGATGGGTTACACCACATTTAAAGCCTTGGAATTAGCCCAAACCTTAGCCAAAAATCGTTTACATGTAAACGCCATCGACCAAGATCGCATGCTTTTACAGAGAGCTTCTGCCATCGTTCCCAATGCTTTACATGTAAAGATGTTACAGACACTTTTTACATGTAAAACCTACGAAGATGATTTCGCGAGGATTGACTTCCAAAACGTCGAAGCACGCTACGGCGTCACGCTTTTGAGCGAGAAATTTGATGTGATCTTTTTAGACCCCTTTATCGAGAGCAATAACGCTTCGCTCGTCACCTTGGAATTTTTCCAAAACCTGAAAAAACTGCTCAAACCAGATGGCGTTTTGGTCGCCTCAACCGCTTTACATGTAAGCCAAATCGGACTCACTCTCGCAGGCTTTGATGTGCACGTCGCCAATGATGAAACCAGCGACATCAAGGGTGTTGTCGCCACACATTCTACGGCTTCAAAACCGTTACATGTAAAAGAGCCGTACCGCGATCCTTATGGTGTTTGGAGTGATAAAATGATAGAAACACTGCATCAAAAGAGAAGTTTGGTATAATCATTTTATGATTTAAAGGAGCACAAATGCAAGTTGTCATCGATGTCAAAGAGGGGTATGCAGCCCAGTTTTTGAGTATTTTGCAGTCTTTGGATAGTCGATTTTTCAATCACGTGAAGATTGAGAAAAATAGCCAATTTATGCACGATAAAGTCTATCTTGAAAAAGAGCTTGAAGAGCTCAAAAGTGGTAATGCGACCATGGTATCGCTTGAAGAGTTTGAAGCTCATATGAACAACGTGCTTGACGAATATGCCCATTGAGTTCAAAGAGAGTTTTCTCAAACGCTTTGAAAGTCAGCTTCGTTTCATAGCAAACGATAGTCCAAAAAATGCTCTAAAATTTAAAAATGAACTTCTAAAACAAATCCGCTCTCTTAGTGCGCATCCTCTTAAATGCCGAAAATCTATCTATTTTGATGATGAATCTATCCGAGATTTGGTGTACAAAGGCTACACGATTGTCTATCGCATCGCGGGAGATAAAATCGAGGTGTTTGGGTTGACGAAATATCAAGAGACTATATTAGATTAAAGGAATAAAGAAGATGACAATTGAATGGTATGCTTTATCGTTTATTGATATTTTAGGGCAAGCTAATGCTTTGAAGCAATTAAACGATGAATCTTTGTCTCCTGATGAAGTGAAAAAAATTATTGATAATACATATGGCAAAGTGAAAAAATTTAGGGAAGTTTTCTCTAAAACATTTGCAGTAGTTATTAAACGCTCGTTAGGCGATGGTGATTTAGATTCTAATGAATTAAAAAGTGATTCTTTTTCTGATTTGATTATTCATTACGTTTCATTGAAAACAGAGCAAAAACAGTTACCATTGAAAGGTATATATACACTTATGTTAGCAACAGGTGGGAGTTTTCTCCAGATGTTATCAGATGGTATATTCGTACGAGGTGCAATAGAAATTGGTAGAGGCATTGAACATCAAATAAGTGGAAGCAATGAACTCTATGGTTCTGCTCTATCGAATGCGTATCAACTTGAACAACAAGCAGGCTATCCACGAATTGTGATTGGCGAAAAGCTTTATAAGCATTTGGTTGGTGTTGCCGATGCCAAACCAAATTCAAAGAAAGAAGAGATTAATGTTGGATATGCCAAGTCTTGTTTATCCATGATTGTTCAAGATTGCGATGAGCAGTATGTTTTAAACTATTTGTCAAAAGAATTTCCCCAATATGAAGCATGCATAGAGAAAGCCTATGAACATATTAAAGTAGAAGCCAATCGTATTTTTGACAAAGAAACATTATGTTCTAAAATTATGAGATACGGTTTTTTTTGGAGAAAGCATAATACATTGGTAACTAGATATAAAGATTTTTTAAGTTTTTTTGATAAGTATCGTTACTATAAGTCATAGAAGCGAATAGGGATCATGACTAAACTTTTAACTTTTCCCCCATTAAAGAGCAATTTTATACGTTAAATTGTAGCTAAATTTCGTCTGCAAATCTTTACATGTAAAGATTGTTCACGTATCAAAAAATCAACCATCTTTTTTATTCTATGAAAAAAAGCTTCTTAAATTAAACAAAGTATCTTTACATGTAAAACGTAAAAACATCAAAATTTACGTTCTTTTTACGTCATAGAGTGCCCCAAAGCACGCTAAAAAGCCTGTTTATCTAAAATCTTCTACAAAAAAAGTATTTAAAAACCGTCTTTAAAGTTTACATAAAATTTACATAGCTTTTCTAAGATTGCAGTATGAAATCTTATGAAAAGGATGAA
>DBTO01000268.1:0-455 GCA_002307095.1 Sulfurospirillum sp. UBA1314
GCGGTTCGGTTTTCATCTCGTTAGTAGACATCGACAAATCGTTTGCCAAAGAGATCGGTACTAAATTTGAAGCGCTTGGCTTTAAAGTCATCGCAACGGGTGGCACACATAAAGCCCTTCAAGAAGCAGGTGTCAATGCAGAGTTTGTCTATAAAATCTCTGAGGGTCGCCCCAACATCGAAGATAAACTCAAAAATGGCGACATCGCCCTTGTGATTAACACGAGCGACAATAAATCAAGCAAAGACGACGCGAAGAAAATTCGCCAAGCGGTTCTTCGCTTTAAAATCCCTTACTTTACCACCGTCTCAGCGGCAGCGGCTGCAACAACGGCGATTGAGTACATTCAAGACAAAAGCGCGCTTGAACCACGCGCTTTACAAGACTATTTAAACTAAAACCCATGAACCCCGACCTTGTTTATCTCGCACAAACAGAGACAACGGCGGGGTTCC
>DBTO01000268.1:699-3004 GCA_002307095.1 Sulfurospirillum sp. UBA1314
CAGAGACAACGGCGGGGTTCCTCTCACAAAATACTGAGGCACTTTCCCGCATCAAAAATCGCCCAAAAGGCAAATCGTTTCTCATCAGTGTTAATTCGCTAGGCACACTTCGTAGCTTTACCAGAGTTCCAAGACGCCATAAAAAAAGTGTTCGTAAATCCCAAAAAACAACCTTTGCCTATCCGTGTGGACTAGCCATTCGTGTGGTTAAAGATGCAGAGCATTTGCAGTTTTTGCGAAAGCTCAAATGGAGTTATTCTACTTCGTCCAATCCCAGTGGAAAGGGCTTTGATGAAGTATATGCCCAAGAGAAATCCGATGTCATACTCTTTACATGTAAAGGTTTTTTTGAGTCCAAACCTTCTTCGATTTTGAAGCTTGGAAAAAGAAAAATGAGGAAATTACGGTAATGAATTTGCACAAACTAAAAGAGGCGGAAGCCTACTTTTTTGAACTCTACCCACAAGGTTTTGAAGATGTAGCACTTTTGCCCATCATCAAAAAACACAATACCGCGAAAATCGGCGAACAAGTCCGTGAGCTGTTTGCCAAAGAGAACTTTACACAGCCCGAGATCATCTGCGAAAACTTTGCTAAAATCGTCTCAAAATCGACTTTAATATCGCTTTTTGAAAAACCAAAAGTACGAGATATGATTAAGTCGATGCGTATGGAGCGAAGAGATATGTTCGCTATTGGTCTGTATGAACTGCTTTATGGCGACAAAAAAGAGGGATTTGAAACAATGGTTGAAGTGCTCTCGTTTTATAGTTTGGCAAAATGGTCGATCGTTACACTTATACCGTATTATTTTTACAGAGACAAAGAGTTTTTTATTAAGCCTACAACAACGAAAAATGTCATTACGTTTTTTGAAATAGAAGGCTTAGTCTATAAGCCAAGACCGAGCTATGAATTTTATGTGAAGTATACAAAAGTCTTAGAGAGTATGAGAGCAGAAGTTAGTGAGAAGATAAGTCCTCATGATAATGCGGGATTTACGGGCTTTTTGATGATGGCGATGGAAGAATGATTGACGTTAATTCTTACTTTATAAGTGTAAAGTTTTGATCAATTCAAATACATATACTGTTGAGCTTTCTTTTCCTTGTTCTTGCATATGAACAACATACAAATTATTATCATTGAACAGTTTAATTGTATGACAGCTCAATAATAATTTAATTTTACCCATCCAAATTAGTATATTTTTTTCATAGTATTTATAGTCAATTTTATGACCTAAGGGATTTTCAGCATGTAATATTTTTCCGCAAGCATCATATGCTTTAATGAAATCTTCTTTAGTTAAGTAACCATTTTTAATAGTAATTAAATTATTCTCAACACCTTCTAAATCACTTGGTTTTTCATAAATTGGGCTTGGATAAAAATCAGGGTTAAGCCTTTCAATATCTTTCAAAATTAGCTTAGCATTCCACATTTTTTGTAAATTTTGTACTTGTCTTAAAAATATTTTTTGATTAGCCACAAGTGAGCTTAAAGCAATAAGTTCTAATATTTTTCTAATTTGTAAACACATTAATTCAATATTAACAGCTTGATACATTGCATTTCTTTCACCATTTAGAAATGCATAAACTACATTGGTTCTTCTTTTGATTTCATTCATAACGCTTGCATATTTTTCTCGCTCTTTATCTTTCATAACTATCCTCAATAAGAATGACTTAATTATTTTTTAATCTAAATAGGTTTTTTTGTTTTTACATGTAAGCTTAAATTTTCCCTGTAATCTTCCGAATTGCCAACGAAGCAAGTGTCAAACCAAACGAAGCCGTCACACACATTAAACTTCCCATCTCTTTGCAAATCGGTTTTTCATCGGAAAATACCGTTAAAAATGAGCCTTGAAAGCCTGTTTTCTTAAGTCCCTCACGGAAGCTTTTTGCCAGTGCATCGCCATACGTGTCCCAAATAGGGGCATAGTGGATTTTGGTTGGGTCGATTTTTTTAGCCCCACCTGCGGAACTTAGCAGTTTAGTGTGGGCTTTGTGGGCTACGGCGATTTTCGCTTCCATATCATCGATCGCGTCAATGACAATGTCGTAGGGTTCAAAGTCAAAACTCTCAACCCATTCAGGCGTGACTTTTGCCTCAATGGGCGTCACACCTTTATAGAGGCTTGCCATGTGCAAGACTTTCACTTCACCGACTGCTTCAGAGCCCAGTTGCCTGTTTTGATTGGTCACATCGTAGGTATCAAAATCAACGATGGTGATGTCACTCACGCCTGTGCGGTAAAGTGCGTCCAAACAGGGGCTTCCCACACCGCCGATGCCTA
>DBTO01000005.1 GCA_002307095.1 Sulfurospirillum sp. UBA1314
ATGAAACGTATTTTAATTACCAATGATGATGGCTTTGAAAGCGCTGGACTTCACGCACTTGCTCGCGCACTTCGTCCATTAGGTCATGTTACCATCGTAGCACCCACCTCTGAGAAATCCGCTTGCGGACACTCCCTTACCCTCACGCGTCCGCTTCGCTTTGTTGCAATTGGCGATGACTTTTTTAAACTCGATGATGGCACCCCCACAGACTGTATTTATCTCTCACTCAATGCCCTTTTTGAAGGCGAAAGTAAGCCAGATTTGGTCGTGAGTGGCATCAACAAAGGCTCCAATTTGGGCGAAGACATCACCTACAGCGGAACAGCCAGTGCGGCAATGGAAGCAGCCTTGCATGGTGTTCCTGCCATCGCCATCTCTCAAGTTTATACGGGTGGCCCTCAAAACATCGAGCTAACCCACGGCTATGATCTCGCCGAGCAAACCGTGTACGACCTTGCTAAACGCATTTTAGACGGCACCTTTCCTCTTGCAGAGCGTCGCTTTTTAAATGTCAATATCCCAGCCCTCAAACCCGAAGAGTGTAAGGGCTACAAGATCACCCGTGCAGGTTACAGAATGTATGGCAATGACGCGCATCTGCACCGAAACCCACGAGGAGAAGAGTACTACTGGCTGGGTGTTCATACCCTTGAATGGAAAAAAGGCAAAATTGATGACTGTGACCTCAGCGCCATTGATGAAGGTTATGTTTCCATCACGCCTATCAAACTTGATATGACCGCGCACGACGAAATTGAAATGTTAAAAGAATGGATAAAATAATGGAAGATCGATATTCGCGTGTCAGACGCGTTTTTGGTGAAGACTTCGAAAAACTCCAAAGCGCCAAAATACTTCTTTTAGGCATCGGCGGTGTGGGAAGCCCGTGTTTAGACGCCTTGTACCGCACAGGGGTGAGCGACATCACCATCGTTGATTTTGACATCTACGATGTGACCAATCAAAATAGACAACTAGGCTCTGAAGCCGTGGACGAAGTCAAAGTCTTACACATGGCAAGCCTCTATAAAGGCGTAACACCGATTGTGGCAAAAGTAACGCCTGAATGGGTCGAAAACTTTGACTTTGAACCCTACGACATCGTCATCGACGCAATCGACGATATGGAAGCCAAAATCGCCGTGGCACATAAAGCCCACACCAAACTACTCAGCTCAGCAGGTGGTGCAAAAAAAATCGACCCTACCAAAATCCACTATGCTCCTATTTGGGACACGTATGGCGATGCTCTCGCCAAAAGTTTTCGTGAAGGACTTAAAAAAACGGGCTTTCAGGGTTCATTCTTAACGGTATTTTCCGATGAAAAGCCTATTTGTAAAGAGATGGGAAGTTTGATGTGTGTGACCGCTTCGTTTGGTTTGACGCTTGCTTCGCTGGCAATTCAGAAGATTACGGGGAAGATGTAGGCTTTACATGTAAAGATAAAGAGGTTATTTTTTAATTAAAATGGCCTCTTTCTTGACTTCTTATTTTTTCATTCGATTAACTGTATCTCTAACAACTCTTGCCATGCTCAGATTGAGATTTAGTTCCAAACACAATTTAAAATATTCTTCGGATACTATTTTGGGATTTAAATAATACTTTTTTACTTGATTTCGAGCTAAAATACATAAACTTTCTTGATCACTAGATGTGATTGGTTTGTTTTTAGTAACTAACGAATCAAACTCTTGAATTACTTCTGATGACAATGCTGGGCCAAGAATAAAGTATTGTAAATATTTATGAAAATGTGGGTGCTTAAGAATTTCCTCACCTTTAGTACCATTTAATTCAAATACTTCTTTACGAGACTTTCCTCTTCCTTTTATGTTATATTCTGGCTCTGTAAAATATTTCTTTCGAACCAAAGGTATCGCTTTTCGAATTAATAAACTTTTTGATAACTCATAGGCAGGTTTTATTGAATCTCTTATTGCATCAAGACTTGGTTGATATAAATCTGATTCAAATGATATTTTATTCCAAAGGACTTGTTCTTCTTCAGTTAGTTTTATTTTTTCTGTCATTTCTCGCTCCTAGTCAAGTGATTTAGTGCGCAGGGTTTAATTTTTACCCTATTTTATTTTTACATGTAAAGATAAAACCTTGTTTGAACTTTAACTACTCTTCCATTGCTATCATCAAAAACCCCGTAAACCCCGCATTATCATTTGGACTTATTTTCTCACTGACTTCTGCTCTCATGCTCTCTAAAACTTTTGCATACTGCACATGAAATTCATAACTCGGTCGTGGCTTATAAACTAAACCTTCTATCTCAAAAAATGCAATGATATTTTTGGTTGTCATAGAGGTTTGATGAAAAACTCTTTATCTCTGTAAAAATAATAAGGTATCAACGTCACGATAGACCATTTTGCCAAACTATAAAACGAAAGCACCTCGACCAAAGTCTCAAATCCCTCTTTTTAGTCACCATAGAGCATTTCATACAGACCAATAGCGAACATATCTCTTCGTTCCATGCGCATCGTCTGAACCATTTCGCGTACCTTTGGCTTTTCAAACAAGGAGATAAGCGTTGATTTTGAGACGATTTTGGTGAAGTTTTCACAGATGATGTCGGGCTGTGTGAAGTTCTCTTTGGTAAACATCTCGCGGACTTGTTCACCTATTTTGGCTGTGTTGTGTCGTTTGATGATGGGTAAAAGTGTCACATCTTCAAAACCTTGTGGGTAAAGTTCTAAAAAGTAGGCTTCTGCCTCTGCTAGTTTTTGTAGATTCATTATCGTAATTTCCTCATTTTTCTTTTTCCAAGCTTGTAAATGGATGAAGGTTTATCTTCAAAGAAACCTTTACATGTAAAGAGTATTACATCGGCTTTTTCGGTGGCAAATGCTTCATCGAAGCCTTGACCACTAGGGTTAGACGAAGTTGAGTAACTCCATTTAAATTTGCGCAAGAACTGCGAATGCTCTTCATCTTTAACCACACGAATGGCTAACGCACACGGATAAACAAAAGTTATTTTAGCGGCTCTTCTGACACGATTTTTATGCTGTTTTGGAACTCTGGTAAAGGAACGAAGGGTTTGGAGCGAATCAACACTGATGAGAAAAGGTTTACCGCTTGGGCGATTTTTGATGCGGGAGAGTGCATCCGTATTTTGGGAGAGGAACCCCGCCGTTGTCTCTGTTTGCGCTAGATAAACAAGGTCGGGGTTCATGGTTTTAGTTGAGATAGTCTTGTAAAGCACGTGGTTCAAGTGCGCTTTTGTCTTGAATGTACTCTATCGCTGTTGTTGCTGCAGATGCCGCAGAAACGGTGGTAAAGTAAGGAATTTTAAAGCGAAGCACGGCTTGACGAATTTTCTTCGCATCGTCTTTACTTGATTTATTGTCGCTGGTGTTA
Organism: Sulfurospirillum sp. UBA1314; assembly: GCA_002307095.1. GTDB lineage: Bacteria > Campylobacterota > Campylobacteria > Campylobacterales > Sulfurospirillaceae > Sulfurospirillum. The sequence goes on from DBTO01000005.1 coordinate 3,382, forward strand.
ATCACTAAAGCAATGTCACCATTTTTGAGTTTATCTTCGATGTTTGGTCTGCCTTCAGAGATTTTATAGACAAACTCTGCGTTCACACCAGCTTCTTGCAAGGCCTTGTGTGTACCGCCCGTTGCGACGACTTTAAAGCCAAGTGCTTCAAATTTCGTCCCAATCTCTTTCGCAAACGACTTGTCGATGTCCACTAACGAGATGAAAACCGAACCGCTTTTGGGGAGCACGTTTGCTGAAGCGATTTGGCTTTTGGCAAATGACGCTGGGAAGTTTCGGCTGATGCCCATAACCTCACCGGTTGATTTCATCTCAGGTCCTAGAATGAGGTCAGCACCTTGAAGTTTATTGAACGGGAAAACCGCTTCTTTGACTGCAACATGGTCAAATTTTTTCGGTTTTAAGATGCCATTGCCTTCGCGTACCACGTCAAATTTGTCATAGAAAGCAAGCGCTTCTCTGAGATTTCCTTGGTACATGACGCGCGTCGCGATTTTCGCCATCGGCATACCGGTTGCTTTACTGACAAATGGAACCGTACGACTCGCACGTGGATTGACTTCGATCATATAGACATCGTCTTGGTAGATGGCGTATTGGATGTTCATCAAACCAACAACGCCAAGGTTAAGGGCGATTTGTTTGGTTTGAGACTCAATTTTTTCAAGAATGGCATCACTAAGGCTAATCGAAGGCAGAGAACATGCGCTGTCCCCACTGTGAATTCCTGCCTCTTCAATATGCTGCATAATACCACCGATGTAGACCTCTTTACCATCACAAATCGCATCAACATCGACTTCAATCGCACGATCTAAGAATTGATCGATCAATACAGGTGAATTATGGCTCACACTGACCGCTTCATTCATGTACGTGCGAAGTTCGCTCTCATTGTAAACGATACGCATCGCACGTCCACCCAAAACATAACTTGGACGAACAAGAACAGGGTAACCAATCTCTTTTGCTTTCTCAATCGCTTCTTCTTCGCTCGTTGCGGTTGCATTGTTAGGCTGTTTGATGTTGTTTTCGGTAATAAATTTGGAGAATTTCTCTCTATCTTCTGCCATATCGATCACACGTGCTGTGGTACCAATGATCTTTGCACCCATCACGGTGAGTTTTTTTGCTAACTTGAGCGGTGTTTGACCACCAAAATGAACGATGACACCATCTGGATTCTCTTTTTCAACCACACTTCTCACGTGTTCAAAATCAATCGGTTCAAAGTAAAGAATATCGCTCGTGTCATAGTCGGTCGAAACCGTTTCAGGGTTACAGTTGTACATAATGGTTTTAACACCAAGGTCATTTAACGCGTATGCCGCGTGAACACAACAGTAGTCAAACTCGATACCTTGACCAATACGGTTAGGTCCACCACCGATGATCATGACTTTTTTCTGTGTCTCTTTTTCGTTTACATGTAAAGGCAGTTTGGTCACATTAGTTGTGGAGTAAAGGTATGGGGTGAGGGCTTTAAACTCCGCTGCACACGTATCGACTTCATTGTACTCAAAGTCGATGTCTAGTTTGTTACGCGCAAAGTAGATGTCATTAGTCGTAAGCTCTAAATTGTCCTCTTTGTTGATGAGTTTGGCGATCATCTTGTCAGAGAAGCCCATCGTTTTGGCTTGGCGCAAGAGTTTTTCATCGTTAAGAATAAACATATCAATTTTTGTTTCAAAATCAATAATCTCTTTGATTTGATTTAAAAACCATGGATCAATTTTGCTAAGTGCAAACACATCTTCTACGCTATACCCTCTGCGGAAGGCTTCACCGACATAAAGGGCTCTATCGGCATTGGGGCGACGAATCTCATTTTTGAGTTTATCTTCTTCCACCTTGAGGCTCTCAAATCCACTTAAATTGGTTTCAAGTGAACAGAGCGCTTTTTGGAAAGACTCTTTAAACGTTCGACCAATCGCCATAACTTCACCCACGCTCTTCATCGAAGTGGTCAGTGTAGAATCCGCTAATGGGAATTTTTCAAAGGTAAAACGAGGAATTTTAGTGACGATGTAGTCAATAACAGGCTCAAAACTTGCCGCCGTTCCCGTGATGTCATTTTTAATCTCATCGAGTGTAAAACCAACTGCCAAAAGAGTCGCTACTTTAGCAATTGGATAACCCGTCGCTTTAGAAGCAAGCGCAGAACTTCGACTCACGCGAGGATTCATCTCGATAACGGTCATTCGACCTGTTTCTGGGCAGATTGAAAATTGTACGTTACTACCACCGGTGTCCACACCGATTTCACGAAGAATCGCAAACGAAGCATTTCGCATACGTTGGTACTCTTTATCGGTCAGCGTTAGAGCTGGTGCAATCGTAATGGAATCTCCGGTATGCACACCCATCGGGTCAAAGTTTTCAATAGAACAGACGATGATGCAGTTATCGGCATGATCACGAATGACTTCCATCTCATACTCTTTCCAACCAAGCAGTGACTCTTCAATCAAAATCTCATTAATTGGACTCGCATCCAATCCTGCCATCGCAAGCTCTTTAAACTCATCGATGTTATACGCAACACCACTACCGCCACCTGCAAGCGTATAGGATGCTCGAATAATGAGAGGAAAGCCGATTTTTTCTGCTGCGGCATACGCCTCTTCTAAATTGTAAGCGTAAGCACTAATCGGTAAATCCATCCCAATTTTGATCATCGCCTCTTTAAACGCTTGTCTGTCTTCACCTTTTTTAATCGCTTCAGGATTGGCACCTAAAAAGATAATACCTTCTAGCATCCCTTGTTCGTGCATTGTCATCGCAACATTGAGTGCTGTTTGTCCACCCATGGTTGGAAGAATGGCATCAACACTCTCTTTTTCAATAATACGTGCAATCACTTCAGGTGTAATCGGTTCAATATACGTACGGTCTGCAAATTCAGGGTCGGTCATAATGGTCGCTGGATTGGAGTTGACAAGTACGACTCTGTATCCGAGCTCTTTTAAAGTTTTTGCTGCTTGGGTTCCTGAATAGTCAAATTCACATGCCTGTCCGATAACAATAGGACCTGATCCGATTAATAGTATGGTTTTAATATCTTGACGTTTTGGCATCTCTTTCCTTTATTCTACATGTAGTGTTCAACCCAATGCCTCATAGGCTCTGGATTCAAGACTAGTTTTGCATAATGACGTGCATGAAAGCTGGGACATGCGATTGCGTATAGGGTTTGACGACCACCGTTTTAGAAGACTCTTCATCAATCACTTCGGTTACCACACCCACTTTAATTCCCTCAAAAAATATTTTATCGAGTCCACTTGTGATGACTTCATCACCCACTTGAGGCTGTAACCATTGGGAGATATATTTTACGAGCACCTCTTTGTTATTGCCTTGTGCGACACCTTGCATCTTTTGATTGCCTACATAAACAGCAAAAATTGCTTTGGGATCACTCAAAAGCAAACCTTGGGGATGTCCATCGTTTGAAACGACGATACCTGCGGCATACCCTTGTTGCAATAAACCGTAAATCTTGCTTTGATTAAACTCATCAAATTTCAACCACACTTTGCCATAATCACTCAGATTGGTATATCCAATGGATTGAACCATTTTCACTTGAGGATAATACCCTGTGGTATTGTGTTCTTTTAACATATCATTGAGTTTACTTGCAAACGCAATCGACAGAACGGCTGATTTTTGCAAGGTTTGATTTTCAGTTCTGAGTCGCTGA
>DBTO01000157.1:0-8835 GCA_002307095.1 Sulfurospirillum sp. UBA1314
AGTTAGATGAGTTTGAAGATTACGGTCTCGTCCCACTTACCAATTATGATATTATCTTAGTAGACAATGAACTCTATGATGAAAACGCATTAGCAGGGCTTCGTGAATATACGGGGTGTAATTATGTGGTCTATATTTGCCAAAGAGGTTCTAAAAAACCTGAGACGGTCAATGTTGTGCTTGAAAAACCCTTTTTACCAACAGACTTTTTAGTGCTTCTTGATAAACTCAAAACAGTTATTGAAAGCCATAAGGCTGAAGAGGCTACCACCGAAGAAGAGCCTACTCCACCTTCTCCTTCCACTGAAGGTGCAGATGCCTTTGATATTGATCAGATCGATACCTTGGAAAGCGAAGATGACATGCTTCCTATCAATCTTCTCGAAGAAGATGAAGATGACTTCAAAGAAGAAGAGAGTGATAAGCTAACCTTTGATGATTTAGAACTGGATGATTTAGGGTTAGAGGATGAACTCTTGGAAGGTAAAATACCTGAAGAGAAAGTATTGGATACTGAAGATGAATTTTCGTTTGAAGAGGTAGCTTCCCTTGAAAAAGAGGAACTGCCAGCTTCGTTTGAAACGTTTGATTTTGAAGAGGCAGGCAATGCTTCTGTTGGATCATTGGATGAAGAAGATGGCGATGATGAGATAGAAGAGGCACATAACCCTTCCATTTTGGACAAAGACGATATTGATGAAGTCAAACAGCTTCTTGATGAAAGCGAAGATGAAGAGAATGTCCAAGAGATTACCGAATTGTCATTGGATGCAGAGGATGAAAAAGAGGATGATGCTGGAACATTTTTCTTCGATGAAAATGAAAAAGAAAAAGAGCCTTTTGTAAAAGAAGATACCTCTTTAGAAATCGAACATGATGATGCTTCTGCGTTAACATTTGAAGATAGGCTTCCTCCTTTAGATGAAAAAGAAGAAGAACTTGAAGAAGAGCCAACGGTTGAAGAGAATCAAGAAGAGATTATTGATGATTTTACAGAAGTCATTGAGGAAAAAATCGAAGAAGAGAAGGAACAGGCATTCGAGGAAGAGGAAATGCTTCCAACCCTCGATGTAGCGCTCAGTGCATTGGATGAAATGGAAGACATTGACTCGTTAGATGATCTCAATGAAAGTATGCTCAAACACGCTTTTGGTGAAGAAATTGAAGAAGAAGCCGCTGCTACGCCCACTACGGTTTCAGCACCTAAGAGCCAAGATATTGAAGTAATTCGCGATGAGATTGAGAGTAGCATTGCTCGAAGTATCTCAAGTTTAGCGCAAAGTGATATTTTGCGTGAAGCGCTTAAGGGAATGCGCCTGAATATCTCCATTACCTTTGATGAGAAGTAGCCGTGAAGGGTAATCTTTTAGTGATTTCGGGACCGAGTGGATCGGGGAAAAGCTCTTTAATGAAAGAGATTCTTCAAGAAATTTCGGATGCGTATTTTTCGATTTCAAGTACAACGCGTGCAATTCGCGAAGGGGAAAAAGATGGTGTCAATTACCATTTTATCTCCAAAGAGGAGTTTGAAAACGATATTGATGCGGGGTTCTTTTTGGAATGGGCGAAAGTGCATGATAATTATTATGGAACATCGTTAAAACCCATTTTAAAAGAGCTTCATGAGGGAAAATTGGTCATCTGTGATATTGATGTGCAAGGGCATAAAATCGCACGGGAAAAATTTGGAAGTGTTATTACATCTGTTTTCATCACAACTCCTGATCAAAAATCGCTGAAAGAGCGCCTTATTAACCGTGGAACCGATAGTGCAGAGGTGATTGAAAAACGCTTAGCCAACGCCGTTTCAGAGATGACGCGCATTAGAGAATACGATTATCTTTTAATTAATGACGAGTTCAAAACCACACTGAGTGAACTTTTTGCCATAGCCTGTGCTTCAAGAAAAAAAATGGCGTTAATGGATTTAGGTGAATTTATGAGTGCATGGGCCAATATCGAATAAAAGAGTGCTTCATTTTTTGTTTATAAAAAAATGATACAATACCAATAACTATAGAGTTATCAGACAAAGGAGAGAGTATGGGTTCGTTTAGTATTTCACATTGGTTAGTCATTTTAGCAGTAGTTGTTTTACTTTTTGGTGCAAAAAAAATACCAGAACTTGCTAAAGGTGTCGGTCAAGGTATTAAAGATTTTAAAAAAGCCATTAAAGAAGATGAACAAAAAACGACAGTCGATCAAGTAGAAGCAAAACCTGATGCTGGTGCTACACCTACCGCTACGACATCAGCGCCCACAGATGAAAAAAAATCTGTATAAGGTTACGTATTGAAAAAATCGGTTATTCGTGCCATTAAAGAAAAATTGCAAAGAGAGTTTGTTCTAGAAAAACCTGCCAATCTCTCTTTTGGTCATTATGCAACCCCTATTGCTTTTTCGCTTGCAAAAGAGCTTAAAAAATCTCCTATTGCCATCGCTGAAGAAATTTGTGCACAGTTTGAAATTGGTGAAATTTTTCAAGAAGTGAACCCTATTAAAGGGTACATTAATTTTAAACTCAGTGAAAGCTTTTTAGACCAATACGCTACATGGGCAATTCAAAATGAAGCCCTTTTTGGTAAAGATGAGCAGAATGAGTCTATTCTTCTTGAGTATGTCAGTGCAAATCCTACGGGTCCCTTGCACATTGGTCATGCTAGAGGTGCCGTCATTGGTGATGCGTTGGCACGTATTGGCAATCATCTAGGCTATAAAATTACAACTGAGTATTATGTCAATGATGCGGGTAACCAAGTAGATCTCTTAGGACTTTCTCTTTACCTTTCAGGACGTGAGCACATTTTAGGTTTACATGTAAACTGGCCTGAAGAGTTTTACAGAGGTGAATACATCATTGATCTAGCCCATGTTGCTCATTCGGAATTGGGTAGTACTATTTTTGAAGATGAAGCCAATATTAAAACGCTCTCCGTTTGGGGCAAAGATAAAATGCTAGAGCTGATCAAGTCTAATCTTGCCGATGTGGGTATTGAATTTGAACAATTTATCAGTGAAAAATCTTTGTACGATAAATGGGATGAGAGTTTTGTTAAACTTCAAAGCCATGATAAAACCTATGAAGAGGGCGGTAAGATTTGGATTCGCTCTACCGAATTAGGTGATGAAAAAGATCGTGTGGTGGTGAGAGAAGACGGTAGACCAACGTATCTTGCTGGTGATATCATCTATCATGATAACAAGTTCCAACGAGGTTACGACAGGTATATCAATATTTGGGGAGCGGATCATCATGGGTACATTACCCGTGTTAAAGCTGCCATCAATTTTCTGGGCTATGATGAGACAAAACTAGAAGTGATTTTAGCGCAAATGGTGTCACTGCTTAAAGGTGGCGAACCGTATAAAATGAGTAAACGTGCGGGTAATTTTATCTTGATGAGTGATGTAGTCAGTGAAGTGGGAAGTGACGCTTTGCGTTTTGTATTTTTGAGTAAAAAGTCTGACACACACTTAGAATTTGATGTGGATGTCTTTAAACAAGAAGATAGCAATAATCCTATTTTTTATATCAATTATGCACATGCACGTATTAATCAAATTTTTGCAAAAGCGGGAAAAACGCTCGCTGATGTGCAAAATGTCACATTGGAAAATCTCAATGAAGAGGCACATAATCTTCTTTTCAGTGCGCTCTTGTTACCTGAGATTCTTGAAGACACTTTTAGTTCTCGCCAAGTGCAAAAGCTAACAGAATATCTCAAAAACCTAGCGGCAAGCTTGCATAAATTTTACAATGAAAATCGTGTTGTCGGCAGTGAAGATGAAGCAAAACTTCTCAAACTCTTCGCCGTTGTGGCACTTTCACTCCGTGTAGGACTTAAACTGATAGGCATTAACGCAAAAGATAAAATGTAGCGTGTGTGCGTGAAAAGATCGTTTATTATTTCTGCTCTAACATTTTGTATTAAAAATCCCAAAGCCATTTTCTTAGCCCTTCTTTTAGGAGGGCTGTTCTACTCGTATGAAGTTTTCATCGCACGCGATACGATGAGCTTTCAAGGCATTCCTATTGCCATGCAAAACACGCCTTCAACCTACACGCGCATCTTTCGAAACAGTGCTTATATGGTCGGCTACTCCGATCTTAAAGGCAATCCCCTGTGGGTTGTGTATAAACTGACTCCTGCCGATGAAAATGCTGCCCATCTTAAACGCCCTGATGGTTTTCATTCTGATTGGCGCAATATGGGACTGGTCACCAGTAGTGATTATACGAACAGTGGTTATGATCGAGGTCATATGGCGCCCAACCATGCTATTGCGCTTCTGTATGGCAAAGAGGCGCAGTATGAGACCTTTTTGATGACCAATATTACGCCTCAAAAACCTTCTTTGAACCAAAAGCTTTGGGAACATTTAGAAGCGATGGAATTAGAGGTATTTGCACCGAAATTTAAAACGCTTTGGGTCTACGCTGGCCCTTTGTTTGATCAAAAGGTTACACGATTGAAAAGCTCTTATTTTGTAGAAATTCCCGATGCTTTTTATAAAATTTATGTGGGCATTGAAGAGAGTGGCGAGATCAAATCTTTAGCCGTGATTGTTCCTCAAAATGCAAAAGCCAATGATCGTTTAGAACACTATGTGGTGAGTATTGATGAAGTAGAGCGTCGTAGTGGATTTGATTTTTTACATGAGCTTGATGACACAATTGAAAATACACTTGAAAAAAAGATAGATATCAAGAGCTGGTTTTAATCTTTACATGTAAAGATTTTAGGCGTCGATCAAAGGGCTAGGTTTTGAAAAAAAGATGCCTTGAGAATATTCTATACCCAAAGAGTGAATCATCTCATAAATGGGCGCATCACTCACGTATTCAGCGATCACCTTGATCTGCGCTTCTTTCGCAAATGCGACAATGTTTTTAACCAGTAAAAAAGAGATTTTATCGTCTAAAACTTTTTGAATAATAGTGCCATCGATTTTAATATAATCGGTTTTGATCTCTGCAAGATAGATAAAATTGGAGTAACCGCTACCAAAATCGTCGATGTAAATGGTATAACCCAAATCCTTAAGCATCAAAAGATTATTTTTGGCATCTTCTCTGTTTGTAATATCTTCGGTTTCGATGATCTCAAGTCCAAGCCTTGGAGCAATATTCTCTTGCAAAGCATAGTTTTTTAAAATGGTAAGAATCGATTCATCAATCACATCATGCGGATTGAGGTTAATGCTAATACTGACCTTTGGATGGCGCAGCAACTCTTCATAACAGATACTCAGTACCTCTTTGGTGATATTGCGCAAAATGAAGGTACCTTTAATCGTTGGGAGAATACGATCGGGCAAAACAACGTTGCCATTTTTATCAATGATGCGCAGCAATGCCTCGTAGTGAGAGAGCTCTTGCGTTTTTGTATGAACAATCTTTTGGTAATAGCACTGTATACGATGCTCTTCAATCGCTGCTTTAATCTCATTAAGAGACATACAGACATTTTGCGTATTTTCATTCTCATCGTAAATTTCTATGGTATTTCTTCCTTTTGTTTTAGCATTATAAAGTGCGATATCGGCTAGTTTAAAGGCTTCTTGGAAGGTTCGTGATTTATGCGGGACAAGGTTAACACCAATTGAAACAGTAATTTTGATCGACTCTTCTTCTGAAATAGCAAAGGTATTTTCTTGAATGGCATAAAAAATACGCTCAATCATATTTAAAGCAATCAAATGGCCATCTCTACGTGTTTTAGCGAGGATCAAAAACTCTTCACCACCATAGCGTATGACAATGTCGTCTTTAGTGCGAATGGTAAGCAAAATGGTATTTGCAACCTGTCTTAAAATTTTATCGCCGACATCATGCCCGTAGGTGTCATTGACTTTTTTGAAATAATCAATGTCCAGAGTTGCTAGAATATAATCATCAAGGTTAATAAAATCTTCGTATTTTTGAAGGTAATTTCGATTGTAGACATTGGTTAATTTATCAATAAAAGCACTCTTTCTCACCGCACTAAATCGTTTGGTTTGGATGATCACAAAGATAAGTATGGCAAAGATCACACTCATAACGCCTACAATACCATTTTGGATGGTATGAATAATTTGGTTAATCTCTTCAATTTTATGTATGGAAAAATCAATTGCTAAAATGAGCTCAACATTTCCGTGGTTTAGAATCGGAACCAAATAACTGATGGAGAGCTCTTGTAAGAGTGTATGGCGAATGACCAAGGGCTCTTTTGTTGTGTAAATTTGCAGCCATTCAGGGCTCTCAACATCTAACTTTTGGTCAATCAAGGCTTTTTCATCATAGAGCGAAGCGTCGCTTAAAAATCGAAAGACACCTCTGTTATCCCTGTAAAGAAGATACGCATATTTGATATGGGGTGTTAAGAGTGTTTTTAAACTCTCTTCAATTTCGCGCTGGAGAAGGGGACCTTTTTTAATGTCATCAACATAGCTATCATGATCTTTTAAAAGCGTTCCGATGTGTGTCGCACTGTTATGGGTAATGGAAAAAACATCGGAAGTCGAAATTTCAAAAATTTTAGTTTCAATGCTCTTTTCAAGTCGCATCGTTGCAAGAAGCAAGAAAAGCAAAATAGAGGAGATGGCAATAATAGGAATAAGCATATAAAAAGGATTTTTAAATAAAGGCTTCTTGAACATTAAAAATTCTCGACAAACTGGTCAAATGTTTTAGGTAATTCTATCTCTTTTTTTTCAAGTCTTTTTTGGATAAAAACGATGTTTGGCCTGCTCTTATTCCAAAAAAGTGCCCCAAAATATTTATCGTCGGAGAGAAGTTTTCGGTAGTTATTGGTAAAAAAGAGACGGTTTGTATTGTCGCATAAAGTTTCATTTTCCAAATTTTTATTGACAAAAACAAAGTTGGCTGCTTCGCATTTTTGGCTGAGTGTAAAGTATTTTGAGTAAACTTTTTCTTCCATTACCGTTATATGAGGGATAAAAAGTTTTATTTTCCCATGCAGGGAAGCTGTAGCGATTTCGGCAATAATTTTGGCTTCCAGTTCAACCTCTTTACTGTACGGTTGTACCAAAAAAGTGTAATTTTCTGAACTCAAAAAGCTTAATAAGGTGAAAAGAAGGATAAGTACTCTCATTAAAATACCCATCTTATTGAAAAAGTAACACTTCGATCATTATCATCTAACGCAAAAAACTTAGTTCCTAAATTCGTAAAATAAAGCGATTGCGTAGAGCGATCTAAAATATTATTGGCTTTAAGGCTGTAACTCAAATCTTTCGTCACATGATAGGTTACGCCTAGACTCATATCAAAACTATCGGGGATATCAAGTCCTAGGTACTCATACCCATTTCGATAGATGATCGAGGTGAAGTAATCAAACTTTTGGTAGCCTCCCATAAATTTGATATAACCACCCTTTGTGGAATTGCTGATCGTTTCACTGAGGCTAGATGTATAGTAATTGAGATGAATTTTGTCTCTATCGGTAAAGCTGTATTCGTAGTCAAAGAGAATGCCTTCTGATGTAATCGTATGATCAACATTAATGAATCCAACGGGTGAGAGATAGATGAAATCATCAATGTTTACATGGTCATACGTGATGCCAAATTTAGAATCCCCCTGCGTATAAACACCCTCAACCGTGTAAAAGCGGTACTGTTGCGATTTAAGTGCTGGAGCGCCCTTATAGGCATAATCGACGTTATAAAAAGAAGGGGCTATGGCTGTTTGCGTGTAAAAACTTTTAAATCCCCAATTCTCGGTAGGGGTGTAGATAGCACCAAAGCGTAGCAAGGTTTCTGAGCTGTCTTTCAAATAGGCATTTCGGTCGTAATAATCAAGTTTCGTGTTAGCAACTAAGATAAGATCATCTCTCAGTTTATAACTGTCTTGAAAGAGTAATGAAGAGATGGTCTCCTCATCAAAAGCGCTAAAGCGTCCTATGTTACTATTAGTATTACTCTCTCTGTCTTGGACGTCGTAGGTTTTATTTTTAACGTTGAGTGCCGTGATAAAAGAGTTGTCTTCGACATCAAACGATTTTGAAAGATAGGCATTTGTTTTGATAAAACGCAAATCCTCACTGTAACTTTTAGGACCACTAGGGCCATATTGCGAAAAAGTGATTAACGGAGCAATGGCGATACCTTGGGTATTGGCTTCATCGTAACTGCGATCATTCACATCAACGGAGAGGTTGGCTTTAAGGGATTTATCTTCTGAAAAATAGTGGGTCACATTCACAAAAAAATCTTTGGAGAGGCTCTTGCCACTATTAGGCGTTGCATCAAATGCGAAACCGGTGTAATTATTTTTAGAAACATCGGTATAGCCCATATTAATTTTGGTGGTTTCATTGCTAATATCGGTATAGAAGTACTGTTTCGTGCCATTTGCATTGAGTTTTTGACCGTTATAGATGGACGTGTATTTGACTTGCTCTTGATTTAGAAACATCAAATACGACCAGCCATTTTCAAAACTAGCAGAGTTAGTGAAACTTTGTGCGTTTGAGCCTTTGGAGGTAATCCAGCCATTAACCTCAGAGCTATTCTCTTTAAGCGCAGATTTGGTGTAGATGCGTACAAAATAGATGCCCGTTTCATTGCCGAACGAAAAAGAGCTCTCTCCGTAATAAATCTCGACATGATCGACAAAATCTAACGGTAAATCGCCCCACGAAAGGGAGGTTGACTGATCGTAGCCTGAGCTGATTTCATGATCATTAATAAAAAAGCGAAAAAAACCACTGGTGGTTGTTTTTGAGCCTGTGAGCGAGTAGTTGGTGAGTCCTAATTGGTTGGTATTGATGTTAAAAAGAGGCAGCTCTTTTAAAATGTCGTTGAGCTTGGTGTATTGCATGA
>DBTO01000157.1:9128-12086 GCA_002307095.1 Sulfurospirillum sp. UBA1314
CCACATGCCCAATCTTTTCATTGACCGTTTGTAACGAATTATCAGACGTTGCTTTGTACTCTTGCAAGAGTGCATCAAGTGAGTCAGAAAAGAGCAGACTACTAAAGAGCCCAAGCAGTACAATAATCTTCATGGTAGAGTCTACAATCCTTACATGTAATATAAAATTGTTATTAGTATAGAGAAGAAGAGCTTAATAATCTCTATGGAAGCAGTAATGCGTAATCGAATCGTAATAGGCTATGAAAATGCCTTCACGGTTTTAGAGGCACATACTTTACATGTACCGTTCATGACGATAAAACTATGGCTGATATGAAAGCCACTTTGTGAAACAATCGTTTCTAAAAGCGGTTTTGTCTCTATAAACAGATCTTCAACACTACCACATTCTGAACATAGGAGATGAATATGCGGTACTTTTTTGATCTCGTACTGCTGTTTTTGCTGTGGAAGTTTGACCTCTTCTAAGATGTGAAACGAGATAAGATCGTTGATGTTACGGTACAGTGTGGCTTTAGACATCGTGGGGTATTTTTGAAAAATGGAGTCATAAAGTGTGTCAATATCGACATGTCCAAACTGATCGATCGAATCTAAAATTGCAAGTCTTTGGTGTGTTGATTTGAGATTGCTTGCTTTTAAAACGTCTTTGAACCGATCCATCTGAATGCTGTCCTTTACATGTAATATCAAATTTTATAGGAGCTGAACTTAATAAGATATTAACTATCTTATTTATTCTTTAAGTATAATAGTAAAATATTCTAAATAATACTAATTACTATTTAAGATTTAAATTCATATACTTCTTTCACAAACTTAAAAAGGAGAAGAAATGCAAATTTCTAAGGTACTCAGCTTTTGTGCACTCAGTGCAACCGTTGTTTTCGGAGCAAACACGCTGGTAGATAAGGTGAAACAAAATGGAATCGAAGCCATTCCTGTAAGTCAACTGGAGGTTTTAAAGCTAATTGATGATCCTAAGGATCCAATCACAAATGCCAAAGTCGAATTGGGTAAAAAACTCTACTTTGATCCTCGTATGTCACGAAGTTCGATCATCAGTTGCAATACCTGTCACAATCTTGCAACAGGTGGAACGGATGGCATTAGTGCTGCAATCGGGCATGGTTGGACTGCCAACCCCCATCATCTCAACTCTCCAACGGTCTATAACTCCGCCTTTTTTAAAGCTCAATTTTGGGATGGCAGAAGCCCACACTTAGCGGACCAAGCGCAAGGCCCTGTCCAAGCAGGTCCAGAGATGGCAGCCCCTCCCAAATTGGTTGAAGAGCGCATCAATTCCATTCCTGCCTATGTGGAAGAGTTTAAAGGTGCGTATGGCGATAACGTGAAAATTTCATTTGAAAAGATCACTTCAACCATTGCCATTTTTGAGAAAACGTTGGTCACACCTTCTCGTTTTGATGATTTTATCAATGGCAATGAAAATGCCCTAAGCAAAGCTGAAAAAGAGGGGTTGGAAGTCTTTATCGATAAAGGATGTGCGAGTTGTCATAATGGCATCGCTTTAGGTGGTACGATGCAACCGTTCCAAGTAGCTGGTAAATATAAATTTGCCCAAGTGGGTGATTTTGTGGGCGATAAAAATGGACTGGTTAAAACACCAACGCTTCGCAATATCACCGAAACAGCGCCGTATTTTCACAATGGTGCGATCTGGACACTCAAAGATGCGATCAAAGAGATGGGAAGTACGCAGTTAGGCATTACGATTACTGATGCAGACAGTGCCAAAATTGAGACATTCCTTAAAGCGCTTAAAGGTCGAAAACCTGTTGTGATCTATCCTGAGCTTCCGGAGAGCAGTGAAAAAACGCCAAAACCTGACGCAAAACTGTAGGTGGTTAGTGTTAACGCAGTATAACGCTTGCTTCAGAGGAGGCAAGCGTTAGTTGTATGAAACGGTTATTCGACGCCTCTTACTTTTTTCATCTCGTCTTCGCGCTCTTTGAGGAAAAGTTCAAGATTGTACTTTTGACGATACACGGGTGTCATAAGGTGAATGAGAATGTCGCCCATATCAATCACCGTCCAGTTATCATCGGCGTCAACGTTTAAAAAACTCTTACCCGCACCTTTAAGTTCGGTTTTGAGGTGGTCTAAAAGTGAAAGACCATGTCTCTCGCCCATCGTGGTTGCGATCACAACCGTGTTGACAAAATAGTCTTTATTTGTCATATCAAACACTTGTATCTCTTCTGCTTTTTTATCACTGAGTGCCGTGACAATTCTTTCGATTCTATTATCCATTGGATTCCTTGTATAAAACGCTATCACTTCATTTTTGATGCTTTTGGGGATAAATCGTGGGTCCAAAAATGAGCGGAGCTTTGAAGAACTGATATTAACATTAATTGGTAAAATTTTCAAGTCTTTAGGTGGGTTAAAAGCACCACGAGGTGCTACGACAAATTCTACAAGCGAACAAAGTTCATCATAACGATTCCATTTGGGTAAAGAGGTGAAACTATCACTGCCAACAATTAAGTAAATCTTCGCATTTTTGTAAAGATGTTTTACATGTAAAACGGTTTCAATAGTGGGAACTTGCCTTTTTTGATCGCATTCGTATGAAAAAATCTCTACCTTATCCAGACCTTCAAACATCTTAGCAAGCCATTTCTGACGCATAGGAGCTGGGGCACAAAAGCTCTCTTTAAAAGGACTTAAGTAGGTTGTTACGACTAAAAGTTTGTCAATATCAAGGATTTCAAGGGCTTTTTTGACAATGAGTTCATGCCCTGTGTGCGGAGGATCGAAAGAGCCTCCAAAAATAGCTATGTTCAACGGTGTGTCTCCATGGACTTTAAACTTTTTTATACATCATTTTTGCTAAAATAATTCGCTTTTCTAAAAGCGAGTATGGATTAAAACGACTATTATATCAAAAGGAAGACCTATGGCACTCAAAATTGCTATAAATGGATTTGG
>DBTO01000257.1:0-11374 GCA_002307095.1 Sulfurospirillum sp. UBA1314
TCAATAAAGGTGAAATCATCGTTGTCTGTGGACCTTCAGGTTCTGGTAAATCAACGCTTATTCGTTGTATTAACTATCTTGAGCAATTTCAAGAAGGTCAAATTATTGTTGATGGCATCGAGCTTGTGAATGATGTTAAAAAGATCAAGGCGATTCGTGAAGAGGTTGCCATGGTGTTTCAACACTTTAACCTTTTCCCACACCTCACGATTTTAGACAACCTCACGCTCGCTCCTGTTTGGGTTCGTAAAATGCCACGTAAAGAAGCAGAAGCGATGGCAATGAAGTATTTGGAACGTGTTGGTATCGCCAATCAAGCACACAAATACCCCAATCAGCTCTCAGGCGGTCAACAACAACGTGTGGCGATTGCTCGAAGTTTGTGTAAAAATCCTAAAATTATGCTCTTTGATGAACCCACATCCGCACTTGATCCTGAAATGGTAGCCGAAGTTTTGGATGTTATGATAGAATTAGCACGCGAAGATAAAACGATGGTGTGCGTCACACACGAAATGGGTTTTGCAAAAAAGGTCGCCGATAGGATTATCTTTATGGATGCAGGTCAAATCGTCGAAGAAAATACACCAGAAGAGTTTTTCCAAAACCCTGAGTCCGATCGTCTCAAACTCTTTTTGGAGCAAATCTTATCGCACTGATTTTGGTTTACATGTAAGGATAAAAATGGAGCAATTGATTCCTGTTGTGATGATTGTCGCGATGGTTGCATTTGTGTTAATTAAGCAGATAGGCAAGTTAACCACTAATCTTGATACGTTTGCCGATGAGAGTTCATACGATCGTTATGCAAAGTTTTCAGCCGTTATTCAAGATCATATTCGTGAAATCAAACAGAGCCTTGATAGTTCTAAAACACCTAGCGAACGCCCTTTTAAACTCATAGAGGGTAAAAATGAGGAAGAGGCTCTTGAGCTTCTTTCCAACTTCATTCGTAAATTGATCTTTTTTGAGACGATGGTGGCGAAGAAGAAGAGTTCCAAAGAGATCGAAGCCGATCTTTTTGAGCTTTTAAGTCATTTAGATGATTTTCTCAAAGAGTATTGTGTCGATGGAGAGGCACTTTCTGATGCCCTTCGCGAGACACTGTTGGAAGCATATGAACAACTGAACTAAAAAGTGAGGTTTTAAACCTCACTCTCTTCTGTTAAACTTCTTCTTTAAAAACGTACCCAGCAGCTTCTAAAAGTGAGCCGATCATCTTTTGATGCTCGATCCCTTTGGTCTCTAACATAATCGTAATTTGCGCATCGCCATACGAAAGATTGGTTGAAAATCGGTCGTAATCAATCTGAATAATATTGGCGTTAGCATTTTTAAACAAGTCTGTCAGACGCATCAGTGAGCCCGGTTTATCAATGAGTGTAATCACCAACTTCATCTTACGATGTGACTTGATCAAACCTTTTTCAATAATGACAGAAAGCATCTGTACATCGATATTTCCACCGCTTAAAACTGCGCCTATTTTCATATCTTTGGTGTAAGCAAATTTTTGGTGCATAATGGCTGCCACACTCGCCGCACCGCCACCTTCAACGACCAGTTTTTGACGCTCAAGTAAGAATAAAATCGCTGCGGCGATCTCTTCATCATCGACCGTCACTACTTCATCCACACACTCTAAAATGTGTGCCAAATTGGATTCACTCACATCGCGTACAGCGATACCATCGGCGATGGTGCGTACACTTTTGGAGTTGATCGCTTTTTTAGCATAAAAAGATTTACACATCGCAGGTGCACCCTTTGCATTCACGCCAATCACTCTGATTTTAGGATCGATCTGCTTGATGGCGGAAGCCATACCGCTGATAAGCCCTCCTCCACCGATGGGAATCACGATTATATCAAGATCATTGATCTCATCGATCATCTCTAATGCAACCGTCCCTTGCCCTGCGATGACGATGTCATCTTCAAACGGGTGAATAAAGGTAAGACCGTGCTCTTTGGCGTACGTTAGCGCATACGCATACGCTTCATCGTAATTATCACCACTCAAAATCACTTCAGCCCCTAAGGCTTTGGTGCCCGTTACTTTAAGAAGCGGGGTCGCTTCAGGCATAACGATGGTGGCAGAAATGCCAAAACTTCGAGCTGAGTAAGCAACGCCTTGGGCATGGTTTCCTGCACTCGCGGCAATCACACCTTGAGCGCGCTCTTCTTTGGTTAAGGAGGCGATTTTATTGTACGCACCTCTGAGTTTATACGCTCCTGTAATTTGGAGGTTCTCTTTTTTGAGATACACCTGTGCGCCTACTTCTTCACTCAAATGAGGAGCGAGTGCACACGGTGTTTTGGTGACAACATTGGCAAGTTGTCGTTTTGCTTTGACTATTTCACTAAGAGCTATCATTATTTCATTAACCTTTCATATTCTACTTTGGTGCATCGATTTTGCACGGCAATAATGCCGTTTTCATGTGCTTTAGCACAGGCTTGATTATTGACGATGCCCAGTTGCAACCAAAAGACTTTTACATCACCTTTTTTTAAAACCTCTTCGATCAAACTATCGGCGATTTCAGGCTTTCGAAACATATCTACCATATCCACGCTCTCAGGAATATCCAAAAGGCTACGGTAAACTTTTTCACCTAAAATCATCTCCTCTTTGGGATAGATCGGATAGATTTTAAACCCACGTTCTTGCAAGTAGCGTGCCACTTTATGGCTATCTTTGGTAGGATCAGGAGATAAACCAATAATGGCAATACTCTTACACATCGAAAAAATGTCTTTTATGCCTGCATCACCAGGCATGCTAATATTTGAAATGTCGCATTCCATTATTGCTCCTTTAAAAAAATTTTAAGTCGTGAGTATAGCACACTCAATCTTTTGCCTCGATTATCCATTCCTTTTATCGTATGAATTTGTTATAATCAAAGGGTTTACATTCAAGGAGGAATAATGTTTCTTAATCAAATTAAGATTAAAACAAAAGGTTGGTTTTTAGCAATCGGAACCTTATGTGGTTTTATGGCAAATATTATCTTAGTTTCGCTTCTGATCACAGGAACAGAACGACTGATATTAATTGCAGGGTCAGTTTTTGGAATGGTCTTTTTCTTTATTTTTACACGCGTCATGGTTGTGAGCATGACCAATTCGATCGATGCACTCTCCATCATTACACTGGATCTCGCAAAAGGCAGTGGCGATCTTACCAAGCGTATTCAGATAAATTCCAAAGACGAGATTGCCGATTTATCTGAAAATATCAATCAATTTATTGAAAAAATTCATCAAACTGTTGTTGCTTCAACCAAAACATCGACAGAAAGTGCTTCAATGGCAAATCAGTTTTCAACCATATCTCACGAAGTCGATAAACGCATGGTAGCAGAGCGTGATTTTGTCAAACAGACAAAAGATTTGGGCGACACCATGAAAGTAACATTGGAAGAAAATACACTTAATGCGACACAAACCAGTGAAAATATCTTAAATGCTTCCAAAACGCTCAACACAACAGCGCAAGAGATCAAACATTTGGTTGCCAATATTCAACAAGCTTCCGAAGTTGAATCACACACCTCTGAGCGCTTACAACAACTTAGCCAAGATGCCAATCAAGTGAAAAATGTCCTCACTGTCATCTCCGATATTGCCGATCAAACCAATCTTTTGGCACTTAACGCTGCGATTGAAGCGGCGCGTGCGGGAGAGCACGGTCGTGGATTTGCCGTTGTCGCGGATGAAGTACGCAATTTGGCAGAGCGAACGCAACGCAGTCTTACGGAGATTAACGCGACCATTAATGTCATTGTTCAAAACATCATGGATGCAAGTGGGCAGATGAGTGAAAATTATAAATTTATTGAGCAAATGGCGAATAATTCTGAAGAGGTTGAGCTTAAAATTAGCACCACGGAAGCGATTATTAAAGAGGCGTCCGACGCTTCACAGATCGCGTCAGAGGTGTCTCAGCGTCTTTCACTCAATACGGCGACAATTATTAAAAATATCGGTCAGATTTACGAGTCATCCTTACAAAATAGCAGCGATGTGAAAAACCTCAATACCTCTTCGGATGAGCTTTTGAATCTTTCCAATACTCTCGCTTCAAAGCTAGCGCTCTTTAAGATTTAGCCCTTTACATGTAAAAGGGTTAAAGGCGTTTTAAAATGACGCCAGACTCCAAATGCTCTGTGTTCGGGAATTGATCGAACAGGGCAAAATGGAGGATGGCGTACTGCTTTGTTAAAATTTCCAAATCACGTTTAAGTGTCTCAGGATTGCACGAAATGTAGATGATATTTTCAAACTGAGAGATAAAGCTCAAACTCGCCTCATCCATCCCTGAACGAGGTGGATCCACAAAGACATGAGAAAAACGATACTCTTCTAAATGAATACCAGCTAAGCGGTTGTATTCACGCTCTTTTTTCAATGCCGATGTGAGCTCTTCAGCGCTCATACGCAAAAAGGCGATGTTGTGAACGTCATTGAGCTCACAGTTTTGAAGTGCTGATTTGATGGAGGTTTTAGAAATCTCCGTGGCTAAAACTTTTTGAAATTTCCCAGCCATAGGAATCGTGAAATTGCCATAACCACAGTACAACTCCAACAAATCCTCACAGTGTTCAAGATGGCTTAAAACCCAGCTGATCATTGTTTGATTCATCAAACGATTGGGTTGGGAAAAGCCTCCTTCGATGATGTAATAACGATAAGTTTTACCCGCAATCTCAAAACGATCTTCCACGAAATCTTGGCTCAGGACGCGTTTCATCCCACGACTGCGTCCTATGATCAAAATATCAAACGCTTCTTCCAATATTTTGGCTTCTTCATCCCACTCACCATGTAAAGGTTTGTGGTAGATGAGCGTAACCAAAAGATGCTCGGAGGAAGCTAAGAATTCAATCGCAAAAAGCTTTTCACGAAGCATTGCAGACGCTTCAATCTTTTTTAATAACGCAGGCATCAGTGTGTAGATTTTAAGCTCTACCTTAGGGCATGATTCTATGCAAACAGCACCTTTTTTATCGAATGCACCCATCGCATAACTGATGGTATCGCCCTCTTTCCAAATGCGAAACTCCGAGCGTCCGCGGTAGTGTTCTGAGGGTGTTTGGAAGTACTCAAATGCGTTTACATGTAAAGGGTTAAACAGCGTCTGCATCTGTGCTTTTTTATGTTCAACTTGCGCCTCATAATCCAGCGTATACAGCGTACAACTCCCACATTTCCCAAAATACGAACACTCCATGAAACCTCTTTACTTTTATATTTAGAGTTTGTGCAAAACTCTTTAACACGCTTTCAAAGCAAAGCTTCTCAAGCTACGTTAACACTGGGTTTTCCTAGGCGGAAAGCCCGCGCACCTTTGGTGCTTTCCGTATAATACATAAAATTTTATGTATTATAGAACGAGCGTTGAAAGCAGACCGATCACTGCACCAAAAAATCCACCCCAAACGACGAGCCAGCCTAAATGATCTTTGATGAAATTCTGCACGATCTCTTTCACCATTTGTGGTGTCAGCTCATTCAGCCTCGCATCGATCATCTGTTCGATAGTAATGAGCATATCATCACTAAGTGATGAATTTTGGATACTTTGTGCAATTTTTTGTTGAAATACATCACTTTCACTGATTTCGATGATCGCATCTTTCAGTTTTTCACTAAATGGTGCGCGAAGTCCCTCTAATGCGCGCTCTCCGCCAAACATACCCAGCATGCCACCAAAGGATGACTCCATCACGGTTTTAGTCAACGCGTCAAAGGCTGGTGAAAAGTCCATATCTACAATGACAGGCGCTAAATCAAGCGTTTTCTTCTCTTTTTCAAAAAAAGCATCCAACTGCTCTTTGGTAAAAAACTGATCCATCATCAAATGTTTAATCGACGTTTTAAACGCCTCAAATTGCAGTTGAATCACGCCGCTGCCGTACAAAAAAGGTACTTTTTCAAACAGCATATGTATCGCAATTTGATTGGTAATGGCACCTGAAAGCGCAAAAAGACCTGCAAGCAAACTCCAGTGCGCATACGGTTCTGGTATAGCAAACGAAACAACGACCAATAAAGCACTTAAACTATCGGTTAACCAACTTTTATCAATTTTCATTCTTTCTCCTTAAAAAATCGCCATTATACTGTGGCATGTTTTAACTGACGTTTATTGTGTTTTGAAGATCCCTCTTTGGTCGCCTCTTCTGGAACGTAATTATCGCGTAAGAACGAAGGCATTTTACGTCCTCGCACCGTCATAATATCTTCGATAAGCATCGCTTTGACCTGCGATTCTTCAAGCTTCATGACGTCACAAAGATAGCGAAAGATCAACTCCGCTAAACGATCCAGTGAAATTTGCCATGTTGATTTTGTTTGCGCATACAGCCATTCACTAAAGGCGTAAAAACCTTCATAAACCTTGCCTTCATACCACAAATAGGTGGCACTTTTTTTAAAATTGCCGCTGTTGTAGATCATATCCCAAAAACGGGCAAAGCGTTTCATCTTTTGCATTTGCGCAAAAGGTATGAGGTCATTTTGCAAAATATCATAAGGCGGTTTATCGGAGTATTCCATACCGTAAATCTCATCGTGCCTTGAAATCGTTGTGCCTGAGAGCTTTTTGAGGATGCCGATTTGAATCTCACACTGTGTGAGCGAATAGAGCTTATCTAAATTGCGTCCAAAACCCTCCAAACTCTCCCCTGGCAATCCAATAATCAAGTCTACATGTAAATGCGCATGCGTCTCATTTTGCAAGAAGGCAAGATTTTCTTCAATCTTGGGTAGGTTAAGCCGTCGGTGGATATTTTTCGATATTTCAGGATCAAGCGTTTGAATACCTACTTCGAGTTGCAGTGCTGCAGGAGGAAATTGTGCTATTTTTTCACGTAAAATTGAGGGAAAGTGGTCGGGTATGACTTCAAAATGGACAAAATACTCCTCCGTTTTGGAGAGGAAAAAGTCTAAAAGTTTTGTCGCATTTTCAATGCTCAAGTTAAACGTTCTATCGATAAATTTAAAATTGCGCACCCCTCGAAGCCACAGTTTTTCAAGCTCAGAAAGAAAGTGCATTATCTCTAAATCACGTACTTTTTTATCCGCTGAGGAGAGGCAAAACTCACAGGTAAACGGACACCCACGACTCGCTTCCACGTAGCAATAACGGTTTTTAATGTCGTGGTCGGTGTAGTAATCGTATGGCAGTTTGATGGCGCTTAAATTAACCATAGGTGCTTTAATGACACGCTCTGGTGGGAGGTTACCTTCTAAAAGTGTTTTACAGAGCGTATACAAGGCGATGTCTCCCTCTCCTTGGATGATGTAGTCCGCTTTACTAAAATCGACACGATGGGGAAAATGGCTCGCTTCGGGACCTCCGAGAATAATCAAAGTCTGAGGTGCAACTTTTTTAAGAATGTTGATAAGCTCTTGCACCTCCAACGCATTCCAAATGTACGCGCCAATACCGACAATTTTGGGCTGGTAACTCAAAATCTCTTCAGCGGCATCGACCACTTGAGAATTGATGACAAACTCCAGTATTTTCGCTCTTTCTTGAAGCTCCTCAAGGTTTGCAAACAAGTAGCGTTGGGCGATGGAAGTATGGGCATAGCGTGCATTAAACGTGGTTAAGAGAATTTCTTTCATTGCTTCCATTCATGATTTTTTCTTAATTATAATAAAACTTTTTGGTTATCTTTGTTAAAATCCAAACTCTTAAATGTGTCGGGGTGTAGCGCAGCCTGGCTAGCGCGCTACCTTGGGGTGGTAGAGGTCGCAGGTTCGAGTCCTGTCACTCCGACCATTTGATGATGTTTTAGCCATTTTTTCTCTTACATGTAAAATCCAATAGCATAGCTGGTTTTATGAAACCCGAAACGCTTCACACTTTTCAGAAAAAACCTATCGTTATCATCGCACTTCTTACCGCGGTCTGTTTAGTGGGCGATTCCATGCTCTACGTTGTTTTACCGACTCACTTTGAAGAAGCGGGCCTTACGTCGTTATGGCAAGTCGGCATTCTTTTATCCATCAACCGTTTAGTTAGACTCCCTCTCAATCCTCTTATCGGCTGGCTCTACACCAAAATTAGTGCGCGTACAGGCGTTTTGATTGCGGTTTTATTGGCATTTGGAACAACGCTCTCGTATGGTTTGATTCAAGGATTTATTGGGCTTTTGATTGTGCGTTCGCTTTGGGGCATTGCATGGGGATTTTTAAGATTGGGAGCTTATTTTACGATTTTAGAGTATGCCACCGATGCGACCAGAGGCAAAAGTATGGGGCTTTACAATGGTTTGTATCGCCTTGGAAGCTTAGTGGGGATGTTGGTTGGAGGATTTTTAGCAGATTTTTATGGCTTGAGCACCACAGCGATTATCTTTAGTCTTGTAACCCTTTGCGCATTACCCGTTGTTTTTGTTGTCATTAAACCAACATCGCACGGTATGGTGGCTCACCATGTCGAAGATGAACGACACTTTTCGCTGTGGAATAATCGTGCGGTCTTATCGGTTTTAGGCATTGGGATGTTTTTTGCGCTTATTTATCAAGGGATTGTGACATCAACGCTTTCGTATCTGATTGGAATCCATAATGGTTCGGTGGTATTGATCTTTGGATGTCTGCTTGGTGCTTCCTCGCTTGCTGGTATCCTTCAAGCGATTCGTTGGGGATTTGAGCCCTTTTTAGCCCCTTTGTTTGGAAGTTTGACCGATGGAAAAGCAGGTCGTTATCCTCTTCTTCTCATCTCAACTTCGTTAGCGAGCATTCTCTTTGCACTTGTCTCGTTCGATCTGCCTCTTTGGCTCTGGATTGGCGTGCTCCTTTTGTTGCAAGCCACCGCAACATCACTTACCACCATTGCCGATGCTTTGGCTGCAGATGCAGCTAGCAATGGTGCCAAAATCAAAATTATGACGACGTACTCATTGCTCATTGACTTTGGTGCAGCGCTCGGTCCAATGATTGCATATGTCATGAACCAGTTTGTGCATCCTTATGCCTCTTTTTGGTTCGCATCGTTTATTTTATTGGGTACGACTGTTGTCTGTATGAAGAGCTGGTTGAAGCAGAAACGATGGGTTTAAAAGGCTTACCAAAGCCATGAAAGCGGGATTTTGTCTCGAAAGGTATTAAAATAATACGTTGGCGTGAGTCCTGTAAATTTTTTAAACTCTTTGATAAAATGCGTTTGATCAAAGTAGCCACACTCGTAGGCGATAGAGACAAATTTGAGGTGACTTTCTCCTCCTAAAACAGCACCATTTATCAATCGTAATGTTTTGATAAAACGTGCATTATTTTGAATCTGTTTAAAGGGTTCTCCAAAGACTTCAAGATACTGTTTTTGAATCCATCGTTCGCTATAGCCACACTCTTTCGACAATAGTTTTAAAGATGGGTAATCATGTCCACGCATAAGATAGGTTGAAATATTCTTTTGAGACACATGTCTTTTCGATAATTGTTTCAAAAAATAACGCTCAAACACGGCAATCATACCCTCTCTTGTGTCCTG
Source organism: Sulfurospirillum sp. UBA1314 (assembly GCA_002307095.1). Taxonomy (GTDB): domain Bacteria; phylum Campylobacterota; class Campylobacteria; order Campylobacterales; family Sulfurospirillaceae; genus Sulfurospirillum. Next base: position 9,515 of record DBTO01000257.1, read on the forward strand.
AGCTTCTAATTCTTCAAACAACAACTCACCCTCTTGTTCTCCCCATATGTCCGTTATCGTGAGATCTTCCTCTCCAATTTCAAAAGGCGAAATTCCAAACACTTCATAAAGCACATGTGGATAAAGCGTCACTTTAAAGCTCTTGACCAAGCGCTTAGAGGATATACTCTCTTTTTGAAAAAAATCCATCCACGTGCCAATGCCACTTTTAACATAGGTTCCTTTGTCGATATCGAGCTGAATACTACCTTCTTCAACGACTTCATTAAGACTTCCATAAAAATCAAAGACAAACTGAGTCATGAAAGAGGGAAAGAAACGTGTAATATACTGCTCTTGTGTATCGTGTACTTCACTGATAATAGAAACGTACGAATGGATATAGGGCAAAAGAGATAGATTTTGTGGAAATGCTTTTTCATAATCACCCTGAGGGGGAATTCCCGTATCTGCGAACATTGTATTCCTTCAAAAAGCTCAAAACAATCCTAAAATTTGTGTTCGTTTTTTTACTATAAAACAAACAATGTAATTGTATACAATTTTTGCATTCAAACTACAATGGAGATTTGTTCATGAAAAAAAGGTTTATTTTAGTGTTATCCGTTTTACTCGCACATGTATGTGTTGCCAGTGACGAGACAACGTTGCAATTAGGGGTTGGGGTAGCGACCAGTACAAGCCCATACAAAGGTATTTCAACTGTTACCCTGCCTTTGCCCGATATCGAACTTTTGTACAATAGTGCTTTTATTGAGGGTATTAATCTTGGATATAACGTTTATGATACCAAAACGCTGCAAATTGGAGTGATACTCCTTCCCACCCTTTTGGGCTACAAAAGTAAAGACAGTGATTTTTTAGCGGGAATGGAAAATCGCACTATCTCCTTAGAGGGTGGACTTAGATTAAAATATAATTTTGACAATAGCTTTTTAAGCAGTACCATCTCAAACGATATCAGTGGGATAACAGATGGGTATACGTTCAATGCCGTTTATAACTACACACTTTTTGAGGCAGTCAATTCAAGTTTGTCACTCTATGCAGGTGCTGAATATTTGAGCGATAAAAAAAGTGATTATTACTATGGGGTTAAAGCGAAAGAAGCGACTCAAAATCGCCCAAGCTATCATGCAGATGGAGCACTGAACCCCTACATAGGATTAACACAAATCTTTGCCTTTAGCAAAATATGGTCGATTATTGCGAATGTTGAATATAAACAATGGGACAGCACGATTTATAAGAGCCCTATTGTGGACGATCATTACCAGATTACTGGGTATTTAGCAGTGATGTATAGTTTCTGATTCTTTACATGTAAACCAAAAACGCCACAGGAAAAGAGCCTTTTTTAGCTTTCGTATTCGATTAAAGGCTCTTCTTGATTGTGAGAAAGTCTTTTTTCGATCTCTTCACTCGTGGCTTCTCTAACGCCAATTACAGTACCATCAAAGATAATACTAAGCCCAGAGAGCGGATGGTTGGCATCAAGAATGACTTTGTCTTTTTGAATATCAGAGACCGTATAAACCATCATAATCTCTTCGTCTTCATTTTCACTAAAAACCATTTCGATTTGCTGTCCAAATTCAAGGTCATCTTCAAATTGACTACGCTCTTCCACAATAACAAGATCATTTCGGTATTCACCAAAGGCATCTTTTGGAGCAAGTTGCATGTGTATACTATCCCCAACGCGTTTGCCTTCTAATGCTTTTTCTAACTTTTCAAAAATATCAATGTAGCCACCATGCAGATAAACTAGGGGCGTAACCCCACTGTCCAAAAGGTTGTTTTCTGTGTCAAAAACAGTGTAATCAAGGGTTACGAGGCAGTTTTTAGCGATAATCAAAA
>DBTO01000257.1:11634-14224 GCA_002307095.1 Sulfurospirillum sp. UBA1314
AATCAAAAATATCCTTACATGTAAAAGTAAAAGCCACCCAAAACGAGTGGCTTTTGTGGGTATTAATTGGCGAGTTCGTAATCTTCTATGAGGTTAAAATTGAGGTATTTATAGACTTTATCCGTCTTACCTGCCAATTTTTTAGGTACTAAACTCATGTACTCTTCCACACTTGGAAGGCGTCCTAAGAGTGCGCAAAGTGCCGCTAACTCAGCACTACCGAGATAAACTTTAGAGTTTGGACCCATACGGTTGTCAAAGTTACGAGTTGATGTAGAGAAGACAACCGCACCCTCTTTCACATTGGCTTGGTTACCCATACAGAGTGAACAGCCAGGAATTTCGATACGCGCTCCCGATGTTCCAAAGATAGAATAATACCCTTCATTGGTGAGTTGATCTTTGTCCATTTTTGTAGGAGGTGCGATCCAGAGCGTGGTTGGTACTTTGCCTTCGCCTTGTAAAACTTCACCAAGCGCACGGTAATGACCAATGTTCGTCATACAGCTTCCCACAAAAACTTCGTCGATTTTTTTAGGACGATTCTCATCGGCGAGCACTTCACTCAGCGTTGCGACATCATCAGGGTCATTCGGGCATGCCAAAATAGGCTCTTTAATCTCAGCAAGATCGATTTCAATCACTTCTGCGTATTGCGCATTCGCATCTGCTTTCAGAAGATTAGGCTCTTTGATCCACGCTTTCATCTTATCGGCTCTTCGTTGCAATGTCTTGGCGTCTGCGTAGCCTGCTTTGATCATCGCTTCAAGAAGGGTGATATTGGATTTGAGGTACTCAACGATAGGCTCAACATCAAGCGCTACAGCACACGCAGCAGCACTTCGCTCTGCACTAGCATCACTGAGTTCAAACGCTTGCTCAACTTTGAGTTTTGGAAGGCCTTCGATTTCAAGGATTTTTCCTGCAAAGATGTTCTTTTTGTTTTTCTTAGGAACGGTTAAAAGCCCTTTTTTGATCGCATAGTAAGGAATCGCATTGACAAGATCACGAAGTGTGATACCCGGTTGCATTTCACCTTTAAAACGTACCAAAACCGATTCAGGCATATTAAGAGGCATACTTCCAGTAACGGCGGCAAAGGCAACAAGACCTGAACCTGCAGGAAAAGAGATACCAATCGGGAAACGTGTATGACTATCTCCACCCGTTCCTACAGTGTCTGGAAGCACCATACGGTTCAACCATGAGTGGATAACACCATCGCCTGCATTGAGACTCACACCTGAACGTGAAGTGATAAATGCTGGAAGCGTATGGTGAAGTTTGACGTCACTGGGTTTGGGGTAAGCCGCCGTGTGGCAAAAACTTTGCATCACAAGATCGGCACTAAAGCCAAGTGCAGCAAGCTCTTTGATCTCATCTCTGGTCATTGGACCTGTGGTATCTTGACTACCAACGGTTAGGGTGTGCGGTTCCACATACATACCTGCTCGAACACCTTCTACGCCACATGCTCGCCCAACCATTTTTTGAGCCAATGTGTAACCAACATCTTTTTGTTCTTCAGGTTGTTCTGGTTTGGCAAAAATAGTTTCAGCACCCATACCAAGGCTCGCGCGTGCTTTTGTCGTCAGTCCACGACCAATGATAAGCGGAATACGTCCACCGGCACGGTATTCATCCGCTAAGGTATTGGGAGAGAGTTTAAACGTTGCAACCACTTTGCCATTTTTTTCGATTTTTCCCTCAAGTGGATAGACATCAATCAAATCGCCTGTTTCCAAGCCTTCTACGTTAACTTCAATCGGAAGTGCGCCACTGTCTTCGGCGGTGTTGAAGAAAATAGGTGCGATAGTCGATCCTAAAATCAAACCACCTGTTTTTTTATTGGGAACATTGGGGATTTCACGCCCCATAAACCATTGAATCGAGTTAATGCCAGACTTTCGACTGCTTCCTGTTCCTACAACATCGCCCACATACGCGACTTCATAGCCTTTTGCGATGAGCTCTTTGATCTTTTCGATGGAACCTGGAAGCCTTTTAACCAACATCGCATTGGCATGAAGAGGAATGTCACTTCGAGTAAACGCTTCACTAGCAGGACTGAGATCATCCGTATTGGTTTCACCGGCTACTTTTAAAACAGCCACTGTGATTTTTTCAGCAATGGAGGGTTTATTGGTAAACCACTCTGCATTTGCCCATGACGTCATGACCTCTTTCGCATACGTGTTAGTTTTGCAGAGTTCTTCAATATCGTTAAAGGAGCCATAAACGAGTACAGTATGCTTAAGTGCATTACAGGCGGCACGCGCTACGGCATCGTCTTTTGAACTCAGCGCATCAACGAGAGGTTGAACATTGTACCCACCAAACATAGTGCCCAACAATTCAATGGCATAAACAGGAGAAATTGCTTTACATGTAACCTTTTTTTGTGCCACATCATTCAAAAAAGCCGCTTTAACATACGCTGCTTCATCAACGCCAGGAGGAACACGGTTTGCCAATAGATCTCTTAAAAAAGCTTGGTCACCCTCTTCTTTTTTTAAAAGTTCAACAACCTCGGCCGTCTTTTTGGCATCAAGAGGTAAAGGAGGAACCCCTAACTTTGCTCTTTCATTCA
>DBTO01000179.1:0-2152 GCA_002307095.1 Sulfurospirillum sp. UBA1314
ACATGTAAAGAGCAAAGCCCCATTTTTGGGGCTTTGCTAAAGCGTTATTTAAATAAAATAGAACCTAAACGAATCATATTGGATCCACACGCAATCGCTTGCTCAAAATCCCCACTCATACCCATTGAACAGTACTTGGCTCCACGACTTTGGAGTGATTCAAAAATTTTGTGCGTGGTTTCAAAACTCTTTTGAATGATGGCACTCTCTTCGCTGTGCGCACCGATGCTCATCACCCCTTTGAGGTGAAGGTTCTTACATGTAAGACTGATTTGCTCATACACTTCGAGCGCCTCTTCCGGTAATACACCTGCTTTTTGCTCTTCATATGCGCTGTTGATCTGAAGCAGAACGTTCATCGTTTTATGTTTTACATGTAAACGTTTGTCGATCTCTTGGGCGAGTTCGAGTGAGCTTAATGAGTGCATCAACGAAGGGTCTAGGTCGATGAGTTGATTGATTTTATTGGTTTGCAAACGTCCGATAAAATGCCACTCAAGAGGGAGATGTTCGAGGGCGTGTACTTTATCGCTCATGTCTTGGATTTTGTTTTCACCAAAACAGCGTTGCCCTGCGTTGTACATCGCTTCGATCATCGAAGGATCGGCACTTTTACTGGCCGCTACGATTTTCACAATGTGGTGACCGCTTACGCTCAAACGCGCTTTTTCAACGCGTGTGAGAATTGCATCCAGTGTGGTAACAAAAGGGTTAGTTTCCATTGGTTAGCCTGTAAATATCATTAAAAATGCTGAGTGCCATCAAGCTTAAAAGCAACAGCCATCCCGCAGTGGTCATGGTTGTGAGCACACGTGCATTGGGTGCTTTTTGGGTCAGTAATTCGTACGCATTAAACATAATGTGTCCGCCATCAAGGGCAGGAATCGGAAGAAGATTGAGTACGCCAAGGTTAACTGAAATGAGTGCTGTCAACGCAAAAAGTGCTACAAGACCTGCTTCGCTCGCTTCGGATGTGACTTGAACGATGGAGATGATGCCACCTAACTCTTTAGGTGAAACAACGCCTTCGATCAATTTTTGAAGACTGGTCAAAATGAGCGTGGTTGATTTAACCGTCTGCTGCCATGCAAAACTGGGAAGCTCGCTGATGCCATAGACCACTTCCATGGTCTTACCACTGGGTGCAATGCCGATCATCTTTTTCTGTTTTGTCTCGCCAAACATGTTTTGGTATTCGTTGATTTTAGGGCTTAAAAGAAGGGTTTGGACACTGCCCAAACGCTCGATTTTGACTTCAACTTTGTCGGTGCTCTCTTGAATCAGCTGACTCACTTCATCCCAGCTTTCAATAAGTGTGCCATTGATCATCACGATGCGATCATTTTCAGTAAGACCTGCTTCAAGTGCGGGTGAATTGGGGCTGATTTTGCCAATAATCGGAGCAAACTTGGTAACACCCATGGAACCGATGGCGATAAAAAGCAAAAAGGCGAGTAAAAAGTTTGCAAAAGGTCCTGCAAAAAGGATGATGATACGCTTCCACGGCGTTTTAGTCGTGTAGCTATCTGCGTCATAACTGACTTTATTCGAATCGCGATCGTCTTGCCCTTTCATCTGCACATACCCACCCAGAGGAATGAGCGAAAGGCAATACTCCGTTTTCCCCACCACTTTTGAGAAGATTTTTTTGCCAAATCCGATGCTGAAAACTTCAACATGCACGCCAAAAAAACGCGCAGCTAAAAAGTGACCCAATTCATGAAAAAAAATCAGAAACGAGAGCACCAGAATGGAGGTCAATGTTCCCATCAGTGGCTCTCTTTTGTGGTATAGCCGATGATGTATTCATAGCCAGAATAAAGTGTGAGTGCCACAGCTGCCCATAAAAGAAGGTTTGCATATGGCCAGTTCATCATTAAAAAGCCAATGGCGATCATCTGAAGAACGGTTTTGACTTTTCCAGCCATACTGGCTGCAATATCTTTGCCTTCGCCCATCGCAGCTACACGAAGTCCCGTGATGAAAAATTCACGCGTCAGGATGAGAAAAATTGCCCAAGGATTAGCTCGATCAATCATCATAAGCCCTAAAAAAGCAGCTAGGGTGAGCATTTTATCGGCAAGTGGGTCAAGAATGGCACCCAGTTGTGTTTTTTGGTTCCAATTACGTGCGATGTAGCCATCAAAAAAGT
>DBTO01000179.1:2402-10915 GCA_002307095.1 Sulfurospirillum sp. UBA1314
CGATGTAGCCATCAAAAAAGTCTGTTGCACTAGCAATGACAAAAATAAGCGCGGCAAAGTAGTCCAACCAGCTTACATGTAAACCTGAAAAGATACTCAAATCGCGATTCACTAAAAAAATAAACATAAGGGGAGCTAAGGCGATTCTCATGCTTGCAAGTGCGTTGGGTAGGTTCATCATTTAAATGTCGTTCCACCATCAATGAGCATGGTATGACCTGTGATCCACGAAGCTTTCTCAGAACAGAGAAACAGACACGCCCCTGCAAGGTCTTGAGGTTGACCCATACGTCCCAAAGGCGAGAGTTTTGCGGTAACATCACGTACCTCTTCGTAGTTGGTAAACGCTCGCAACGCATCGGTTTCGATAGGACCGCCACTGACGGCATTGACACGAATGCCCTTACAGCCTAGTTCTGCTGCTGCGTAACGTACCATCGTCTCAACCGCTGCTTTGGCGGTACCATGACCTGCATAGTTTTCGATGTAGACAAGATTTCCAGTAGACGAGAGAGAGATAATGCTTCCACCACCCACTTTTTCCATACGTTTGGCGGATTCTTGTGCTCCTACAACAAAAGCGTTGACGGTTGCGGTGAAAATGTTGTTGATACCACGAGGTTTGAGTTTCATAAACTTTGTGTATCCACCTACCACTGGGCGACCCGAGATGATGGCATTAGAGATAAAATAATCCACACGATCAAACTCTTTATCGATCTCTAAAAAGAGGTCTTTATAAGTCTCTGGCTCTAAGATATTCAGAGCATACGCTCTGGCTTTAATGCCATAATTCGCCTCCAAATCTTTGACTTGTGCAATCGCAATCTCTTCATTGGAGTTATACGTAAATGCAATATTCACACCCGCTCTGGCAAATTCATACACAATAGCTTGTCCGATACCTCTGGTACCGCCACTAATGACAAGTGTTTTTCCCTTCATTAAAATCCTTTGATCGTATATTTTTTGAGCGTATTTTCAATACGTTTCATATTTTCGTTGCTTGGCGCACACAGAGGTAAGCGATACTCTAAACTCTCCAATAATCCTGCAATGTACATCGCAGCTTTGATGGGAATAGGGTTACTCTCACAGAAAAGTGTTTTATTAATCTCATAGAGTGAATCATTGATCGCTTTTGCCCCGTGAAAATCACCTTTAAGTGCCAAATGGGTTAGCTCTGCAATTTGATCAGGCAAGATGTTTGAAGTCACCGAAATAACGCCCGATCCACCATTAGACAAAATAGGGTAGTTAATCGCATCTTCCCCACTAAAAACAGAAAGTTTAGGTTGGTGTGCGAGCAAATCAACACAACGATCAATCGAACCAGTGGCTTCTTTTACGCCGTAAATATTGGGGCATGCCTCAAAAAGTCTAAAGATAGTATCGGGCAACAAGTCACAGCCTGTACGTCCAGGGACATTGTACAAAAGCACAGGAATATCTACAGAGCAAGAGATAGCTTTATAGTGCTGAAAGAGCCCCTCTTGTGTTGGTTTGTTATAGTAAGGTGTGACAGAGAGAATGCCGTGTGCGCCATGGGCTTGCGCAAATTTGGCTAAACCAATCGCTTCATGCGTTGCATTGCTTCCAGCCCCTGCAAGCACTTTGACATCGCTGTTGGAACAGACATCAACGGCTATTTCGATACAGCGACGATGTTCATCATGGTCAAGCGTTGCACTCTCCCCCGTTGTGCCTACAGGAACAACGACATCGATCCCATTTTTTATCTGTCTTTCTATTAATTTTGCATATTGAACTTCATCGAGTTTTCCATTTTTAAACGGTGTGATAAGCGCGGTCATCGCTCCTTGTAATGCCTGTTGCATGTTAGTAATCCTTTCTTAATATAACAGTAGTAGATGATTGTGGAACCAAATAAGTGTTAACAGCCTTGATGATATCTTCTTTTTTAAGGGCATTGATACGCTCTTCATACGATGTCAATGGCGTGATATCTCCCTTAACATAGTAAGAACCAAATAACGTTGCAAGCTCACTGGAACTCTCCAAATTATGAATAAAATCGGCTTTCGTGTTGATCTTAATTTTTTCAATATCTCGATCACTCACATCGCCTTTTTTCAGACTCTCAATAATTTTTAAAATCTCTGTTTCAACACTCTCTGCCTTAACCCCAGGGTTACAAATGGCTAAAAACAAGAAGAGCGAAGGATCTTTCGCTTCCATCGCATAGCCGTAGATTTGGTTGACCAGTTTTTTCTCGTCGACCAAAATTCGGTGGAGTTTGCTGCTCTTGCCACTGCTTAAAAGCTCGCTTAAAGCCGAAAGTGCCACTTGATCCTCGTGCGCGAAGTTAGGGATTTTGTACGCAATCGCTACCATCTCTACTTCACTCTCTTTTTTAATCATTACACGCTTGGCACCATCTTGTTGTGGTTCAACTTGATGATGTGCTGCTGGAATAGACGTGGTGTTTTTAATCTCACCAAAATACTTCTGAACATTGCTAAAAACCTCTTTAGGTTCAATATCGCCTGCGACAACGACGATAGCGTTGGAAGGTTGATAATATTTTGCATGAAAACTACGAATGTCTTCGATGCTCCAATTTTTAATGTCATTGATAAACCCTATCGGTGTCCAGTGATACGGATGATAGGTAAAGGCATTGTTAAAAAGTCTGAAGTAGAGATACCCAATCGGAGAGTTATCGGTTCTCCAAAGGCGCTCTTCAAGGACGACATTGCGTTCAGGTTGAAACTCTTCATCGGTTAGTTTGAGATTTTGCATCAACTCTGCAAAAAGCTCTAACGATTTTGGTAAGTTTTTTGAGGAACTTTTGATGTAGTAATGCGTTGAATCAAACCCCGTGGAGGCATTATTTACACCACCAAATCCTTTGACAATTTCGTCAAATTCGCCTGTTTTAAGATTTTTAGTTGATTTAAAATTGAGATGCTCCAACATGTGGGCAATGCCACTTTTTCCCATAATTTCATTTCCACTACCAACTTTGTAAAAAATATCTGTGGTGATGACATCACTCTTGTTGTGCATCGGGATGACCACAATTTGGAGACCATTTTCCAAGGTTTTGGTAAAGTGCTCAGGAAGTGAATTAGCCATCAATGCTCCTAAAAATGTTAAAAATAGTACTGCTTTTTTCATACGTTATCATCTCCTATCGCTTCCTATAACTTCGTTAATATGACTAAATCCATCTCTTTCCATACGCTCTAAAATACCTAAATTGATCGCTTTCATTAAAGCAGGACCTTTGAAAATAAAGGCGGTGTAGACTTGAATCAAACTCGCTCCCGCTTTCAATCTGCGATACGCTTCATCAGCTGAGTCAATACCACCGACGGAAATAAGAGTTGTTTTACCGTAAAACTCTTTGGCAAGTGCTTCAAACATTGCAAAACTTTTTTCACACAACACTTTACCGCTAATACCACCAAAATCTTTAGCATTAGGAAGCAACGTGTAGTCGATCGTTGTGTTCGTTGCCACGATACCAGCAGCACCATTCTGCAGTGCGACAGAGCTTACATGTAAAGCTTCATCTGTCGCAAGATCAGGCGCAATCTTAAGTAAAACGGGTTTACATGTAAGCTCTTTTGCCATCACAAAAAGATCTTGAATAAACTGCTCATTTTGTAAATCTCGAAGACCAGGCGTGTTGGGCGAAGAGATATTGATGACCAAATAATCACTCAAATCTTTAAAACGCTTGATCAATTTTTCGTAATCTTTAAGCGCATTTTCAACCGTCGTCGTTTTATTTTTTCCAATGTTCGCCCCCAAAGGTGTTACAAAAGGGTAAATATCTTCAAGACGCTTGCCCACTTTGTACATGCCCTCGTTGTTAAATCCCATCGCATTTTGGATGGACTCTTGCTCGACATAGCGAAACAGTCGTGGTTTTGCATTGCCACTTTGGGGCTCAGGGGTAATCGTGCCGTACTCAATATGTCCAAAACCAAGAGCAGTGAGCATTTTAATCATTGTCGCATTTTTATCAAATCCTGCGCCAAGACCAAGTGGATTGAGAAAGGTTTTACCAAAAAGGTGTTGTTCAAGGCGTTTATCGTGGATGAAAAATTGCTCGGCTAAAGGAGAAAGTATAAAAGGGGTAAAATTTGCACCGTTTTTAAAGAAAAATTCTGCCATATGGTGTGCATTTTCTGGAGAGAAGTTAAACATAAATTTTTTCATCAGACCATAACAATCAAACATCTTCTATTTCCTTCAATATTAAGTACGCGATTATACTCCATTAAAGATAAAAGATGGTTGATTTTAGGCAGTTTTAGTGTTGCAGACCTTTGAGTTTAAGATACTCTTTGGAGTTGGCGAGAAGCTCTTCATCGCTCCCAATGGCGCAGATATTGCCATGTTTTAGAAGGGCAATTTTATCGGCTTTTTTAATCGTACTCAGACGGTGCGCAATGACAAAGGTAATCTTGTCTTGAATGAGATTTTCAATCGCTTCGGTGATCTTTTGCTCACTGTGCGAATCAAGAGCCGAGGTGGCTTCATCTAAAATAAGCACTTGAGGATTGGTATAAATGGCACGCGCAATGGCGATGCGTTGACGCTGTCCGCCTGAAAGGTTGGTTCCAAATTCATCCAAATGAGTATGAATGCCTAAAGAAAGATTTTGTACAAACTCATACGCATTGGCTTTTTGAAGCGAATCAATCACTCTGCTTTCATCGATCTCTTTGCCATATGCCACGTTCGCTGCAATGGTGTCATGAAAGATGTAAACACGTTGCGTGACCATCGCAATGTTATGACGAAGATCGTGCAGATTGAACGCTCTTAAATCAATCCCATTGATCTTAATACTACCACCACTTGGGTCATAAAAGCGCATGAGCATATTCATGAGTGAGCTTTTTCCACCACCACTATCACCAATCAGCGCAATCATTTCACCCGCTTTTGCCTCAAGATTGACATCATTTAAAGCCTGTTTTTCACCGTATGAAAGGGAAAGATGTTCAAAAGAGATCGTATCAATTTTTGAAGGAATTTTCTCTTCACCACTGGTGATAGAAGGTTGTTGATCGAGCAAGAAAAAGATGCGCTCGCTTGCGACAATGGCGTCTTGCATTTTATTGTAAAGACCTGAGATGCGTTTAATCGGAGTATAAAGCATAAAAAGAGCAGTGAGAAAAGAGAAGAAAGCACCCACACTCATAGCCCCTTCGATGACTTCACGACCTCCCACGATAATTACAACTGCAACGCCAATGGAACCTAAAGTCTCCATCACAGGACTGACCAGTTCATTGACCTTGACCGATTTCATTGTAAGTTTGAAGTAGCGTTCATTGTCTTTTTTGAAGAGTTCATGCTCATAGGCTTGTGCATTATTGGCTTGAATGATCTCAATATTATTAAAAATTTCACTCAGTTTTGCCGTAATGTCCGAGACTTTTTCTTGCGACTGACGTGAGACTTTTTTCATTTTTTTAGAAAGCACGCTGAGAGGATAAACGGCTAGAGGCATAATAATTAAAGAGTAAAAAGCAAGTTCCGAGCTTTGGTAGATGACCACCCCAACTAAACCAAAAATAGTCAATGTTTCTCTAATAAATTCAGGAATAAGATTGGAGACAACGGTTCGAACACGTTCAACGTCATTCGTATTGCGACTGATGAGTTCACCCGTTCGATACTCATGGAAAAAGGAGAGATCAAGCTTTAGAAGATTGCCTAAAATCATGTCACGAAAGCGTTTAATAATATCTTGTCCGATATATGCTGTATAGTACGCTTGCGTGTAGCGTCCTGCCTCTTTGAGTGCGTATACAGCGATGATGGCGTAGGGTAAGAGTTGAAGCATCTCTTTATCTTTAGCGATGAAAATTTCATCCAAAAGAGGCTTTACCAGATACGCTGAATAGGCTGTTCCTCCACTAGAGAGCAGCATTCCAAAAATGGCTAAAAGAAAATAGGGAATATAGTCTTTAAAAAAGGGAAAGAATCGCGATAAAACACCTTTAATGCCCAGCATTTAGTTTCCCTTTTCCCATTGCGTTCCATTGGCTGTGTCCATGAGTTGGATCTGTTTAGCCTCCAAAAGGGTACGAATTTCATCCGCCTTAGTAAAATCCTTGGCTTTTTTAGCAATCATGCGTTGCTCAATCAACGCTTCAACCTCCGCTTTTTCTGCCTCACTCACCCCCATTTGAAAATATAGGTAAGGATCGTAAAGCCCAATGCCTAAGAGTGATTCAATCCACTGTAAATTGGCATGTGTGGTCGCTTTTAACGCTTTATCTTTGGGATTGGTATCGAGTGTCTCGTTGGTAGAAGAGATCATCTCATCTAAACTCGCCAATGCTTTTGAAATGTTGAGATCATCGCTTAAAGATTCAAGCATCGCCTCTTTAAAACTCGTAGAAACTTCACTTGGAGTGGTTTCAAAGACTCTTTTTTTCAGACGATACAGTTTATCAAGACGTTTTTTGGTGTTTAAAAGATCCTCTTCGGCAAAGTTAAAGTTGGCACGATAATGCGTCGCCAGCAAGTAAAAACGAAGCACTTCACCGCTGTAAATCGCAAGTGCGTCTTTTAAAAAAAAACTATTGCCCAAAGATTTGCTCATCTTTTCGCCACTGATCGTTACAAAGCCATTGTGCATCCAGTATTTGGCGAGTTCTTGATCGCTTTTGCATCTGGTTTGCGCTGCTTCATTTTCATGATGAGGAAAGAGAAGATCGGCTCCTCCTGCGTGAATATCGATCTGGTAATCGCCACTGCTGGCTAGATGCTTTTCGATCATCGCTGAACACTCAATGTGCCAGCCAGGACGCCCCACACCAAAGGGAGCAGGGTAACTTGGTTCATTCACTTTGGAGAATTTCCACAAAGCAAAATCTTTTTGATCTTTTTTCTCTTCTTTTTGCTCAACGCGTGATTGACTCGCGTCTTCTTCAATGATTCGGTGGCTTAATGAGAGGTATTTAGCGTCTTTTGCAGTATTGAAATAGATACCATCACTCGTCGCATATGCGACTTTTTTATCCAGCATTGAAGTGACGAACGAAATGATCTCCGCAATCGTCTCCGTCGCCTTTGGCTCAATGTCCGCATCGTTTACATGTAAAGCGTGCATCTCGTTTTTATAGCGCTCAATATAAAACGAAGTGATCTCTTCAAGCGACTTGCCATTCTCATTCATTTTAGTGATGATCTTATCATCAATGTCGGTAAAATTTTTAACAAACGTGACACGATACCCAAGGGCGACAAACACGCGACGTAAAAGATCAAAGGCAATCGCACTTCTAGCGTGTCCTAAATGAGCATCATCATACACGGTTGGACCGCAGACATAGATTTTAACTTCGTTCTCTTTAAGGGGGATAAACGGTACTTTTTTCTTCTGTACCGAATCATAAATAAACATGTATAAGTTCCTTCGCATAGTGTAATACACCCCATTCGACGATGAGCAATATGACTAAAATGATTGATTTTTTACTATATAGTATAGCAAAAAACTTTCCTAGTCCAAATGAACGCAGGGTAAAGAAGAGCAGAACAAACGCTGAAAGTGATCCCGCAAGGGCAAGTCCCGCTGCTCCCATGGGCTTGATGAGGCTAAAGGAAAAGATGAGATTGGCGATAAGCGAATACATCGCAATAACCGCTGCCTCTTTTTGCCTCATGCCTGCATAGAGCCATAACGAGAAGAGTTTAGCCAAGCCAAAAGGGATAAGTCCTATCATGTACATTGCCAAGACAAACCCCGTATTTACAGTATCTTCTCTCGAAAAAGAACCATGTTCAAATAGTAATGTAACGATCTCATCACTGAGCATAAAACCGCCCAAGGTTGAAGTGGTAAGCAAAAATGCTAAAATCCAAAAGCCTTGTGAGAGTAAACTCGACGCCTCTTCATCTTTATTGGCTTTCATCAATCGGCTGATTCTTGGAAAAATACCTGTGGTCAGAGCAATGGCAAAAAGAGCCAGAGGAAGTTGAAAAATACGGTTTCCATAGTAGAGATAACTGATGCTTCCCGTAACTAAAAAGCTTGCCAGCGTTGTGTCAACAAACGAGACAATTTGCGGTGTTGAATTGCCAATGACTGAGTGCCAAAAAGAGCGGTTAAAGCTTTTGTTACTCTCTTCTAACGCTTTATCTCTTTTATGGCGGTATTTAAAGCCAAGGGCTAAGAATTTAAAAAAGCGCTCTTTTTTTAGGGCGAAAAGATGGGCAATGACTTGTAAAATGCCCCCCACTAAAACTCCATAACTTAAGGCATAAACAATCGTTTTCCGATCATAGCCTTGAAAAAGAAGGAGAGCTCCAATCATTCCAATGTTAAGGAGTGCTGTTGAAAACGCTGAAACGGCAAAATGGTGTTTGTATTGCAGCAGTGAGCCAAAAAGGGTGACACAAAAGATGAGCGGAAGATAGTAAAAATTGATTGCAACAAAAGGAGCTGAGAGTGCAACAGTTTCGTCATCAAAACCAAAGGCAATAATTTTGGCAAAAAATTCACTAAAAAGGGTCAC
>DBTO01000295.1 GCA_002307095.1 Sulfurospirillum sp. UBA1314
CAGAGTATGCTCTTTTGGCTATTTCTGCACATAATTTTTCTAACAATTGCCTTAACACTATTAATGCACAATACCCCAATACAGGAACCAACGCTCTATTTGATATTAACATTTCACTTTATTATTTAGGAAGAAATCTTCCTGCTGGATGCCAAACACCGAGTGGAACAACGACAACAAGTAATATCGATACAAATGACTCAAATCTTACCGTTATCATCGACACCATTGTCGAGACAACCCCCGACAACAACATCTCCACAGAGCCTATTCGCTTGCATCGTCGCACCATCCAAAAGCCATAAAACAAGCCTCAAATTCTCCTTTTCATTTAAGGTTTTATTTGTTATACTGACTCTACAAACCCTTGAAAAAGGGAAGGAAAAGGAGACAAGATGAACACCAGTATCGTAGGTAAACAATTTGATTTGACGGAGCCGATCAAGGCTTATGTTGATGGAGCTGTTGACGCTCTTGGCAAATACAATTTGGACATTATCTCTGTGCGTACTGTGATTGCTGCCGATGAGAAAAACGGCAAAAAAGGCTTCAATGTCGAGTTTGCGATTAACATGGCGCATAAAAACACAGTTGTCATTCAACAAAAAGACAAAGATGTCTATGCTGCGGTCGATCTCGCCGTTGAGAGAGCTAAAAAAGTTTTACGTCGCCACCATGATAAAATTACCAATTATAAAGCAGAAGAGCCCGTCGTTGTCGAAGAAAACAGTGAAGGAAGCGACGATGAGATCGTACCAATTCGCCTTGACAGCTACAAACCTGTTGAAGTCGAAGATGCGATGAATGAGCTTAAAGCAAGTGACAAACAGTTCATCGTTTTTCACGACATGGAAGACAAATTCCGCGTGATGTATAAAAAAACCGATGGAAGATTCGGATTGTATTAAGGGTTACACACCAAGAGAGCGTTGCTCTCTTGGCGACGCTTCAATCCTCGCTTTTGCCTCTTTTAAAATCTCTTCATCGCCAACCATATCAAACCAAACCAATTTCTTCCCACTTTGAATGCTCCCCTCCACCACATCGCCACCTTGACGATACGCCAAGTCTAGCTCGGCGATCTCAAAGCCATCGAGTGTTTGAGAAAATTTCTCCAGTCTTTCGCTCTTGGCAAGATTCGTGTAGAGGAAACAGTAGCCTTTGAGACCGTTTCGACTCACACGCCCACGAAGCTGATGCAAACTCGCAAGTCCGAGGCGTTCTGCGCCTACGATGACGATGGTCGAGAGATTGGGAAGCGAAATGCCCACTTCGACAACCGTGGTTGAGATAAGCAGATTGCCCTCTTCTTTGAAGGTTTTTAAGATCTCTTCTTTGTTTTTATCTTTGCCATACGTCACAAAAACGCCCTCAAAATTTTTCTCCCAAAAGCCGCGCCCTTCATCGATGGATTGATAATTGACCATTTCACTCTCTTCCACCAGTGGATAGACGATGATGCACTGATGCTTTTGGGCAATTTCAGCACGCAAATGCTCTACCAACGCTTTAAAATCTTTTTTGGCGATCACTTGGGTCGTAATGTCTTTGGGAAAAGGGAGCATTTTAATGAATGAAAAATCAACCAACGAAGACTGAATCATACTCAGCGTTCTAGGAATCGGTGTGGCGGAAAACTGCAAATAGTGCGGATGCCACGCCTGTTTTGAAACAAGTGCAGAGAGCAGTGCGCGCTGTTTGGTACCAAAACGGTGCTGTTCATCAACCATCACGAGCGCACATGTTGGAAGTTCACGGTACAGCAGAGCGTGTGTGCCTATGATGAAGTCAAAATCAGCCAAATTTTCCTTGCTGTCCGCCTCTTGCGTGACCAAAACACTCTTTACATGTAAAGGCAAAAACTTCACGGCTTCTTCAAACAGTTGGTTAGCAAGCACGGTCGTAGGTGCCATCAAAATGGCTTTTTGGGGGTAACTCATCATCACCGAAGCTAAGATGACCATCGTTTTACCACACCCGACATCGCCCATGATGACGCGCTTGGCTGCATTATCACCTAAAAAATCGCGCTTGATTTCAGCGATGACCTTCTGCTGATCGGCGGTCAACGTAAACGGAAGCGAAGCGATAAAAGGCGTTTCATCACCATCCAGTTTGGCGCATGATGGAAATGTCACTTTTTTGCCTGAGAGTTTTTTCAGATAGTTATGAATCTCGACATATTTGAGGACATTCAAGATGGATTCCGAGTAGCCAAAACTGCTGAACGCACTTGCCTCTTTGGCACTAGGTCGGTGCAAGCTTAAAAGTATCTGAGCTTCGTTTACATGTAAGCCTTCGTTTAAGAGTGATTCAAGGTTCAAAAAGCGTGTCATCAACTCTATCACGGTTTTGTTTTGCAGCGGTGTTTTGTATTTGGGGATGAGCGTGTTGATCGCTGTGACGATTTTGGGTTGTACCATCTGCAAACGACCATTATTGTAACTCACTTTTCCGTGAATATACAACTCATTCCCTACTTTAAACAGCGCTTTATGGTACGGTTTTGCGGCAAAAATGACGCCATCAAGATGCGCATTCCACGCTCCCACATCAAAGACGATCTGAAAGACTTTCGGGCTTTGTTTAAGCAAAATAACCTTTACATGTAAGGTATTGATCTGCTCCAAAAGAGGCGATGGTGTGAGGGTGGTGTTTTCATACGAATATGGCAGAAGGAGCGCCAAGTCTAAAAGCGTTCCTACCCCTATTT
>DBTO01000040.1 GCA_002307095.1 Sulfurospirillum sp. UBA1314
CTAGCACTTTCGTCGCTTCTTGCAATGCTTCAAGCGTTTTAACAAAGACATAGCCACTGGTTTTTAAGCCCAATGTTTCAGCAGCAAACTCGCGAATGTTTTTACGGTTCATCGTCTTTTTTACCGCGTCCGCATTTGGAATCACACAAAAACCCTCTTTCTCCGCCTCAATGAGTGCTTCGATGCTGAGTGCTTCAACCTCAGGCAAGATGAACGTCGGCTTTTCACGGCGAATCACCTCTAAAAGCTCCTCTTTGTTTTTCATATTGATCACATAACTTCGATTTGCCACAAGGTGCGCAGGTGCCTGCGGATACGAATCGACCGCTACGGTTTCAATGCCAAGACGGGAGGCTTCGATAACGACCTCTTTGCCCAGTTCGCCACTGCCGATCAGCATAATTTTAGTGCTATTGCTTTTAAGGGGAGTTGTAAAGTGCATGATTTCCTCTTTGTGTTAGTTTAAGAGATTTTACACAAAAGTGGTTTAAGAAATGATGGTTTATACGCATCACTTTTAAAAACGTTCATTCAAAGTCGTGGTTATTTTCGCTTCCCAAGCACCCAAATACTAAGAAGTAAGAGAATGCCACCTATCCATTGCAAAATACTTAAGTGCTCATCCAAAAAGAGCGCGGAAAGTATCACAGCCGTCAGTGGTTCGAGCAGTGTGGCTACTGTAAGTACCGTGGGTTTTAATCGTGCCGCACCCCAACTAAACGCAAGCAAAGCAAGGGCTGCTGTGACGACACCCAGATACAAAAACCAGACTTGAAGTGGTATATCGGCAGGCCAAATCAGTGGCTGATTAAATGCAAACAAGCTCATGACGGCTGCCGCAACAACACTCAAACATGCCGTAGCAGCGCCTGCACCAAGGGCACTTGAAATGCGCCCACTGATCATGGAAAAACCCGCATACAAAAGTGCCGAACCAATCGAAAAGACAATACCAAGCAAGGTGTTGTACCCATCAATACCTTTCGTTGGGCTAGCATGACTCGCAATGATCAAAATCGTTCCACTGATAGCGCCCAAAAGCACCAAAAGCAACGGTGTATCTGCTTTTTCATGACCCCGAATGATTGCAATCAGCGTGACGATAACAGGTGGCAAACAAAGTGCAATCAGTGTTGGGATGGACGCACCTATTTTTTCAATGCCAAGGAACCAAAGCAAGACATACCCAGCCATCGCAACACCACTGAGTAGCACCGTAAGCCATAATGGCTTTAACCTGTTCCACGCAATGCTACGACCAAAAACTACGACAAGAATAACGGCACCTATGAAAAAGCGCCAAAAAGAGATGTTTTCAGGGGTAAAGCCGTATTTGGCGACAAGCACGTTGACAACAAGCGCACCCGTTCCCCACATCACCCCAGCTCCGCACGCTGCAAAAAGTGCTAATTTTGGTGAAGAATGATGACCATGAGATGGCCTTGTAGAATGACTCATACCCTATCGTTCAAAAGTGGTGTGTTTAGCATACAGTGAGCGCTCCATTGGGATTTCAATCACCATTCTACACAAAAGTGATGAAAAAGTCTAAATGTTATCACGTTTGATTGGATATACTATGAACTCATTTTACATATAAAGGTTAGTTATGGATTTTCTTCCTCAAATTCTTATTCTTAGCAGTGCTTTTGTTGCTTTTTATTTTTGGCTCAAACCACGCACCAAGCCAAAACCAAGCCCCCAAAAACAAGAAGAGATTCGAGAGATGTATAGGCAACGACTCCACACAGAGCTTTCACGCATCGAGAACCCCGATGAGCGCCAAACGAAAAAAATTGCACTACTCAAAGCGTTTGCAAAAGAGTTAGAGTTTAACCTCTTTTTTGATAAAAATGATGTTCAAGGATTGATGAAAGAGTTGGCGGAGTATTGAGTGTGAGTAGAATTTATTTTTTAAAATGGTTAGATAATAAAAATTTAACTCAGCTCCCTATTTTTCTTTTGATTTTTTTGCTATAACACTTTTTCTATAAAGTAAAATAAGATAAAAAATTGACAAAATAAATACATACACTGGCCATGCATGAAAAAACCATAGATATCGGTAAAATAACTCATTTGAAGAATGTTTAAAACCAAGAGGTGGACTAATATATAAAGTCACCTTTTCTCCTACCAATGATTTTCCGACTTCTAAAATCGTTATTTGTAATTTGTTAAAACCAGAATGTAATAGAAAACGTTTACCATCATAGGGTGGCCAAGAAAATTGAAAAGGGTTGCGCCCCTCTTCATAGCGTATCAAATCTCTTTTTGTATCAGTACTTGTATAACCACCTGCAGGCATAGCCTCATAAACCACATTTTGATTAGAGTCGCTTATGACTAATTTTACGGGCTCGCCTGGATTTACAAATTCTAATACTCCAGTTTTTCTCCAATCGCCTATGGACTGAAAGTCTCCTAGTTCAGGTCTTTTCTCTCCGTCTACACTTGGGAACCATAATGTTGCCCCAAAATGATCAGGCAAAAAACGAAATAGCTCAACATTAATCTTTTTACTTTCAATCAGGTTGAATTCTAATGTAATTCCATGGGAAGATATAAAAAATGCTGTAGTACTGACAAAAACGATGCCTGTTAAAATCTTCCACAATAACCATACACCTTTATCGGTATCAAACATTTTTTATCCTAATATTTGAACGTATTATAGCTATTTTTGACAAAAATTTTATGTGTTGCAGAATTGATTTTAAATCAGAAGTATAGAAGGAAATGCAAGGGGAAATCCCTTGCACAAAGCACAAAAGTCTCGAAAAACTCTTGTAAAGAAACAATTAACGTTT
>DBTO01000222.1 GCA_002307095.1 Sulfurospirillum sp. UBA1314
TTCGTAAAAACTCCATTACCAATAAGATTTTAGTGGGAAAAGATACTAGACGCAGTGGTTATATGATTGAAAACGCCATTGTTTCAGGCTTAACGGCTGTTGGGTACGATGTGCGACAAATCGGTCCTATGCCCACACCTGCGATTGCGTTTTTAACCGAAGATATGCGTTGTGACGCTGGCATTATGATTAGTGCGTCGCATAATCCTTATTTTGACAATGGTATCAAATTTTTTGACTCGTTTGGTAATAAACTGGGCGAAACTGAAGAGGCGGCCATTGAAAAAATCTATTTTGATGATGCGTTAATTGAAGCCAACCAAAAAATCGAATTTGACATTGGGCGCTCCAAAAGAGTGGATGATGTGATTGGTCGTTACATCGTTCAGATCAAAAACTCTTTCCCTAAAAACTTAACGCTTAAGGGATTGCGCATTGTTCTTGATACCGCCAATGGCGCAGCGTATAAAGTAGCACCTACGATTTTCAATGAACTTGGTGCGGATGTTATTATCATTAACGATGAGCCCAATGGGAGCAATATCAATCTAAACTGTGGCGCTTTGCATCCTGAAGAGTTAGGCGAAGAAGTCAGACGGCTAAGGGCAGATGTGGGATTTGCCTTTGATGGAGATGCTGATAGACTGGTTGTTGTGGACGAAAATGGCAATCCCATTCATGGCGATAAGCTTTTAGGTAAAATTGCCACTTTCTTACAGCACCAAAATAGACTCACTAACAAAGGTGTGTGTGTTACGGTTATGAGCAATCAAGCGTTAGAGGATTATTTACATAAATTCGGTATCAAAACTCACCGTTGTGATGTGGGAGATAAAAATGTTTTAGAGACCTTATATAGGGAAAGAATTAACTTTGGTGGTGAACAGAGTGGGCATATCATTCTCTCTGATTTTGCCAAAACAGGCGATGCGTTAGTTGCGGCACTTTCTGTTATGCACTGTATGCTCACAGAAAAACAAAAAGTGAGTCAATTGCTTAATCCTTTTGAACTCTATCCTCAACTTCAACAAAATATCAAAGTTGATAATAAAATCCCCTTGAATGAACTCAAAGGCTACTCCACCCTCGTCTCAGAATTAGAAAGTAAAAAAATCAGAGTACTGATTCGCTACTCGGGAACTGAAAATTTATTGCGTATCTTGCTTGAAGGTCAAGATGAAAAAATGCTCGAAGAGCAGATGGAAAAAACCGTTAAGTTTTTCAAAAGTGCATTAAATGAATAGAGCATGGATCGTAATTCTAGTGGTCATGTGCTTCATCTTTTCAACGGACCAGTTGATAAAAACATTTTTTCTGGAGGGGTTTCGTTGGCAAGGAGAATTTTTTTCTTTAATCCTAACCTATAACAAAGGTGTTGCCTTCTCAATGTTTGCTTTTTTAGAAGAGTATCTCAAATACATTCAACTCCTTCTTATTGGAGCCCTTGGCATGTATCTTCTTTTCCATAAAGAGGTCGTTCGCCCCTATTCTCTTCCTATTGGCATCATTACAGGAGCAGCACTGAGCAATATTTATGACCGTTTCATTCATGGTGGTGTTGTCGATTACTTCTATTGGCATTATGGCTTTGAATTTGCTGTTTTTAATTTTGCAGATGTGATGATTGATTTGGGCGTCATTCTGATTTTATACCGGTCATGGCGAGAGCCTAAAAAAGTGTTTTAGGTTTACATGTAAAAGTTTTTTCACAAAAAGAGTTGCATTTTTTATTTTTTTTGGTATAATCTCAGCTCTTAAATGGTGTGGCCGCGTAGCTCAGTTGGTAGAGCACTACCTCGACAAGGTAGTGGTCGGAGGTTCGAATCCTCTCGCGACCACCATTTTTTTGTTCTCCCGTCTGTTTGGGAGTTCATACAAGTAAAAGGATCCTACTATGATGAATGATGTTATAGCCTACAAAGAAGGCGCTCTTATCATCGACACTCAAACTGCTGTTGCCTCCTCAAAGACTTACGAAGACAAAATCTTATTTGACAACTCTAAAGAGGCTCTTGAAGTGATTCGTCACTCCTGTGCACACTTAATGGCTCAAGCGATTAAAGCGTTGTATAAAGAGACACAATTTTTTGTTGGGCCTGTTATTGAAGACGGTTTTTACTACGATTTTCGTGTCAATGAAAAGATCGGCGATGCTGATCTTAAAGAGATCGAAAAAAAGATGACGGAACTCGCTAATGCCAAGTTGCCAATTGAGAAGATTTATACGACTAAAGCAGCTGTTATTAAACATTTTGAACACGATGATCTTAAGCAAGAAGTCTTGCTTAGAATTCCTGATGGCGAAGTTTCCATCTATAAACAAGGGGATTTTGAAGATTTATGTCGTGGTCCACACGTTCCAAATACTAAATATCTTAGATTTTTTAAACTCATCAAAGTTGCGGGTGCTTACCTTGGCGGTGATGAAAAACGCGAAATGCTGACACGTATCTACGGAATAGCATTTGCAGATAAAGAGAGTCTCAAAGATTATGTCACGATGATAGAAGAGGCGAAGAAGCGCGATCACCGTAAAATTGGTAATGAACTTAAGCTCTTTACCTTTGATGATGAAGTAGGTGCTGGTCTTCCTATTTGGTTGCCTAATGGTGGAAAATTAAGAAGCAAACTAGAGCAACTTCTCTTTAAAGCGCACCGTAAGCGTGGTTACTTGCCAGTACGAGGGCCTGAGATTTTAAAATCAGACGCATGGAAAATAAGCGGTCACTACCAAAATTACGGTGAAAACATGTATTTTACCGTGATTGATGAGGCTGAGTACGGCATTAAGCCGATGAATTGCTTAGGACATATTAAAGTGTTCCAAAGTGAAGTAAGAAGTTACCGTGACTTACCCCTTAAGTTTTTTGAATACGGTGTGGTGCATCGTCATGAAAAAAGTGGTGTCTTACATGGGCTCTTTAGGGTTCGTGAATTTACCCAAGATGATGCGCATATTTTCTGTACACCGGATCAAATTAAAGAGAATGTTTTAGAAATTTTAAGTTTTGTCGATTCTATTATGAAAACATTTGGATTTAAGTATGAGATGGAAATCTCCACACGTCCTGAGAAATCAATCGGCGATGAAAAATATTGGATAGCTGCAACGGAAGGGCTTAAAAAAGCACTCGATGAAAATGGCATCCATTATGGCATTGATGAAGGTGGTGGAGCGTTCTATGGTCCTAAAATTGACATCAAAATTACCGATGCACTTAAGCGTAAATGGCAATGTGGTACCATTCAAGTGGACTTTAATTTACCTGAGCGTTTTGATATCTCGTATGTTGATGCCAATAACGAGCATGCGCGCCCTGTAATGCTCCATCGTGCGATTTTAGGTTCTTTTGAGCGCTTTATTGGTATTTTGATTGAGCACACCTCTGGTGAGTTCCCATTCTTTATAGCACCAATTCAAGCTGTGATCGTACCCATTTCAGATGCACATTTAGCGTATGCGAAAACATTAGCCAATGCGTTAATGGCAGAAGGTATCGATGTTGAGATCTCTTCAAAAAATGAGAGCCTTAACAAACGTATTCGTAACGCTGAAACCATGCGTGTACCGATGATTTTGGTCATTGGGGACGCAGAAGTAGAAGAACAAAGTGTTGCAGTACGTGATAGACGCGAGAGAACACAGTATAATTTGACAAAAGAAGCATTAATATCAAAAATGAAGGAGAAGCTTAGTGAGGTACACTTTTGAGTAAAGACAAAGACGTTATATTAAACGACGAAATCAGGGCAGCTGAAGTAAGATGTGTTGGCGATGATGGCACGCAATATGGCATTATTTCCAGAA
>DBTO01000019.1:0-1385 GCA_002307095.1 Sulfurospirillum sp. UBA1314
CCATCAACCAAGAGGTCTATCCGCGCACTTTTGTTCGCGACGATAGTTTAAAAGGCGTGATCGCTTTAATGCCCTGTGCGAAAGCGGACTCTAGCTATCCCTACCATGTAGTAAAAATAGTGAAGGCAGAGCAATGAGCGATGTTTTAATAACCATAGATGGAAAACAGTGTACCGCGACAGAAGGTGAGTACGTTTTAGGCGTTGCGCGCAGAAATGATATTTTTATCCCAGCGCTCTGTTATGTAACAAACTGTTCACCAACGCTTGCGTGTCGCTTGTGTTTAGTGGACATTGATGGTAAACGCGCTTACAGTTGTAACGCGCGCGCTAAAGAGGGCATGAACGTCATCACGAAAACCGAAGAGATCGAAAAAGAGCGTCGAGCGATCATGGAGATTTACGACATTAACCATCCCTTAGAGTGTGGCGTGTGCGATCAAAGTGGTGAGTGTGAACTGCAAAACTACACCTTGCACATGGGCGTAGACAGCCAACACCACTGCATCGCCGATACGCATCGCCCAACCAAACAGTGGGGCAAAATCCATTACGACGCGTCACTCTGTATCGTCTGTGAGCGTTGTGTCACCGTCTGTAAAGATATGATCGGCGAATCCGCCTTAAAAACCGTTCCTCGCGGTGGTGCTGAGCTTGATAAAGCATGGAAAGATAAAACCGAAAAAGACGCCTATGCGATGTGGAATAAACTCCAAAAGTCGATCATCGGGATTGCCAGTGGGGCTGAAACACTCGACTGTACGCAGTGTGGTGAGTGTACGGCGGTGTGTCCAGTCGGCGCACTTGTAGGCTCAGATTTCCAATACACGTCCAATGCGTGGGAACTGAAAAAAATCCCAGCGGCAAACCCACACAGCAGTGACTGTTCGCTTCTGTATTACGATGTCAAACACACGAGTACGAGTAATCCAGAACCTAAGATTTACCGTGTGAATAGCGATCATAACTACGCACCATTGCATGCCGCAGCGCGCTATGGTTTTGACTTCCAAAACGAGGTTACATGTAAAGATGAAAATGCCTTTGCACGCGTGGTGAAACTGCTGCAAACCAACGTCGATACCATCGTTTTTGACAGTTACATTACCAATGAAGAAGCGTTGATTTTACAAAAACTCAAAGAGAAATTTGGCTTTAAACTTGTGAACGAAGATGCCAAAGCGTATCAAAATTTTCTCAAACATTTTACAAGCACAAGAGGCTCAAGCCTTTACAGTGGGGATTTGAAGTCTGTTTCTGAGAGCAATTTTGTCGTGAGTTTTGGGACTGCGATTAAAACCGACAGCCCCAATGCAGGCTATGCGATGAATAACGCCATTGGGATGAACAAAGGTGCTGGACTTTATTTCCACCCTGTGGCAGACC
>DBTO01000019.1:1617-2915 GCA_002307095.1 Sulfurospirillum sp. UBA1314
TTTATTTCCACCCTGTGGCAGACCCAATCGTTTCAGCGTACTCTAAAAACTTACTGAGCATTACGCATAAAATTGGCGCTGAAGAGGCGATTGCGTATCTTCTTCTTGATCTTTTTGGTGACAAAGAGACGATGCCAAAAAGTGTTGTTGACTATCTTGCCTCTTTCCACACCATAGAGAAAAAAACCATTCAAGAGAGCGTCAAAGAAGACGTTAAAGAGATGGTCAAAGATGAAGAGAGTGGCGAAGAGAAAGAGGTTGTTAAAACCATCACGAAAATGGTGGATAAAGAGATCGAAGTTGATACCAATGCGTTGCTTGAACTCATTGGCGCAGAAGCGGATTTGGTGGAGAAAATCACCAAACTTTTAGATAAAAAAGATAGCTTTAGTTTGATCGCAGGTGAAGACCTCTTCAATCATCCACGAGCAGAGAATATCGCGAAACTGTTAGGTTTGATCGAACGCTTTACTGCGTTTAAACTGCTCATTATTCCTTCACGCACCAACACACTGGGTGTTTCACTGATCTGTGATTTGGACGATGCCACAGGAAACTTTAGTCTAGGTTATAACGTCAAAGGCGACTTTACGCTGAGCAGCTTGGGTAAAGGCGATTTGGATATGCCAGCCCTTAATCAACAAGAAGGCACGTTTACCTCGATGAATAAACGCGTCGTTCCGACCAATGCAGCACTGCCATTTAAAGGCTATTGTCTTAATGACATCGCCAATGCAGTGGGCTTAGAAGCGGAGTGGACGATTGATTATACGCTGTATTTGCCGAGTGAAAAAGGCTTTAAAAAAGAGAAATTTGATAGCTTGCCGAATCGTTTTGAAAACGATGGCACTGAAAACCGTGGCTATGCACTTGAGCTTCAAACCTTTACATGTAAAGATGAAGTAGAACCCATTTTAAGCTTTACATGTAAAGAGGGCGATGTGGTTTACAGAGCCAACCCTGTGCATCAGTTTAGCGCCTTTACCAACAAAGCGCATCAACTGAGTGAAGCAGGAGCGCTGTACGCATCGCCTGCTTTGTTAGAAGCCAAAGGGCTTCATGATGGTGCGGTTGTTACCGTGGAAAATGATGCGGGTGCCAAATTGGTAATTGCGATTAAGGAAGAGAAGATGATCGATGGATTGATCGCGTATCTTCCAACGTTTGATACTAAAATCGATACCGCGCCGTTTTTTAAAGAGGGGTATCGTTTTGCTCACGTCGTGATTAAAGGAGTTGAACATGTTTGAAACAGCCGTTTTGGTTGAAACCCTTGTCAAAGCCGTCATTGTTGTTGC
>DBTO01000123.1 GCA_002307095.1 Sulfurospirillum sp. UBA1314
AGTTTGAAGAGCTCAAAAAGCTTGACGGGGACGCTAAAAAAGAGTTTGCTCAAAATCTGAATATCAACAAAGAGAACTTTTTAGACCTGCTCAATCAAAAAAAGAGTGCATTGGATGCTGTGATGATTGAAGCGCAAATGCGTAAAAGCAGTGTGGATGTAACGCTTTTCAATCAAGAAAGTGGTGCAGGTGCGCTTCATCCTGTGATGGATACGATGGATAAAATTATTGAATATTTTGTAAGTATGAACTTTTCCATCGAAGAAGGTCCTTTGGTTGAAGATGACTTCCATAACTTTGAAGCGCTTAATCTTCCCAAATACCACCCAGCACGTGATATGCAAGATACCTTTTATTTCAAAGATTCAATGTTGCTTCGTACCCACACCTCGCCCGTTCAAATCCGAACGATGCTCAAACAAAGTGCTCCGATTCGTATGATCTGCCCAGGCGCTGTGTTTAGACGTGATTTTGATATTACGCATACTCCGATGTTTCACCAAGTCGAAGGTTTGGTCGTTGATAAAACAGGAAAAGTCTCTTTTGCCAATCTCAAATTTATTCTTGAAGACTTTTTAAAATACATGTTTGGCGATGTCAAAGTACGCTTCCGTCCGAGCTTTTTCCCGTTTACGGAGCCAAGTGCAGAAGCAGATATTAGCTGTATCTTCTGTAAAGGCGAAGGGTGTCGTGTCTGTTCACACACCGGTTGGCTCGAAGTCCTTGGTTGTGGTGTCGTTGATCCGAACGTTTTCAAAGCGGTTGGATACAAAGATGTGAGTGGTTATGCCTTTGGACTCGGCGTTGAGCGCTTTGCAATGCTGTTACACCAAATTCCAGATTTGCGGTCTTTGTTTGAGGGTGATTTGAGATTATTGGAGCAATTTAGATGATAGTAACAAAACAGTGGTTAAATGAATGGATCGATATCAGTGCAATTGATACGGATAAAATTTCTGTAGCACTGAACGCCATCGGTCTTGAAGTCGATGGGCTCACCAAAATCAAAATTCCTGAAAATGTCGTTGTCGGCCATGTCGTTTCGTGTGAAAAACACCCCAATGCGGATAAGCTCAATGTTTGCCAAGTTGATGTGGGTGAGAGTATCCAACAGATCGTGTGTGGGGCTAAAAATGTCTCTGCGGGTCAAATGGTCGCTGTGGCACTTATTGGCTCCATTCTTCCCGGTGATCTTAAGATCAAAAAAGCAAAACTTCGTGATGTCGAATCATGTGGCATGATCTGCTCTTCTTCGGAGCTTGGACTTCCAAAAATCAATGATGGCATTATGATCTTAGATGAGAGTATTGGCAAGCTTGAACTTGGAAAACCTCTGTGTGAGTATCCTTTGATCAATGATGATGTGATCGAAATTGGACTGACGCCTAACCGAGGCGATTGCCAAAGTGTGTATGGTGTGGCTCGAGATCTCAGTGTCTATTTTGATTTAGAAGTCAAAACACTGGGGCAAAAAGAGGAAGAAGAGAACCAACCCGGTGTGGGTCGCGTGTTGCATCTGCATGGTAGCGAGGCACTTTCGGGTTCTTACATGTACAAAGTGTTTGATAACAAAGAGATTGGTGTGCCGCTTATTATTCAACTTCGTTTAGGGTTTGCAGCGATTGAAAATGAGTGTTTATTGGGTAAATTGGTTGATTATTCTACGTATGTCACGGGCGTATTGCTTCGTGTCTACAACCAAACGTGCTTTGGTGCCAAAGAGGAAAAAGCAAAGATTGCCATCGCTAAAGATGAAAATGGTTTGGATGCCATTTACGGTCTTGAAGGTCAAAAAGTGGCGATTACGGGTGTGGCACAAATGAGTGAATGCAGAGCAACAGCGCTGGATGATCGCATTATTGTCGAAGCAAACTATACACACCCTGAGATCATTGCCTCACGCAGTGCCAACAAAAAATTAGGCGCGGACAAACACCTTTACCGCTCTTCCAGAGGCAGTGAACCGCAACTGGCATTTGGTCTAAACTATTTCTTTAAAATGCTCAATAAGCGCTCTAAAATCATGACGTATGCGGATTCTCAACAAATCACGCAAGATTTTGAAGCAAAAATTATCAATATTCATCAAAGCGATTTGACCGAAATGATTGGGGAAGAGATTCCTAAAAATCGTATTATTAAAATTTTGAAACAGCTTGGTTTTGGGGTCAATTTTGCCTTTGAACAAGATGTGATTAATGTGAAGATCCCACAATTTAGATCGGATGTCCTCAATACACAAGATATCTGCGAAGAGATTGTGCGTATTGTCGGCATTGATAATATTCATTCTAAACCGTATGTTTTTGCTGAGAAACTCAAAATTAATCAACCGTATATTAACTTCAAAAAAAGACAAATGTATCGCCATCGTGCTGTGGCTACAGGCTTTTTTGAGACCTTGCATTTTGTGTTTGATGATCGGGAAAAGGCTGAGAAATTCCATTTGCCACTTTTAAATGAAGCACTTGATGTTGCCAATCCGATTACGAGCGAGCTTAACACACTGCGCAGTTCGTTGTTACCGAATATCTTAAATGCGGTTTCAAACAACCTCAAATTTGGTAAAAAACGTGTGGCACTCTTTGAAGTCGGCAGTGTGTTTGATACGCAGAGAAATGAGAGTAAAAAAATAGCGTTTGTCTTTAGCGGCGAAAATGGTATGGCTGAGATTGCTAACCATGGAAAGCCAAGTGAGATTGACTTTTTTGCATTTGCGGGTAAAATTCAGAGTGTTTTAGGCAACTTTACCCTGCTCCCATTAAGCGATGTCAATGGTCTGTGCAGTCCGTATGAAGCCGCGCGTGTGCTCATTGATGGCATGGACGCTGGGTACATGGCACGTGTGAATGTCCAAGTTGAAAAAGAGCTTGATTTAGCGCGTACGTACATTTGTGAGCTTGATTTTGAAGCTCTCGTATATCAACGTAAAATTGCCAAAGAGTACTCCAAACTTCCTTCTTCTTCGCGTGATCTTAGCTTACTTGTCGATGCGAAGATGCACTATTTTGAGTTAGAGCAGTTTATCGCTTCCATTGCTCCCAAAGCGTTGGTAAAGTTTGCGGTCATTGATCGTTACGTGCATGAGAGCCTTGGCGATAAGGTCAGTTTGACGCTCAAACTTCAATTCCAATCGATGGAAAAGACCTTTGAAGAAGAAGAGATCGCTTCGATGGTCGAAGACATCCTTGCCAAAATTCACGAAAAATTTGGAATTTCGATCCGATGAAAACCTTACATGTAAACCCAAAAGGAGACTTTTCGTTTACAACCGACCAGATCGCCAGCGATAAGTCTATTTCGCATCGCTGTGCGATTTTTTCACTCCTCAGTGATCAACCTTCCATCATTCAAAATTATCTGCCTGCGGAAGATACGCTCTGTACGCTCAGCATCGTTCAATCCTTGGGCGCACAGGTTGAAAAAGCCACTGATGGCACACTCACGATTACACCGCCTCAAAGCATTGTTGAGCCTCCGCTCATTTTAGACTGCGGCAATTCGGGTACGGCGATACGCCTTTTGATGGGCTTTCTTTCTACATGTAAAGGTTTTTTTGTGCTCTATGGAGACAAATATTTATGCTCCAGACCGATGCGTCGTGTCGCAGACCCTCTGCGTGAGATTGGCGCGAAGATTGATGGCAGAAACAGTGGTAATTATGCCCCACTAAGCATTCGTGGTGAAACCCTTAAAGCCTTTACTTATGAGAGTAAAATCGCTTCTGCCCAAGTCAAAAGTGCCCTGATTTTAGCCGCCCTTCAAGCAGATGGTATCTCCACCTTTAGTGAACCCGAACTGAGTCGAGATCACAGTGAACGCATGCTTCGAGGCATGGGTGCGAATGTGGTGTCTGAAGGTTTACATGTAAGCATTCATCCCCAAACTTCACCGCTCAAACCGTTACGCATGAAAGTCCCCAATGACCCTTCCAGTGGTTTCTTCTTTGCCGTTGCCGCCGCGATTAATACGGGAAGTTCCGTCACACTGCACAATATGCTTTTAAACCCTACCCGCATTGAAGCGTATAACGTATTAAAACGTATGGGCGCTGAGGTTGTGTTCATCGAAAAAGAGAGTGTGTACGAGAGTGTAGGTGATATAATCATTACGGGCAAGAAATTGCATGGCGTGGAAGTGAGTGAAAACATCTCATGGTTGATCGATGAACTGCCAGCACTCTCCATTGCTTTTGCCTGCGCACAGGGTAAAAGTCTGGTTAAAAATGCACAGGAACTGCGTGTCAAAGAGAGTGATCGCATCTCTAGCGTGGTGAAAAATCTTCGCTTGTGCGGCATCGATGTCGAAGAGTTTGAAGATGGCTATGAGGTCAGTGGCGGAGTGCTTCAAAGTGCCACGATTAACAGCTTTGGAGATCACCGTATTGCGATGAGTTTTGCGATTGCAGGAACGCGTGTGAGCATGAAAATTGAAGATATTGAGTGCATTAACACCTCTTTTCCCAATTTCATTGAGCTTCTGTCGCAGATAGGAATGGTGAAGCAATGAAAATCAAACTTGCCGAGAGTTACGGCTTCTGTTTTGGCGTCAAACGCGCGATCAAAATTGCGGAAAATACCAAAAATGCTTCGACGATTGGGCCGCTCATTCACAACAACGAAGAGATCAATCGTTTGCGTGAAAATTTCAACGTGAAAACCTTGCACCATATCTCAGAAGCTGAGGGTGTGGGGAAAGCGATTATTCGTACCCACGGCATTCCAAAAAACGATCTTGAAACGCTTCTGAACAGTGATGTTCAAGTGATCAATGCGACGTGTCCTTATGTGACAAAACCCCAAGAAATTTGTGAAAAAATGAGTACGGAAGGGTATGAAATTGTCATTTTTGGCGATGCCGATCATCCCGAAGTTAAAGGCGTTGAGAGCTATGCGATTCATGGAGCTCATGTCGTACAAAGTGTTGAAGAGCTTGAAAAGGTGAACTTCAAAGGCAATAAAATTGCTGTCGTTTCACAGACGACGCGAAAAATCAGCGAATTTTTAGAGATTACGGGCTATTTGCAAATGCGCTACAAAGAAGTGCGCGTCTTTAACACGATCTGTAACGCAACGTTTGAGAACCAAGATGCGGCGCGCGAACTGGCTAAAGAATCAGATGTTGTGATTGTCATTGGAGGAAAAAACTCATCCAATACGAAGCAGTTGCACAGCATTTGTAAAGAGTATTGTGTGGATAGTTTTTTAGTCGAGAGTGAAAAAGATTTAGATCCGAGTTGGTTTGTAGGAAAAACGCTTTGTGGCGTGACTGCGGGCGCTTCGACGCCGGATTGGATTATCGAAAAAATAGTTGGAAAAATCAGCGAAATTAAAGTATAATAGACAACTTTTACATGTTTACATGTAGCTAAATGTGTCAAAAATCAATCAAAAAGGGTATAAAATGGTAAATGAGGCGAACAAAGCTGTTCATACTGACGCCGTAGACGAACATGAGGAGATGGATTTTGCGGCTATGTTGGAAGAGTCTTTCAAAGATTCTGAGAGAGATGCACTCATCAATGGTGTTGTTGTAGCGATCAAAGAAGATGTTATCTTAGTTGATGTGGGTAAGAAGTCTGAAGGACGTCTGAACGCATCTGAGGTTACAGACGAAAATGGCAACATAACATGCAAAGTGGGAGATGTCATCCCTGTAGT
>DBTO01000240.1 GCA_002307095.1 Sulfurospirillum sp. UBA1314
GATCGTAATACTCTAAGCCTTTATCGATTTGAAACAACGCAGCGGTTAAAAGCAGATCGCCCAGCGTCCATTTGGCACCGATCTCGATTTGTTCGCTCATGAGCGGATCCATCACAGCTCTAGCGTTAACAACCGCGTATCCACCATACGTATCTTCCGCAATGCCTCCAGTCTCTAAACCTTCCATATAGCTCGCATAGAGGCTAAGCGTTTCAATGGGTTTATACACTAAAGAGATGGAAGGCGTGAGTGCACTTTTTTTATAGTCAGTATCTTTGTATTCAACTTCCACATGACTTGCTCCCACCAATAATGACCATTGTGGCGTCAATTCGATGCTATCGCCTAGGGTAAAGTTGGTGCTTTGAGTGTGATACAAATCTTTGCTCGTTGATGTGATAGGTGTCGTAACAGGCGCTGATACATACACAGGTGAGTTAAAATTAAGTCCGCTTAAAGTGACTCCAGAGTTTGTAAAATCTCCATTTTGGGAATCTCTATAAACGTCACTGATCTGTACACCTGTTGTCACGAGATGTTTAATACTTCCTGTATCAAAAGCAAAATCGATAAACGTATAGGCTCCATAACCATAAATGTCTTGCTTCGTCGTATCATTGTAGGTTTCTTGATCATACGTACCATCCGCTTGAATCGTATTGTCCGAAGAGATGCCCTCGCGTGTAATCTTCTCATTCATATAAGCAGATCGAAGATTGATATGATCGGAGATATTCCACGTGGCATTGGTGCTGTAACGTGTCACTTCACTCTCTTGGTATGCCCATTTTTGCGCCCACAGTTTATTGGCATCAATGGAAGAAGCGGAAGGTCTGCTCGCTCCAGAAGCTAAGTACCAATAAGGCTGTCTTCCATCTAAGCGGTACTCGCTGTGTGAAACGGTGGTTTGAAGTAAAAAAGTGTCGCTCACATGCCAATCTAGCGCTAAGTTCACCAAACTTCGTTCTAAACTTTGATGATCCACATTAGTATCGCCATCTTGCTTCATTACATTCAGACGATAGCCAAATTTTCCCTCATCATCGATAGGACCGCTAAGATCGGTATGCACATAATAGCCTTCACCGCCTGCATTGCCCACGGTGATGCTGTGCTGATCGGTGCTGGTCGGACGTTTTGAGATATAATTCATCATCCCACCGATGGAATCAGCACCGTATAAAAATCCAGAGAGTCCCGTGATCGTCTCTAAACGTTCAAATTCCTCAGGATTGAGATTATGGGTAAATAATCCTCCTTCTCGTCTCATCCCATCAAAAGCAGATGTCGTTGATCCAAAGCCTCGCAAAAATACATAGCCATTGTTGTTTTGCGCTTGGTTCCAGTTCACTTGCATCACAGGGTTGATGTTATAAATTTGATCGGTGGATGTCGCTTGTAAATTTTCGATTAACTCTTCAGAGGTAACATTAATGGCATAGGGGGTATCTTGCAAACTTTTACCTTGCCAAGGGCCAATGGCTGTCGTCTTTTTGACCAAATAGCCTTCTTCCGCTGTTCCCTCTTCTTTACTCGCGCTGATCGAGATGGCATCGAGTGCGACATTGGCATCGTCTTTTTGTTTCACGATGATGGTATGATCTCTAATAACCGCCTCAAGTCCCGTGCCTTCTAAAAGCAGTTTCAAGGCTTTCTCCACTCCTTCGACATTTTGAATCGGAGTCGCTTTTTTGCCCTTGAGGATATTCGTGTCCATGATGTAGGGCAGTTTGGATTGCTCTGAGAGGGTTTCAATCGCCTCTTTGAGTGAGGTTGTCGTGATGGTGTACGTGCCATCTCCTGCATACAAGCCTCCCGCCAGAAGCAATGCAGCGGAGTGTGCTACCAAAGAGTGTTTGAGTAAGCGCATAATTTCTTCCTTTTTGTCTTTACATGATTTTGAGAATGAGTCTCTAAAAAGGAAGACGCAAAAGGATGAATTCTCTGACATAAAATTGTGACCCATTTATTTAATGACGATTTTAGTGGCGCTTTTTTCGATCATCACTGGATGAATAAGCGGCAGTGCTTCTAAAAAAACGTCGAGTCGTTGCACGTCAAAATTCCCACTGATGGGAAGTGACGCAACGCGCGTATCGAGATAAACGGCGATGTCAAGGTGCTTGGCAAATTCGTTAAAGACCTCTTTGAGGCTTGCTTGGTAAAAGGTGTATTTCCCCGTGTGCCACTCTCCTATTTTTTCGGCATTGATTTTTTTAAGGGCAAGTCCATGGGTTGTGGTATCCAACAAGAGGCTCTCGCCTTTGGTGAGTAAGGCTAATGGCGCATCGTTTTGATCCGAGACTTGGACTCTGCCTTCTTTGACGTTGACCTCCATACGATTGGGATCATTGACAACCTCAAACTGTGTGCCAAGTACTTTAATATTGATACGATCCGTTTGAATGATAAACGGGGTTTTGGGGTCGTGAAAGACATCAAAAACAGCTTTGCCTTGCGACAATTTTACAAGGCGTTTACTTTTAAAATAGGTCACGTCGATACTGGTGTGGGCATCTAATGAGACTTTTGAGTGATCGGGCAAGAGGATTTCATGTTGCACTTTGGATGTGGCGATGTAGGTCTGTGCAAACGTGATATGGTCGTAAAAGAGGGTAAAATAGAGCACGCACAGCGTACAGGCCGCCGCGGCAAAAGGTACTGCGCGTTTCAAAAAGAGGGATTGTCGCTTTCTTTTTTCCCGCTTTTCTCGCACTTCGCGTTTAAGATCCTCTAAAAATGGTTGGGGGAGTGCTTGAATTTCTTCCATCAGTTTTTGTTCTTCTTGCGCATTGTTGAATGTTGTCATCAAAAACCACCCTCTTTTCGTTTGACTTTTTCCCTCAGTTCTATGCTCGCACGCGAGAGATGCTTTTCGACCGCTTCGGTGGAAATGCCCATCATCTCAGCCACTTCGTCTTTGGTGTAACCTTCAAGGACATGTAAAACGAAGGCCTCTTTGCGCTTTTCGGGCAACGCTTGGAGTGCGCGCATCAGCATCTTTTGACGATCATGTTCGAGGATGATCGCTTCAGGTTCTTGATGTGGCGTAGTGTGTTCGTTCTCTTCGTAGGTTATCTCTTGAATTTTGAAATTTTTGCGTGCGGTATCGATGATGAGATTTTTAGCAATTTTATACAGCAATGCTCTTTGGTTGATGATTTTTTGCTGATGTTGCATGGCAAGTGCTTTCACATACGACTCTTGCACAATATCTTGCGCATAATCTTTGTTGGGAATTTTGCCTTTAATAAAAAAGAGCAACTCTTTATAATATTGAATCATGGAACGAGGATTCTCTTTTGAAATAATTTTGATAACTATAGTCAAAAAGTTGTAAAGCAGTGCTTAAAAGGTGAAATTAGGCAGAAAATTGACGAAAAAAGTGAGGTAATTTTTAAGAGATTGATTGTTTTACATGTAAAAAACGATGGTAAGATTAAAATAATTTCTACTCTTTTTTATTGTCCATATATCTTGAATTCATAATACAAAATATGACTCTGCTATAATATCTTTAATAAACAATTGATATAAAAAGGAAACAGTAATATGTCATTATCAGATATAGGAAGTTGGGCGAGTATTATAGGGTTGTTTTTAAGTTTTGCTGCAGGTTTTGGAATTTGTAAAATTACTACAAAAAAAAATAAACAGACAAACGAAGACTCATCATTTATTAAAATAGGCGACACTGAACAAAGTAATGTTAGTCATCAATGATACAAATGATCAATAAAATATCTACTTGGTTTCAGATTGGAAACAATACTCAGAATAATACAGTCCTCATTAATCCAAAAATTGATGTAACACTCAAAAGGATAGAAA
Source organism: Sulfurospirillum sp. UBA1314 (assembly GCA_002307095.1). GTDB lineage: Bacteria > Campylobacterota > Campylobacteria > Campylobacterales > Sulfurospirillaceae > Sulfurospirillum. The sequence goes on from DBTO01000240.1 coordinate 3,832, forward strand.
AAGATTTCTCTGGTGGTAACTTTAAACAAGCAGTAGAAGATTTAGACAAATTAATTACTGATAATAGCAGTGAAGATTCAAAATCAGTAAAATATCAACTACTTCTTATAAAAGCAGATTTTTTGATGCAATTTAGAAATATCAATGATTTTAAAGAACTCCTGGATCATATTGAAAAAGAGTATAAAACATTTATCGACACTAAATTTAAAGAGTTGAAATTAACTTTATTTGCATTAACAAACAATCAAGAATTTTTTGAATTATCAAAACAGATGAGATTAGAAACTCCAAATAGCCTATCTCAAAGGCATTTAGACATAGTATTTTACTTAAATAGTCGAGATGTTGAAAGAGCAAAAGAATTATTTGAAGAAGAAATTAAAATTACGCAATCTCGCAATAAATTGCTCTTAATTGGTGGGCATATTTATTCAAATCTATACAGAGATGATAAAGAAGACATAAGCATTTTTAATAATGCAGATATGTATTATAAAGAATTATTGGAGACTGAGAAGATAAGTTTTCTTGATAAGATGCAGATTCAAGGATTTTATGCCATCACATTGCTAAATAAAAAATTTCAAAATAAAATAGTTCAAAACACCTTACTATTTAGTGTTTTGGATTATAAAAATTCTTTAGATATTGTGTTAGAAAATGGCATATATTTCAGTCCTGAATATATCAAAATTCTTGTTGAAAATTATAGTTATATCTTTTCCTATCTTCGCCAAAAAGATGAATATAATGGATTTTATAAAAAGTATGAAAACGATTTATCCATCAAACATTATATTCACTATTGTACTATCAATGAAATTCAATTAGACCATCAAAAAATACAGGAATCTATTTTAAAGAATCCTCAGCTTGATGATTTGTTGATTTATACATCTTTGGTTTTACATGATTCTGCTCTAAATAGTGATGAAATTATCAAATTTATGCAATCAAATAAAAAGTTCATTTATGAGCATAGCTCTATTGTATACAATTATGTAAAAGCTTATATTCTACAAGACAAAGAAATAGACACAGAAATTTTTAAATATTTGGAAGATAATCGACACAGAGATTTAAATATATTAGTGGCTTATATTGAGAGCAACCTTTATATAAAAAAGCAAATTAGCGATGTAGATATTGCTAAATTAATAGAGTTTAGTTTAGCTGAAGATGTTTTTTTTATCAGAATTTTACATGTAATCAAACTATTACAACAACTTGGCAAAAGAAAAGACTATCTCGATTTAGCATTAACAAAACAAAATGTGTTTGTTAATATAATTTTTGAAACTTTAAAAATATGCTATGAAGATGAAAATTTATTGTTTCAAGATTTTGAATTTTTTGTTGGAAATATCGCAGAAAAGGACTCTTATAATAGCATTCTTGGAGATATTTATGCTAAATTTGACAGACTAGATATAGCTTTTAATTACTATTATTTAGAATATAAAAAAAATGATAATTTGGTAATGATGTTGACTATTTTACAAGTTGTGGCAGATTATTATCATAAATCGCATCATATTTTAGAAGAGACAAAACAAAGAGAAGTTTTCAATGCGCTTATTGCAAAAGAAAAAGAATTAAATCTTGAAAGCCTTATTTTTTTATTGAGCTACGCACTTCATATATTAAAAGATACAAGACAAATTTTGCCTCTTCTGAATCAGAAATTATTGAATACAGATATAGAAAATTTAAATAATGCTTTGAAAATACAGCTATCAGATATATACATGACGCAATATGGATTAAACAATAAAGAGATGTTTTTATATGAATTAAACTTGTGCCTAGTTCAAAATGGTAAAAAGTATATCAAAAATACTTACTCTGTTGCGGAGGTAAATCAAAAAAAATTTGGATTTATTGCCATTGATGCTAATGAATATTTTTTAAAAAAGCAAGACAATACCTATAAAGAAGAGTCGCTTTTTCATAAGATTGTTGGAGTTTTCGCATTTAAATGTGAAAACCCAAGCTTGATACCTATAACATTTGACCAAGATAGTGAAAATCCTTTGTCAGATTTTTTTGCGTTTATGGATGAGCAAGCATCTAAAACTAAGGAGCTGTTTCAAAGATACAGCGATAATATACCTGTAGGATTATATGCTCTTGCAAACGATGATTACAAAAATTATTTTACTCTCATACCTTATTTGTTAAATAATCAAAGCATTAATTTTAATAGCTTACATGTAAACTATGTCCCCAAAGAAACTAAAAAAATATTGACACTTTCATCTATTGTTCTTTTGCATGAACTTAACCAATTGGATGCTGTATTACAACGAGATGACATTGTTATTCAGCAGACAGTAGTAAATTGGCTACAGGAGTATTTTGCAAAAATTAATTGTGTAAATATGCCGCGAACTTTTACTTATCTCAATGAGGCAGGACATGAGTTCGTTCCTTTGACAGAAAATAGTATTGAAGAGGCTACGAAATTCAAAGCTTTTGTGCTAAGTCTATTAACCCGTATTTTAAAGTGTACGATTATCAATGATGTTTCTGAAAATCTACCACTCAAAGAAGCAAAAATTCTTGGACCACTTATAGGGATTCAAGAATACCAAGCTTTAGCATATTGTATTAATCATAATTACCAAATCATTTCTGAAAATAATATATTTGATATGCTCTTTGAGACGTTGAAGTTAAACAAAGGTTTCATTAGCAATACAACAGTATTTTTAGAAAATATTTTAGAATACGAGAAACGTAGGAGTTTGATTTTAGATTTGCATCGAAAAAATTATAAATATGTTTTAAGTGCAAATTATGCAAATAATTTGATAGCTTTTATGGAACGAGGCGATGTTTCAAATATTAAAAACGAAGAAAAAGAGCTTATTAAAATAGCAAATGGTTATGGATTTTTAGAAAATATCAAAAAATATTACAACGATAAATTTAAAGTTTTATTTCCAAAAACAGTTTTGCCAATAAAAACATTTTTTGATGAAAATATTGAAAAGCTTTTGAAAATTATTGAAAAATAAAGATTTTGGATTAAAGTGAGTCAAGTGTAAAAGCTACACTTGACTTATTTAAAGAGTTTCATTACTCGCCGCTTTCGCATTCTCCATCGTATGCCATAATGCCGTATTCAAGATTGAGGACGGTTTTGTAGCCCATGTGTTTTAAAATGCGTTGGCAGTAGGCACTTCTGCTTCCACTGTAGCAGTACAAGATGACAGGAATTTGCTC
>DBTO01000102.1:0-2870 GCA_002307095.1 Sulfurospirillum sp. UBA1314
GATTTAACCTCTTTAAAAACAAATTATAAAGAGACACTTGATGAACAAAAAGCAACGCTTACATCACTAGAATCTGTTGTCACATCTATAAAAGCTTTGGGAACTACAACTGGGACAACACACGATACAAGCTCTTTAGAATCAACCATAACCTCTTTAAAAAGCACTATCGCATTAGGAGAAACGTATCTTACAAATTTTGAAACACTCACAAACTCTCTTACAGTTGTTGCTGATGCAACAGCTAAAAAACAAAATATCATAGATGCCAATACTGCTATCAATGATCTTTTTACGCAAAATGCCCAAACCTTAAATGCCTTGAATGTAACACCTCTTACATCAGGACTTGAGAATACTAGCAATTCACTCCGTGCCGAAGTCAATACAGCTCTTAGTTTACAAAATAGTATTGAGTATAAGATTATCTCTTCCGATGAAGGACTTTATCAGACCAATACACATACAACGCTTTCTCAAACTCAAGCAGTAAACTATACTGCCAATAGTAGCACCATCATCGACAACATCACGCTTCCAAAAGGCAAATATGGAACATTTTTAGTCAATAAAACCAAAGATCATCCCTATCTCATCGAAGCCAATCCTCTTTATACCAATTACAACACGTTTATTAGCTCCGATTATATGCTCAGTAAGCTCGATTACCGTCCCGAAAAGACCCTCAAACGTCTAGGCGACGCCATGTATGAGACACAGCTTGTGAGTAACAGTGTCACAAGACTCAGTGGCAGTCGTTATTTAGAAGGGTATGGCTCTGAGTTAGCACAGTTCCAAGGGTTGATGGACAATGCTCTAAGCCTTCAATCCTCTCTTGGTTTGCAGTTAGGTATCTCTTTATCGTCAGATCAGATAGCACGCCTCAATAAAAACATCGTTTGGATGGTTGAAAAAGTGATAGATGGTCAAACCGTCCTCGTGCCTGAAGTCTACCTTGCAAGTACGAATGTAAGCAGTGATGGCGCAAAGATAGCTGCGGGAAATATCAATCTTGTTATCCAAGATACCCTACTCAATGATGGACTCATTGCTTCGGAGGGAACACTGAAAGTAGCTACGGGTTCCAAACTCACCAATAAAAACGGTGCTATAACCTCAGATGGAGCTATGGTTCTTACCTCCAATGGAGCACTTGAAAACCTAAGCGGTACTATCCAGTCTGGTGGCGATATGAGTCTTCAAGCACAAAGCATCACCAGTACCGCGCTAACACAAGATAAAACTTATACCTATGGTCAAGGCACGCAAAACACTACACAAAAAGGCAAAGCAGCACAGTTTACTTCGGGTGGGAATCTTGCGATGCAAACCAATGATGACATAACGCTTACCAACACCAATGTTCAAGCAACAGGAGACATCACCCTTTCTTCCACCAATGGTGCTGTTAATATCGAAGCATTAGAAACCAAAGAAAATTATGATTTTCGCTTAAGCAAAGGCTATAACAAAGGTGAGTCTATCACGAATGCCTCTTCTTCACTAGAAGGTAAAAACATCACTATCAATGCCAATCAAGTGAATGTGGTTGCTTCTACGATGAATGCGAGCGAAGATATTGTCTTACAAGGCAAAGAGGGCGTTAATATCTTAGCTGCCAATGATCTTACCTATCAAGATACAAAAATACAGTCTTCTAGTGGCTTCTTTGGTAAAAAAACTCAACAAGACACTAAATACAAAGAGAGTGTCGTCCAAAGTAATCTAAACGCCAATAACATTCTCATAAAAGCAGATACTGGAAGCGTAACGTTAGAATCAGCCAATCTTATCGCCAAAGAAAACATCGTCGTTGATGCAAAAAAAGACATCAATGTCCTTGCCAAACAGTACCGAGAAGGCGAGATGCACTCGGTGACGAAGTCTTCATGGGGAGGTTTGAGTCAAAGTGCTTCTATGAACCGCGTAGACGCCCTAAACGCGAAAGAAGCAGAACTTAGAACCGAAGCATTGAACATCATCCTAAAATCAGGCAATGACATCAAAGTCATCGGCTCCAACATCGATGCCGCATCTGATCTTCAACTTCAAGCTGCCAATGAAGTGCTTATAGCTGCAGCACAGGAGTTTAGTCAAAGTGAACAGTGGAGTAAAAAAAGTAGTTTCAATTTAGGCAGCCTTTTAACATTGGGCTTCTCAAATAATCCAATTTATGAATCAGAGTTTAAAAAAGATGATAAAACAGCTGTCACTGCCAAATCTTCAAACATCAGCAGTGGCAATAACATCATTATCGACAGTGGCAGTGCTAAAGTTGTAGGCTCCAATCTCAGTGCTGAAAAAACCATCCAAGCAACAACCAACACAGGTTCCATCGAAGTGCTCTCCGCTGAAGAGACGACCCAAACAGAGAGTATTTCCAAAAAAACATCAGTATCTCTCAACAATGTTTTTAAAATGGCTGAATCTCTCAATGATATTATTAACCCAGTACCGAGTAAAGACCAAGACACAAAGATAAAAATCTCTGTTGCCAAAGCAACCTATGACAATTCTGCAACGTCTACGGAGAGCTTAACGCATAAAAGCTCATCCCTTAATAGTAAAAGTGGTGACATCGTCTTAGATTCTAAAAAAGACATCCTAGTAGAAGGCTCAACACTTGAAGCGGCTAAAACCGTAAGCCTTACCGCTCAAAATGGTGATGTCACCATCAAAGAGTCCATCGACACCTACAGTGAAAACAGCAAAGAAAAACATGCGAGTGCAGAGATAAGCATCACCGTACAAAATGAATATGTTGAAATTGGTTCAGCCGTTAAAGCAGCCGCAGAATCAGCAGAGCAACTTAAAAAAGTGAAAGAGGACTACAGCAAGTATAAAGATGAAGTGAGTAAGTTAGAGTCAAC
>DBTO01000102.1:3144-4630 GCA_002307095.1 Sulfurospirillum sp. UBA1314
CTCAGTGATATTAAAGCACGCTATAAAGCCAAAGAAGCAGGCATAGACTACGAAGACATCGGTGATCTTCAAGACTTAATCGACAATGTCAAAGACAATGAAAAGTACTATGTTGCAGCTATTGCAGCAGCTACCGTTGATCTGGCTTCTAAAACAACAGCAATTGCAACTCAAGCAGCCACAGCTGCTGCAAGTTCTGCAACATGGGGCTTTAGTGTAGGACTCGCTTTAGATATGAAAGGTTCCCAACTGCTCAGTGACGCAGGCTACACGAAAAGCCTTGCTTCAAGCATCTATGGTAATGACATCATCATAAAAACCAATACTGCAACCGATACCACAACAACTGTCAGTGGCTCTAATGTTGTGGCTGAAAATGACTTAAGTATCACCACGCATGATTTACATGTAAAGTCTTCCGTCGATACAGCAACCTCCACGCAAGATACCAAAGACCTTAGTGGTTCTGTTTCTATGACCATGTACGGTGGAGGCAGTGGACTAGGTGCTTCTGTAGGATATGGTGAAGGTCACAGTACCAGTGATAGCACCACTAACACCAATTCCAATCTTATTGCTAAAAACATTAACATCGAAACCACCAACGATGCTTCTTTTAAAGGAGCAACTGTTCAAGCAGACGATACCTTAAACCTTAAAGTAGGAGGTGACTTAAGTGTTGAGTCTCAAAGAGATAGTAGCTCCTCTAACTCTAATGGGTTTAATGTCAGTGCGAGCGCTTCTTTGGGCAGTGATAAAGACTACACTGCCAATGAAAAAGAGTATGCCAATAAGAAAGAATACTATAAGGCACAAGATAACCTCAATAACACTGTAGGTGCAAGAACAGGAGATGGTCTTGGAAGTACAGGCGCAAGCTATGGAGCCAATGCAGGCAATAGCCAAAGCAAACAAACCGTTCTTACTTCACTGACAGGTGATAAAGTCAACATTGATGTTGAAAACAACACAAACGTCAAAGGCGCACTCATTGCAGCAGGGAAGACCAATGAGCAAGGTCAGTTTGAAGACAATGGAAAGTTAAACCTTAGTACAGGTACCCTCACCTTTGCAAATTCTACGGACTCCACATACAGTTCTAGTAACAGTTACAGTGTAGGAACCAATATAGGCTATGGCAATACCAAAGATGCAAAACCAAATACCAATGAAAGTGATACGCATGTTAACTCTTCGTCTCTTTCTCTCTCTAACCAAATGGGTTATAGCAGTTCTAAAACCTTAGCTACTGTGGGTGAAGGTACTTTACATGTAAAAGATACTGAGAACTCCGATGACCTTACTAGACTTAACCGTGATACAAGCAAAGTCAACAAAGACCTTTACTCTGGAAGCGTAGGTACTTCGGTTACGGCTACGTTAGATCATAGACTTCTTAGTGAAGATGGATGGAAGCTCATAGCACAAGACTTTGCAAAAACAGGTATGCTGCTCGATACAATCAACCAAGTTGTGAGTAATCAAA
>DBTO01000121.1:0-903 GCA_002307095.1 Sulfurospirillum sp. UBA1314
TAGATTTACAAAAAACACTACGTTACTTCAGATACACGTACAATGTTGTTAAAGATGCAGCAGCAGAAGGCAAAACAATGCTTTTTGTTGGTACCAAAAAACAAGCAAGTCAAGCCGTTAAAGAGTACGCAGAAAAATGCGGTATGCCATACGTTAACCACAGATGGTTAGGCGGAATGTTGACTAACTACCAAACTATCAGACAATCTATCCGTAAACTTGACATTATCGAGAAAATGGAAGAAGATGGACAAATTGACCTTCTGACTAAAAAAGAAGCGTTAATGCTTCGTCGTAAAAAAGAGAAACTTCTTGATTACCTTGGTGGTATCAGAAACATGAAAAACTTACCAGATATGATTTTTGTTATTGACACTGTTAAAGAGAAAATTGCGGTTCAAGAAGCAAGAAGACTTGGCATTACGGTTGTAGCACCTCTTGATACCAACTGTGATCCAGACGTTGTTGATCTTCCAATCCCAGGAAATGATGATGCGATCCGTTCAATTCAACTTTTCTGTAAAGAGATGTGTGAAGCGATGACAGAAGGTTATGAAATCCGTTCAAAAGATGCTCCAGCAACTGAAGAAGCATCTGATATTAGTGAAGATGAGAAAAAAGAATTGATTAGCGAAGTTGTGAGTGAAGAGGAATTTGCAGTAGAGGAAGGTGAATAATGGCTGAGATCACTGCTGCTTTAGTCAAAGAACTTCGTGAGTCCACTGGGGCTGGTATGATGGACTGCAAAAAAGCACTGGTCGATACCGATGGTGATTTTGAAGCAGCAAAAGATCTTTTAAGAGAAAAAGGTCTTGGAAAAGCGGCTAAAAAAGCTGACAGACTTGCAAGTGAAGGTTTGGTCAACGTTTTTGTTGATCCAAGTCTTAAAATAGCAACGGTCAG
>DBTO01000121.1:1224-3456 GCA_002307095.1 Sulfurospirillum sp. UBA1314
AAAGACACTACAGCACATATTCAAACCACGAATGTTGAAACAACAGAAGAGTTGATGAAAACAACCATCAATGGTACAGTGTTTGAAGAGTATTTTGCAACCAAAGTTGCAACGATTGGTGAAAACCTTGTTGTTAGACGTTTTGCAACGCTTAAAGCAGGCGCCAATGGTGTTGTCAATGGTTATGTTCACTCAAACGGTCGTGTGGGTGTTTTAATTGCAGCCAATTGTGACAGCGAAAAAACAGCAGCGGCAGCGGGCGAATTTATTCGTAACTTGTGTATGCACGCAGCGGCTATGAAACCTAGTTTTTTAAGCTACACAGAACTTGATGCTGAGTTTGTTGAAAAAGAGACCATTGGTATTAAAGCAGACATTGAAAAAGAGAATGAAGAGTTATCACGTCTTAAAAAACCTCTTAAACGTATGCCACTTTTTGTTTCTCGTGTACAGTTAAACGATGCTGTTTTAGAAGATGCCAAAGTTGAGATGCAAGCAGAACTTAAAGCACAAGGTAAACCTGAGCAAATCTGGGATAAAATCATTCCTGGACAACTTGAGCGTTTTATCGCTGATAACACTCAGCTTGACCAACAGTACACCCTTTTAAGTCAATTCTATGTCATGGATGATAAAAAAACCATTGCACAAGTGGTTGAAGAAAAAGCGAAAGAGCTTGGTGGTAAAATTGAGCTTGTAGGCTATGTTCGTTTCGAACTGGGTGAAGGTCTAGAGAAAAAAGCATGTGACTTCGCGAGCGAAGTTGCTGAGCAACTCAAATAAATCTAAAATTTTTCGTGGTGGAGAGGCAACTCTTCACCCTCTTTCTTGAAGGACATTGATGTCTTTACTGCATGCACAAAACATCTCTCACGCTTTTGATTATCTTCTGTTTGAAAATGTCAATTTCACACTTTCTCCTAAGGAATCGATGGCGATTTTAGGTGTCAGTGGCAGTGGAAAATCAACCTTACTTCATATTTGCTCGACACTGCTTCACCCTAATCAAGGCGAAGTGATTTTGTGTGATCATAATATTTACAACGATAATGATGATGCAAGATTAAAACTTAGACGTTACGATGTAGGGATAATTTTTCAGTCTCACTACCTTTTTAAAGGCTTTTTTGCCAATGAAAATGTGGAACTTGCCTCCTTTATCAGTGATCAAGCAATTGATTCTAGCATTTTAGAGCGTTTAGGCATTAGCGACTTTATGCACTACCGTGTGGGCGATCTCTCAGGAGGTCAGCAACAACGTGTCTCTATAGCGCGCGTACTGGCTAAAAAACCCAAAATTATCTTTGCCGATGAGCCCACGGGAAACTTGGATGATAAAACCGCCCAAGAGGTTATGAATGTTTTGTTTGAGTATATTGAAAAAGAGAATGCTGCGCTTCTTTTAGTTACGCATAATCATCAATTAGCCAAACAGTGCACCTACACCAGACATCTCCATGTGGATGGACTCAAAGAGGAATCGTAACGTGGAATCACTTGTAAAACTTTTTAGTGAAGGACAGGTTATTCTCTTTTTTCTTCTGTTTGCAAGGCTCAGTGGGTTTTTTGCTTTTTTCCCTTTTTTTTCCCACGCGAATATCCCACTGACAATCAAATCGTGTATGACATTCTTTATGGTTGTCTTTTTATTTCCACTCTTGCCTGCTTTACATGTAAGTCCAACGCTGCTCAATCTTTCATTAGCTGTTATTGGAGAATTGATGATTGGTTTTGTTGCAGGACTTTTTCTAACGATTACGCTTTCTCTTTTACAGATGGCAGGTATGCAAATTTCGTTTGTAATGGGCTTTACAATGGCAAGTGTTGTCGATCCCCAGACAAGTGTATCTATTCCCGTCCTCTCACAAATACTTTCTTTAATGGGACTTATGGTCGTTTTGGCATTTAATGGGCACCATCAAATGCTCATTTTTATTGCAGATTCATTGACACTTTTACCCTTAGGAAGTTTTTATCCCCAAACCAATATACTAACATATCTTCTCAAAGCTATGACGGGAATGTTTGTATATGGATTTATTCTCTCTTTCCCTGTGGTAGGTTTTTCACTTCTTTTGGATGTTGTTTTTGGAATGCTAATGAAAACAATGCCACAATTTAACCTTTTAGTCATTGGATATCCTATTAAAATTATGGTTTCCTTGGTTGTACTTGTTGCGACACTCGCGTCTATAATGCTGATTTTTAAGAAAGAATTTATTGAAGCGCTGA
>DBTO01000192.1 GCA_002307095.1 Sulfurospirillum sp. UBA1314
TTGTCAAAGCCGTCATTGTTGTTGCGGTGGTTGCAGGTATGGCAGGGTTTGCAACATTTATTGAACGCAAAGTGTTAGCCTTTATGCAACGCCGTCTAGGACCCATGAATGTGGGACCGTATGGATTATTGCAACTGGCCGCTGATGGTATTAAACTTTTCACCAAAGAGGACATTGTGCCTCAAAATGCTGTGAAGCCTATTTTTATGATCGCTCCTGTGATTGCTGCAACAACAGCCTTTGTGGCAATGGCAGCGGTTCCTTATTTTCCTGAGTTTACACTGTTTGGGTATGTGATTCATCCGATTATCTCCGACATTAACGTAGCACTTTTGTATGTGATGGGCGTGGCATCGGTCGGTATTTACGGGCCTCTCTTAGCCGGTATGAGCAGTGCCAATAAATGGTCACTTTTGGGTGCAGCGCGCGCTGTTATTCAGATGCTCTCGTTTGAGGTGGTCACGGGTTTATCGGTTCTGGCACCCATTATGATGATAGGTTCTCTCTCTTTGATTGATATTAATGACTATCAAGTTGGTGGGATCATGCATTGGTTGATTTGGAAACAACCCTTAGCCTTTATCTTGTTTGCGATGGCCGGTTTTATGGAAACCAATCGCGCGCCTTTTGATACGATTGAGTTTGAAGCTGAAGTGGTGGCGGGGTATGCGACGGAGTATTCAGGCATGCGTTGGGGTCTCTTTTTCATTGGGGAATATGCCAATATGATCACGATTTCAGTGCTGGTGAGCATCCTTTTTATGGGCGGCTACAATTCACTTTGGTTTATCCCAGGTGCAGTAATGATGTTAATCAAAGTCTCTTTTTGGGTCTTTTTATTTTTATGGGTAAGAGCCGCATGGCCACACATTAGACCCGATCAGTTGATGTGGGTCTGTTGGAAAGTCTTAATGCCTTTAGCGGTGATTAACATCTTAATCACTGGCTTTGTGCTGATTTAGGAGGATGAAATGGAATTAAAAGATTTTAAACAACGCAATATTTCTCCTGGATACATCTTTTTTGAGGGTGAAAAAGCGCCTGAAACCGGATGGCAAGCGTTTCAAAAAGTGGTTAAACGTACCCTCAAAGGCGAGCTTTTTGTCGGTCTTTGGATAGTCTTTCGGGAGATGATTCGCTTTGACATTCACACGATTCAATACCCTGCCGAAAAATTTGAGATGAGTCCACGGTATCGCGCTATTCACCGTTTGCTTCGTCTATTTGAGAGTGGGAGTGAGCGCTGCATCGGGTGTGGATTGTGTGAAAAAATTTGTATTTCAAATTGTATTCGCATGGACACACATATTGATGAGAAAAGTCGCAAAGTGGTGAGTGAGTACAGCATTAACTTTGGGCGTTGTATCTTTTGTGGGTATTGCGCTGAGGTCTGTCCTGAACTTGCCATCGTGCATGGCGTGGAGTATGAAAATGCGAGTGAACAACGGGCACATTTTGGTCTCAAAGCGGATATGTTAACGCCACTTGATACCTTTAGAGCCAACGAACAAAAAGAGTTTCCAGGATTTGGTGCATTGAGTGACAATGCCGATGAAGCTGTGAAACAGACACCATTAGCGTATTGAGGTAGCCATGTATGAAGTTATAGCATTTTATGTTTTTGCCGCATTGACCATCGGTATGTTTGGAATTGTGGTGACGAGTCGTAATGCACTCTATGCGATGAGCGCACTAGCAGGTGGCATGATCTTTATCTCGGGCTTCTTTTTTATCTTGGATGCTGAGTTTTTAGGGGTCGTTCAAATCGTCGTTTACTCAGGCGCTATTATGGCACTTTACGCATTTGGTATGATGTTCTTTGATACAACACGTGATGTTTCCGAGAAGATGCGTTCCAAAAAAATCGCCTATAGTCTCTCCATCGCCAGTGCGGTTTTGGTGGTTGCCATTTTATGCGCACCGCTTGTGGGGGAGAGTGTGGAAGCACTGTATCCTAGCATTGAGGGTGTGGGTAATGTGCAGATGATCGGCGTTGTTTTATTTACCAAATATTTAGTCCCGTTTGAATTAGCCGCCATCATGCTTTTGGTTGCGATGATCTCAGGCATTGTGCTTGCGAGCAAAAAGATGGATGAGTATTTAGCCATCGAAGATGAAGATCCCGAAGATGTAAAGGAGGGCAGATGATCACCTTAACACACTATTTTATTTTAACAGGTATTTTATTTTCCATTGGGCTTGTCGGTGTGATGCGTCGAACGAACCTTTTAATGCTTTTTTTCTCAACCGAGATTTTACTCAATGCGATTAACGTAGGGTTTGTAGCGGTTTCTAAATATTACAATGATCTAAGCGGTCAACTGTTCGCCTTTTTTATCATTGCTGTTGCAGCAAGTGAAGTGGCTGTCGGGCTTGGGCTTCTCATTTTATGGTACAAACGCAATGGCTCGGTTGATCTTAACAGCCTTCAGATGATGAAAGGGTAAGCATGGAAAATTATCTTTATACCGCACTTTTTGCGCCCTTGGCAAGTTCTCTGTTTGTAGCCTTGTTTGCGGCGCGTCCTAAGATGCTCTTTACGGGTATTGTGGCTTCACTGCTTATTGCGATTTCGATGATTGCCTCCTTTGTGTTGCTCATTGATGTGAATACTTACGGACCTTTACATGTAAGCATGATGGACTGGATTGCTGCGGGCAATTTGGAAATTCCATTTGGTTTTGTAGTCGATGAAGTCTCCGTCATTATGATGGTCACGGTTACGCTGGTTTCAACCATCGTTCATATCTATTCTATTGGCTATATGGATCATGATAAAAGCTTTAACCGCTTCTTCTCTTACCTCTCCGCTTTCGTTTTTTCGATGATGATTTTGGTCATGAGTGACAACTTTGTCGGTCTTTTCATCGGCTGGGAAGGCGTGGGGCTGTGTTCATGGCTCCTCATTGGTTTTTGGTATCACAAACACTCTGCCTCTTGGGCGGCGAATGAAGCGTTTATCATGAACCGAATTGCCGACCTTGGCATGCTCATGGGACTTTTTCTGATCTATTGGACGGTTGGTTCATTTCAATACGATGAGTTTTTTGCAAGTGTCAAAACGATGGATCCAACAATTTTGACAACCATTGGTATATTCCTCTTTATTGGTGCGATGGGTAAATCAGCACAGTTTCCTCTCCACACATGGCTTGCTGATGCGATGGAAGGTCCAACACCGGTTTCAGCATTGATCCACGCAGCAACGATGGTAACCGCAGGTGTGTATCTGGTCATTCGTTGTGGAGAGCTTTATACGCTTATCCCAGACATTGGCTTTGCCATTGCATCTTTAGGTGCTTTTGTAGCGCTTTTTGCTGCATCAATGGCTCTTGTGAATAACGATCTTAAACGCATTATCGCCTACTCAACGCTTTCGCAACTGGGCTATATGTTTGTAGCAGCAGGACTAGGTGCGTATTGGATTGCACTGTTCCATTTGATGACACATGCCTTTTTTAAATCACTGTTATTCTTGGGTGCTGGTAATGTTATGCACGCGATGCACGATGAACTTAATATCAAAAAGATGGGTGGCTTGTATGGTTCGATGAAAGCAACCGCCATTTTGATGAGTGTGGCTTCGGTAGCATTGGCAGGTATTTATCCCTTTGCAGGATTTTTTTCCAAAGATAAAATTTTAGAAGTTGCCTTTAATGAGGGGGCATACTTTTTATGGTTTGCCCTTTTCATCGGTGCAGGACTCACAGCATTTTACAGTTTCCGTTTGGTCATGCTCGTTTTCTTTGGTGAAAAAGAGTATGAAAAGTATGGCATTCATCCGCATGAAGCACAACCTTTTGTCATTTATGCACTCCTTCCTTTGGGGCTTTTAGCCATTGTGGCAGGATTTTTGGAGCATACATTTGAAGGGTTTGTAACGCGTCTTTTAGCGGAGTATGAGATTCACATTGAACACGGCACAGAAGCCCTGCTCATTGCTGCAACTTTAGGCATTGCACTCAGCGGCATCGCGTTTGCGGTTTACATGTACCGACGTGGAGGCTTCCCCAAATCATGGGAAGAGCGTTTTTGCTACAAACTTTTAAGCAACCAATACTATATACCCAAACTTTATGAGCTCTATATTATGCGTCCTTTTAGTGCTTTAGCAAACTTTGCATGGCAAAAAATTGATACGAAAGTGGTGGACTTGACAGTGGATTTAATTGCAAAAATGGTGTACTCCACAGGCGAAAAAAGCAGAAAAATGCAAAGTGGTAACCTTTCCGATATGTTAAGATGGATGGTGGTTGGCATGGTTGTATTACTGATTTTAGCCTTTGTGTATAGACCAATGGTATAGGAGGAAGAGATGGAACATATTTTATCACTTCTTGTATTTTTCCCTGCAATGGCAGGACTCTTAGGCTTTTTGGTTGTTAAAGAGAGTATTCGAGCATATGGCATTAGTGTGAGTGCGATTGAGTTTCTGCTCTCTTTAATGTTATGGATTGGCTATGATAGTGCCAATGCTGGCTATCAATTTGTTGAGTATTACCCTTTCATTTCAAGTTATGGCATGAGTTACTACCTTGGCATTGATGGTATTTCACTTTTCTTGGTTATCTTATCGACGTTTATTACGATGATTGCACTCATTGCGCTTAGCATTGAAAAAGAGATCAAAAATCTCATTATCTCCGTACTCTTTTTAGAGATGACTATGGTGGGTGTGTTTGTGATCTTAGATGTCATCTGGTTCTACGCCTTTTGGGAACTCTCGCTGGTGCCGATGCTTTATATCATTGGTGCATGGGGCAGTGTGAACCGTATGTACGCTTCGATTAAGTTTTTCCTCTACACCTTTGCAGGCTCTGTTTTAATGCTGGTGGGCATCTTATATATGGGCTTTTTATACCATGAAGCAACGGGTATTTGGAGTTTCTCATTGCCAGATTGGTATTTATTGCAAGTGCCTTTTGAGACGCAACTGTGGCTGTTTGGAGCCTTCTTCTTAGCGTTTGCCATTAAAGTGCCGATGTTCCCGTTTCATACATGGTTACCGTATGCACACGGTCAAGCCCCAACGATTGGCTCCATCCTTTTAGCAGCGGTGCTTCTTAAAATGGGTAGTTACGGCTTTGTGCGTTTTTCACTCCCACTATTTCCGGATGCGTCGGTCTATTTTCTGATTCCTGTAGCGGTGATTTGTATTATTATGGTGATTTATGCGGCGATGATTGCGTACGCACAAAAAGATATGAAACAGGTCATTGCCTACAGTTCGATTTCGCATATGGGTATTGTGGTTCTTGGAACCTTTGCGATGAATGCTGAGGGTATTACAGGTTCCATCTTCTTGATGCTGAGCCATGGTATTGTCAGTGGGGCTCTGTTTATGCTGGTGGGGGTCATTTACGATCGCCGTCATACGAAACTTATGAGTGATTTTGGGGGTCTCGCTTCCGTGATGCCAAACTTCGCAACCATTTACGGCATTATGCTGATGGCTTCAGTTGGACTTCCGCTTTCCATCGGATTTGTTGGGGAGTTTTTATCGTTAGCTGGGTTTTACC
>DBTO01000092.1:0-19887 GCA_002307095.1 Sulfurospirillum sp. UBA1314
CCTCAAATAACGCCTTATGAAACACTAGCGGCGTGGTGAGTGGCAACAGGGTTGTGGCTTTTTTAAAGTGCTTGGCTTGCATGCGCGCGCAAAGCTCAGCGTCCACATAAACCATGATGTAACTTCGCTTGGTGTGAGGCAGAGGATTGCACGCGTGTTGGATGTGGGGCGGAATGATCGCAAGGGCTCCGTGCTGGAGTAAAAAGGAGCCACTAGGTGTTTGAAACGTGGTCTCGCCCTCAAGCATAAAGCCGATGGAAAGGGTCGGGTGTGCATGACGCTCGTATGCGCGTTCGCTTTTGAGCGTTTGGCGTATCTGCAAAAAAGGTGCTTGCTCATAGCAAATCAAACTGGTTTTGGTCTCGTTCATAAAAGTATTGTAATATAATAATTCAAATGTTCGCAAGGAGCAGTGTATGAAAAAACTCTTTTTGATCACAGCAATACTGATTTCAGCTTCGCTGTTTGCCTTGGATTTTGAGCGCGAGAGTGAGCTTCAAAACGGATGTGATCACAACGATGGCAAGGCGTGTTTGGAACTTGGAAGCATGTACCATGTCGGCGACGGCGTTTTGCAAAGCTTCTCGCAGGCACGCATTTTATACGAGCAATCGTGCAATCTTGGCGTTGCCAAAGGGTGTTCGAGTGTGGGTTACATGTACGAAAATGGACACGCAGGTACTAACCTAGCAAAAGCAGCAGAATTTTATGAACGTGCCTGCGTCAATGGCGATGCTTCTGGCTGCGAAAGCCTCGCGATGCTGTATGAAAATGGCAAAGGGGTTGTGGCAGATATGCAAAAAGCGGTTGATTATTACGACCGAGCGTGCAGTGGCGGAGATAGCAGTAGTTGCGCGCACCTAGGGCTTTTGTACGAACAAGATGGCAATATGGAGTACGCGGTCGTCTACTACCAAAACAGTTGTGAAGCAGGTGGGGCTAGTGAGTGTGTCCATCTTGGGAGCATGTACTACGTGGGCGGAGCCGTCGAGCAAAACGAAGAGCGCGCCATCTTGTTTTTCAAAAAAGCGTGCGAGTTGGGTGCCGAGACGGGATGCAAAAATTACGAAAAGATTAAGAGCAGTAAGTTTAGCGAGTAAAGCTTACATGTAAACTCATTTTGCTAAAAAATATGCCTTGGTTTTAGCATGACGGTAGGCGAACATCGCGTCCATATCTCTTTTGACGAACCAGAAAAAGAGCGATTGGAAGAGAGAAACAGGCGCTGAGAGCGTAATGGCCTCGTCCATGCGCGTGCGATTTTCACCTTCGGCTACAAAAATTCGCTCATGTCGAAATGACGTAAAAGGCCCTTTGGTCATCACATCGACAATGCTTTTCGGACAGTTCTTCTCAAGTTCCATCTCCCAACGCGTTGTAATCCCAAACTTTTTAATGTCGAGAATGACGCTGTTGGACTCCATGTTCACAATGGTTACTTTGATAGATGGTGGCGTAATCAGCGGAAGATTGCGCGTGTCGGTGTGAAATGCACAGACCGCTTCAACGCTTGCGTCAAGATGGCATGTGTAATGGAGCGTGTAGAGGTTCATGGATTTCCTTTTTGTTTTACATATAAAAGTTTATTTATGACTTTGTTGATTTAATAAGCTCTGCAAGACCTCCTGGCATTGTAGGACTAGAATCTTTCAAAAGCCCCGTATCGGCACGGCTAAAGAGGGCTTGTAGAACAATTTTTCGACTTTCTGCATCAATCTCTTTTTGTTCATGAGTAATGGCAAGGTAAACATAAGCAAGTTGTTCTCGCTCTTCCGCATCTCTTTGCAAATGATATGAGCTAAAAACCATTTTTGATGTTGCTTGAATGGCAATCGCATAAATTGTGACTATTGTTGCAAAAAGAATAGCACCTTGTAGGCTATTGAGTTCTAAACCAATATTTTTTGCATTGAGCCAAAAAAGAAAAGAAAGACCAAAAAAGATAAAACCACCAATTAATATTCCTGCTAAAATTCTAGCCCATTTATTGCCATTTGTTTTATATTCAATCGCTTTTTTATGCCAATATTGCGCTGGTTTTTCCAATCTTAGTTTTTCATGGTATGTGTTTTCTAACTCTGTTATTTTTGTTTTAAAGTCTGACATCGTTTGCTCAAACTCTGTATTTCGTTCTAGTTGATTATTAGCAAATTCTCCTTTACGAGAATTTTGAGCACGACTAAATTCTTCCATTTGGGATTTTTGAGTTTCTTCATGCCATTGTGTAAAATTCGTTTGAAACTCATCAACTTCTTTAACCAGTTTATTTGTGGTTTCATCTAGTCGGTTTCGTAAAATAGAATAAGAAGCTTTTTCGGAAATCCGTCTTTTAGTAATAATGGACTCATCTTGCATTTCAAATTCATAAGCAAGTATCAACCCTTTGAAGGAATCATGGTTTAAATCAGTTGGAATAAGTTTAAATTTGAAGTAATTAAAAAAAGCATCACCTGTATCTTCATTTAATTTATAGGATTCAATCCATGCTGGGATAAGACCATGTCCGCTCCATAACCAATAAGATTCAAAGTTTGATATATCAAAGCGTATTAAAGAATTTAATTTTTGATTAAATAAATCTTCATTTGAAGCTATTTCCTTTGAATGTAAAGTTTTTATTTCTTGTAGAATATTTTCTAAATAGCCATTTTGATTAAAATATGAATGCTGTCTTAAACCAGATGTTTTATCTGTCCAAAACTTTTGCTCATGATCTAAAAACTTTTCTAAAGCTTTGAGGTTATCAAAATTTTCAACATGCCCCATCACATCTTGTAGTTGTATTGAAATTATAGGATTCATTTTACCTCGTTTATTTTATTTTCCAACATTCTACGCTTTTCTTTTTTTCTACGCAAATTCACTTTACATGTAAACATTTCCTCTTTCTTGACAACCCTTTACATGTAAAGCTAAAATGGTTTCAAAACTCCCACAAAAAGGTTACTCATGAAAAAATTACTCTGCCTTTTTTTGCTTCTCTCTAGCACTATTTTTGCCGCTGGAAACGTTGAGTCGGTGACGCTTGTGAAGTCTAATAAGAGTTGGGATGGCTCTGGTTTGCCCTCGTATCCTAAAGAGGCACCTGAGATTTCGGTTTTGAAGATTACGATTCCTGCTCATACGACGCTTCCGCTTCACAAGCATCCGATTATTAATGCGGGGTATATGCTCAAAGGTGCGCTTAAAGTGGTAACCGATGAGAATAAAACGTTAGAGCTTAAAGCCGGAGATGCGCTGATTGAGGTGGTCAATCGATGGCATTATGGTGTGAATGAGGGCGATGAGGCGGTGGAAATTGTGGTTTTTTACGCAGGCACGAAAGAGAGTGTTTATTCCATTGCGCGCTAGTTTTTAAGAAGGTGGTGTGAGGTTTATTCAAAGGGATAAAATAAAATTCTCTAACGCTTAGCCTTCACATGGTGTCTATTTTTTCTCCCATTGACCGATATTGCAGTAAGTAGTATCATTCAGGGGGGCATCCGTGAGTATTTCTATTTCATCATCTTCTTCTACCGCTTCGGTGGAAACGTACGAAAAATCAAGTGTCAAGCAGCTGAGTGCTAACGAGTTGGAAGTGCTCAAAAAAAAGCCAACTACTGTGGAAACTTCGGGAGATATTTATACCTCCTCCACCATTCATTTTAAAAAACTCTCCCTTCAAGAACTCAAAATGAAGAGATCAGTGTTGATACGTCCAAACATACGTATGTTAGCCATTCTGATGGTACAAAAGATGATCCAAACCGCATAGTTGTCATGCGCGATCCTGAACATAATAACGCATATGTGACGATGGAGCTTTCAAAAACGAGTATTGAAAATCTCAAACAAAAATTTGATGGAGCTAACAACTTTTTTGAACGAGAGGATGGCTCCTTGCGCCTTAATGGTGAAGCCGAAGCCTTTGTTGCAGGATGGATGCAAAACATCAAAATAGACCGCAACTACACCAAGGCTGATGCCGATGGAAATGGACTGATCGAAGGAGACGAAGCCAATAGTCTGACTATTAGGTATGAGAGCCAGACCAACTACGATTACATTGGTAAAAAAGTGGTTAAAATCAACCTTGGGACAGGCGCCAATTATCAATCTCTTCTTATGGGTGAAGATAAAAATAAGCGCAATGTCGCGTTCTTTGAGAATGCACAATTTGAAAACAGCGTTGAAAAAGAGCTCGACCATACCCTTCAAATGGATACCGATCTTAATGGTACTGTGACACTCGATGAGAGCCAAAGCGATGAATTTGGCCCAGATTATCGCAAAGAGATTATAACCAATATGGAAGAATTTCATGAAGACTTGCTTAAAGACCACTCAAAGTTAAACGATGATTCGAAGCTACAAAATTATGATTTTTGGTATGACGATAGTGTCTATGAAGAGAAAGAAGACGCTTTAACGATCAATACGTTTGATCTATTAACGTTTGACTACCAAAACGATAAAAATATTTCTGATATCATCGAACAGCTTCAAATACAAACAGCCAAGAGCACCTACACTGGTGAAGAAAGCGACGCTACCAAGGATACAGACATAAACGAGAGTGTTTAGACAATGGCGCGCTAGTTTTTAAGCAGGTGGTCGACGCGTTTGTCTGTGTACATGCGTTCATCGGCGATATGCAGGAGTTTATCGAGGTTTTCGGCATCCAAGGGGAAGAGGGCGCAGCCGACGCTGGCACTGTTTTTCAGCGCAATATCCTTGGTCGTGTAGGTGGTGTCGAGAGCTTTTTTGAGCTCAAGGGTATAGCGTTCGAGCATTTGAAAGCTCTCAATCTCTTCGCACACGACGATAAACTCATCGCCACCTAAACGCCCAAGAAGGCTATTGTGAGGAAGGTGGCTTTGTAGATTTTGACTAAATTGCACTAAAAGATCATCGCCATAGTGGTGACCGTAGGTGTCGTTGATGGGTTTAAAGCGGTTGATGTCGATGAGGATGACGCCAAAACGTTTTTTTGAGTTGTCGTACTGCGTGACCAATGACTCCAAATAGGTTTCAATGTAGTGGCGATTCCAGACGCGTGTTAAGGAGTCGTGGTAGGCTAAAAATTCGATGTGTTCTTGCGCTTCAGTGTATTTTTGAATCTCATCTTTGAGCTTTTCGTTGAGAATGATGGCGCGAATAGCGGTGTGCGAGTTGGTGAGGGCACGTTTGAGCAGCACAACTTGGCAGAGAAGAAAAATAGCCGCCAAGATTAGATAGAGCGAATCCCCGTATACAAAAAAATTGTAGCACAGCTTGATTTCCAAAGGAACAATCGCTCCCAAACAATAGAGATAATACTGCATCGGCAAAACGCTGAAACTGAGCATGCCAATGCTGATAAACGTTGACATGGCGACGAAGGAGAGGGTATAGCCGATCATCGAGTTATTGGGCATCAGTTCAGCAAAAAATCCCCACACCCACGCGATTGCAAAGCCGATGAGAAGGCGCACAAACACTTGATGCGCAAGTTTTTGAGGGCAAAATCCTTTTTGAATGACTCTCGTTTCGTAGACATAAACGCAGACACCAAGACAGAGCATGACGCAGGACCATAGGAGCATAGCGGTGTGTGAAACGTCAAAAACGTATAAAAGAACATCGGCTAAGATCAGCCCTAAAACAAGAGCGCCAAGGCTTCCTTTGGTGTTTCCAAAATAGACTTTGGCACGCTCGATATTGACGCGATCCATAAGCTCTTTTGAGAGAGTTTCTTGTGTGGGAATGCCAAAGAAAACAAGGGGATATAACGTATTCATCAGGTGCGTCTTTAGGGTTTAATTGATAATTTAAATCAAATAATAATAGCATTTTCGGGCTTACATGTAAAACGTATTTTTACATGTAAGCTTTGTTATAATGATTGACATGGATTTGTGCTTAAAGAACGCTCATAAGAGAAGGAGTAGACGATGGACAAAGAGTTACAAACGCTTCAGAAGTTTTACACCGTGGTGATTGAGTTTTTGACCCATTACAGTTTTCAGCTTTTAGGGGCGCTCATCATCGTCATTTTGGGTTGGTTTGCGGCGAAGTATGTGTATGCGCTCTTGATGCGGCTGTTTGAGCGCAACCACTTTGACAGTACCCTTGCTAAGTTTGTCGCGAGTGTGGTGAAAATGCTCGTTTTTGCCGCGATGATCGTCATTGCCCTTGGAAAAATCGGCATTTCCATCGCGCCCTTTGTGGCTGCCATCGGTGCGGTCTCCTTGACGGCAGGTTTGGCACTTCAAGGCAGCGTTTCCAACTACGCCGCGGGTGTTTTACTCATCATCTCGCGTCCGTTTAAAGTGGGTGATACGCTCTCCATCAGCGGTTTTTACGGGGTGGTCGAAGAGATCAAACTCTCCTACACCGTGCTTCGCAATGAAGATGAAGAGCTCATCACGATTCCCAATAAAAAGATGATCGGTGATGTGTTGGTCAACTCGTTTGAGTTTCGGGTTGTGGAGAGTAGTATTGGCGTGGCGTATGAGGAAGATCCTGCCAAAGCGATTGCGGTGATGCACGAGGTGTTGGCTGGCTTTAGTGAGGTCTCCAAAGAGCATAAACCGGTCATTGGCATCGCGAAATTTGGCGAGAGTGCCATTGAGCTAGGGCTTCGCTATTGGGTGCCGACGAAGCGTTATTTTAAGGTACAGTATGAGGTCAATTTAGCGCTTTATAGCGCTTTACATGTAAACAATATCAGCATTCCTTACCCACAACGTGAAGTAAGAATTTTAGGAGAAAAATGTGATTCCAAAGAAGTATGAGTTTGTTATTTTTGCTTTTTTTATGTCGCTGTTTATGACGATTTTGATGTCATTTGTCATTACCCTCATCAATGTTGGTTTGAGTGAAACCTTCTTGGCACAATGGTTTAAAGCCTTTTGGAGAGCTTATGTAGTCGCATTTCCTGCGGTTTTGACCGTTGTACCACTCGTGCGCAAGCTCGTTAAAAAATTGGTGGCTGAGTCTTAATGTTTGAAAAATTCTATGAGTCCCATAACGATTTCAAAGCCGATGAGACCGATGATGATCCACTCTAGAAATTCGCTGTGTTTGTGGTTGAACATATCTAGCGCCATGCTGATGTCATCTTTAAGATGGGTGAGTTTATGCTCAACGATCTCAAAGCGATCTTTGAGCTCCAAAATAGACGAGAGGCGGTTGTAGAGTTTTTCCGCCTCTTCATTGTCCCACAAGATGTTGGGTTTGTCGAGTAAAAACAGATCGCTCACCATGCCGTGTTGAATAGCAGTGAGATTGCGTGCAAATTCGATGAGTTTGGAGCGCTTGAGCAGGGCATAGCTTTGAGTAAGATCGAGGAGTTGTTGACTCTTCTCAAAATGCACATCGAGGTCTTGTTCATACTTCTCCAATCCCACGCTTTGCGAGATCACAAGCGCTATAATGATGAGGTAAAGTGGCAAGGGCTCTTTGAGGATAATCTGATCATTGCTGACTTTACATGTAAACTCTAAATTGGGCTCAATCAGAATCGGATAGTCTTGAAAAATGTAGCGTTGCTCCAAAAAAGAGGCATCTTTAATACCAAGTTTAAAGAGGGCTTCATTCATTGCCTCTTTTTCCCAGTTGATAAAGGTAAGGACATGAAACTGCGTGTAGACTAAGAAGGTATCGCGGTATTGGTAAAAAAATGCTTTTTCGATTCCTTTTTTCAGCGTACAATCGAGTCTCGTTTCCACCGCTTGTTTTGTAAAAGGTGTGGGAAGTGAGATGGAGATGAGTGAAAATGGGGTAGCCATAGGGAACTCCTTGTAAAAACTCTTTTCGCAGTATACTCCTAAAATAAAACCAAAGGATTACATGTAAAGAAGTGTTAACAAATTCGTGCTACTATTATCGCATTAAAAAGAGTCCATCACGTAAGGATATTAATGCGTTTGAGATTTATCTTGTGTATCGTTTTGAGCATGGCGGGCGTGCTCTTAGCTGAAGATTCTGATCCACTAGGTACCCAATCACTTTTGCCAAAACACCAAGCGGCTTTTGTGACTTGCTCCCAAACGGATCTTAGCAAGCCTTTAGGACTTTCCGATGTCGTTATGGCGGCACTCTGCAACAATCCTCAAACGAAAATCGCATGGCAAACATCGCTGTATCAAGCTTCTTTGGTGGGTGTGAGTCAATCGGCGTATCTGCCAACGCTGAGTGCCTCAGGTTCGATGTTGCAGAGTGAAAGCAGTGAGACGACTCATGGCGATCAAGAGAACATCAGCGTAACGCTCTCGTATTTGCTCTATGATTTTGGTAAGCGTGACGCGACATATGATAACGCAAGAGCGCTTTTGGACGCGGCACTTTTCTCGGAGAACGACACGATTCAAAGCGTTTTTCTCTCCGCGATTCAAGCCTACTACACACTGTTTGGCTCGAATGCGTCCCTCGAGGCAACCCGTGAGGCAGAACGCTCTGCGCTGGAAAGTCTCAATGCCGCTAAAATACGCTACTCGGTAGGTACATCCACGCCTGCAGATACCTTGCAAGCCCAAACAGCCTATTCGCAAGCGATGCTCAATCGTATTCAAGCTGAAGGCAGTGTGAAGAGTGCGCAAGGCGAACTCGCAAGTGTTTTAGGCATGATGCCCGATACCACGATTGCTCTGCAAACACCTCTTCTTGCCATTCCCAATGACTCTTTTGAGCAAAATATACGCTCACTCATGGATGAGGCGCAACGCTTACGACCTGATTTGATGGCGGCTGGTGCGAAGATCAAAGCTGCTGAAGCCAATGTAAAAGCTGCCAAAGCGGATCATCTACCTTCTTTTTCACTCTCAGCCACATCGGGCAGTACCGATACCATTTACAATACATCGCAGCGAAGCTCTAGCATAGGACTCTATGTGAGCATTCCGATCTTTACAGGTTTTAATACAAAATACAAAGTCCAAGCGGCACAACAACAGCTCAAAATCAGCGAAGCCGAGTATGAAAAACTCTCCCAAGATGCGAACTTAGATGTCTATAAAACGTACCAAACCCTCATTAGCGAAACCCAAGCCACACGCACGAGTCATGATTTGGTCGCCAGTGCGCAAGCTTCGTACGATCTTGCCCTTGGTCGTTACAAAGCAGGAGTTGGAACCATACTCGATCTTTTAAGCGCGCAAAGTGCGCTTGCCAGTGCCAAACAGCAACACATCCAGTCACTGTACAACTGGTACATTACCAAAGCAAGCCTTGCCAAAACGATGGGCTCACTTGATTTCTCAACGATAAAAGGACAACCATGAACATTGTAAAAAAGATGCTACTCCATAAATTTACTATTATCCTTGCATTGATTGCCGTGTGTGTTGGTGGGTATTATGGTTGGGAAGCGTACACCAAACCGCCTCTTGAGGCCAAATATAAATTTCACACCTTGGAGCTGGGCGATGTGACCCAAAGTGTCTCCGCCAATGGCACACTCAACCCTTTGGTGCTCGTTACCGTGGGTACGCAAGTCTCAGGTAAAGTGATCAAACTCTATGTTGATTTTAACGACCGTGTGGAAGAGGGGCAGATTTTAGCCGAACTTGATCCTGCGCTTTTAGACGCACAAGCGGCGCAAAGTGCGGCGAGCGTTCAAAGTGCTGAGTCCTCTTTGGAGCTTGCCATCGCCAATGAAAAACGTACACGAGAGCTCTTTTCCAAAGAGTACATCTCCAAACAAGAGTTAGACGCATCCGTTCAAGCGCTTAAAGCGGCGCGTGCCGCACTCGATCTTGCCCGTGCCCAATCGCAAAAAGATCGCACCAATCAAGGGTATACGATTGTTCGCTCTCCCGTTTCGGGTGTTGTGGTTGATCGCCAGATCGATGTGGGACAAACGGTGGCAGCGAGTTTATCGGCTCCCGTACTTTTTAAAATTGCACAAGATTTAAGACAGATGCAGATCGACTCCAATTTTGCGGAAGCGGACATCGGGCGAATTAAAGTCGGACAAAAAGTGACGTTTGCCGTCGATGCGTTCCCCAATAACTCTTTTATCGGGGTCGTCAAACAAGTCAGACTCAACGCAACCACCGTTTCGAATGTTGTGACCTACGATGTGGTTGTTACGGTTGAAAATCCCGATGAAATCCTCATCCCTGGCATGACGGCGTATGTCAATGTCATTCTTGCTGAGAAGAAAAATGTTTTACTGGTTCCCAATGCGGCTTTGCGCTATAAACCAACGATGCCTCCAAGCAAAGATGGCAACAAACCTGTAGCAATGTCCAAAAAAGAGAAAAAAGAGAGTAACAGTGCAACGCTGTTCGTGTTTGAAAATGGCGTACCAAAGCCCATCAAAGTCAGTGTGGGCATCTCCGATAACCGTTTTAGCGAAATCATCACGGATGAACTCAAAGTAGGTGATCGAATTATTGTTGAGGAGAACAAAAGCGCTAGCAGTGCAAAAGATTCTAAGAATTCACCCCCACCGATGAGACCGTTCTAATGGAAGAGGTGATTAAGATACGCAATTTAAGCAAGAATTACCACACCGACGCTGGTGAGGTCAATGTGCTTAAAGGCGTGGATATTACCATTGAAAAAGGCGAATTTGTCGCCATTATGGGACCCTCAGGCTCAGGAAAATCGACCTTTATGAACATTTTGGGATGTCTGGATAAAGTGACTTCTGGAAACTATTTTTTAGGGGGAAAAGACACCAATGCTTTGAGCCGAGATGACCTTGCAGAACTTCGCAATCACATGATCGGCTTTGTCTTTCAAGGCTTTAACCTGATTCCCAGACAAAATCTCATCGACAATGTGGCTTTGCCATTGGTATACGCAGGCATGAAGGCGCATGAGCGTAAAATTCGTGCCAAAGAGATTCTTAAAAGTGTCGGACTGGAAGCGTTTGGAACCTACCTGCCCAATCAAATCTCGGGCGGACAACAACAACGTGTGGCGATCGCACGCGCTTTGGTCAACCGCCCCAAACTGATTTTAGCGGATGAGCCAACGGGCAATCTTGATACCAAAACCAGCGAAGAGATCATGCAACTGTTTTGTGATCTTAACGTTAAAGAGGGCATCACCATTGTGCTTGTAACCCATGAGCCAGACATCGCAGCTTTTGCGAAACGTCTTGTTAATTTTGTCGATGGCAAGATTCAGCACGATGGTCCAACAGCTTTACATGTAAAAGAGAACGCATGAGTTTAGCGATGTTATTTGAAGCATGGCGCGCGATGGGCGCTAACAGACTGAGGACGTTTTTGACGATGCTGGGCATGGTCATCGGCGTGGGAGCCGTCATCGTGATGTCAGCAGTGGGAGCGGGTACGCAAGCGAAAGTCAAAGACTCCATTGCATCGATGGGTAGCAATTTGCTCATCGTCCTTGCAGGTTCCATGACTTCAGGAGGGGTTCGTTTAGGAAGCGGAGGTGTGCAAACATTGACCGTTTCAGATGCGACCGCTATCGAAGAGTTGGACACGATCTCTGCCGCCGCACCTACGACTTCAGGCTCGGCGCAACTTATTTACCAGTCTTCCAACTGGTACACCCAAGTGACAGGAACAACCTCTTCATACTTTGAAGTGCGTGACTGGGAGCTTGAAAGTGGTTACCCTTTTATGGATTCTGATGTTAGAGGTGCAACGCGTGTTGTGGTTTTAGGTAAAACGATTGCGCAAAATCTATTTGGCGATGAAGATCCTGTGGGCAAAACCATACGCATTAAAAATAGTCCTTATTTGGTGGTAGGAGTTTTAGCCAAAAAAGGGCAAAGTTTAGATGGCAGGGATCAAGACGATACGGCGATAGTGCCGATAACGACGGCGCAAACGAAGCTTTTTGGAACGCAGTTCAAAGGTGTTGTGCGGTTTATTATGGTGGAAGCGCTCTCGGATAGCGTGATGGACAAAGCCGAAAAAGAGATGGGCGAGCTTTTGCGCCAACGTCATAAACTGCGTGAAAGTGCGGAAGATGACTTTACGATTCGAAACCTCACCGCTCTTGCTAATACGGCTGAGGAGACCACCAAAGCGATGTCACTGATGCTCGCTGCTATCGCTTCGATCTCGCTTTTGGTGGGAGGTATTGGCATTATGAACATTATGCTCGTCTCCGTCACCGAGCGCACCCGTGAGATTGGTATTCGCATCGCCATTGGCGCGAAACAGCGTCATATCTTAGTGCAATTTTTGCTTGAAGCACTGATGATCTCCATCATTGGCTGTTTGATTGGCGTGTGCGTTGGGGTTGGTGGAGCATTCTTGATCCAAAAGTTTTTTGCTATCAGTATTGCGGTCACACAAAGCTCCATCCTCATCTCGTTTGCCGTTGCCACAGGCGTGGGTGTCTTTTTCGGATTTTACCCCGCTCGAAAAGCAGCCAATTTGGAACCTATTGATGCGTTGCGCTATCAGTAATTGCGCTATAATTCTTCAAAATTAGCATAGGATAGTCAATGAAATTACTTTTAATTGGTGCAGGCAATATGGGCGGAGCGATGCTTCAAGGCTTACATGTAAACGATATTACGGTCGTGGAAGCGTACCCACCAAGAGCCAAAGAGCTTCAAACGCTTTATCCCTCCATCAAAATTGTGAGCGAGATTCCTTCTTTAGAAGGGTATTTGGTCATTTTGGCGATCAAACCACAATCGTTTAGCACCCTTCACACCAAAGGTATTGCGGAAGGTGTGATTTCCATTATGGCAGGGGTTAGTTTGGAAAAACTCAAATCGGGCATTATGGCAAAGCACTACATTCGCTCTATGCCCAATATGGCAGCCCTTGTACGCAAATCGGCGACATCATTGTGTGGCGATGATGCGCTTAAAGACGAAGCCATAGAAGTTCTAAGCTCCATCGGACGTTGTTTTTGGTTGGAGAGCGAAAAAGAGCTCGACATCGCAACAGGACTCGCAGGTTCTGCCCCTGCATGGATCGCACTCGTTGCAGAAGCGCTCAGTGATGGTGCGGTCAATCTTGGCATGAAACGCGAGATCACCTACCAATACATCGCAACCCTGTTTGAAGGTGTGGGTGAAGTGCTCAAAAGTGAACATCCTGCCCTTTTTAAAGATAAAGTGATGTCCCCTGCAGGAACCACGGCGGCAGGTTATGCCAAACTCGAAGAGGGCAAAGTGCGAGACAGCTTCATTAAAGCGATGGAAGCATCGTATGAGAGAGCGAAGGGGTTTTCAAAGTAGATAAGTTTAAAGTGCTTGCAAAAAAACAAGCACTTTTTAGCTTTACATGTAAAGCATTTAAGAGACTTTTTTTAATGCTTTAAGTGTTTTTGTTTGCATCAATTGTTTGTAAATTGCTTCAGCTAAATAATAGCCAAGATACGGTGGTACCGCATTTCCGACCATTTTATAACCTGCTGTTAAATTGTCATAATAAAAGGTATGTGTGTCGGGAAACGTTTGGATTCTCGCACACTCCCTAATGCTGAGTCTTCGGTACAAATGCTCACTCTCTTTGACAAAAATTCGTCTGTTTTGCTCTACAAACTCCATCTTCGGTGCTTGCGGATGCAGTGGGGCATGTCTGCCACCTGCTTGAATCGTAAAAGAGGGTTCGTCCCAACTTCGCACGCGATTGCGTGACATAAAGATGGTCGAGAAACCGCCCGTCATATACTCATGGTTAGCAAGAGCACACGCATGTGCGTTGGTGTAATTTTTCTCTTTGGCAGGCAGTGCATTGTCTTTCAAATCCCAAATGACATCTTTGAGATAGCGTTTTGCAGGAAATGCCTTTGGAAACTCAAATGTCATGTTCAAATCTTTTCTAAACCCCACAAAAAAGACGCGTTGTCTGTCTTGTGGCACTTTATAGTCATGGGCATTAAGAAGCTTAAAAGAGAGATTGTATCCACTTTCGATGAAGTGATTTTTAATGTTTTCGAGTGCATCGCTATGACGACTTGCCAGCATTCCTGAAACATTTTCAGCCAAGAAAAACAGTGGTTTTTTATCTCGTAAAACTCTAATAAATTCAAAAAAAAGCTGCCCACGATGGTCTTCAATACCCCTCAATGCTCCAGCCTCACTCCAACTCTGACACGGCGGTCCTCCAATAAGCCCAATGGCTTCAGGAATATCGCATGAGGGAATATCTCGAATGCTTCGTCGATCTAACTTTGTATGAGGGAAGTTCTTTTCAAAGGTTTCCCAAATTTCTTTGTCGTATTCATTTGCCCATGTAGTTTTAAAGCCTGCTTTTTCAAAACCGAGGTCTAAGCCGCCCGCACCGCTAAAAAGAGAGATAATATTCATTATTGAACCCAATCTTTGAAATTATTATAACCATCATCACCATTCCATTTATAAACTTTGAAAAACTCTGATAATGGTAAACATTTATTTAACTCTAATTGATGATTAATAATTATTTTAGAATTACCATCAATTTCTTCATAATAACACCACTTGCTATCATCTTTTTTTTCAATGAGGTGATATGATTTAGTATCTTCAGCATATACTCCAACATAATCTAATGGATTTTTTCCTAAATTTTTTGTTTTTTCATCTTTACACTTTATGCCATTTATATGAACACCAAAAATATGATTACCTTTTTTAAAACTTTTTAACAATTCATATCTAACCCAAAGTCTTTGATAAGTTTCGCTACCAATTAAAACACAAGTATTTGATGTATTGTCTAGCCCATTATTAATAAGTTTTTTTAAGGCAATTTTCCCTTCTTTTTTTGCTTTTTCCCACATAGAGGAATCATAATATCCAGACTCTTGAGCATTTAGTTTGAACTGTCCATGGTTCCTGACGACATTTGCTCTAAAATCGATAACATCTTGATAGTGAAAACTAAAAAATACTTTTTTTGCCATTTTAGTTTCCTGCTTGAGATAATTTTATACATTTTAGTAATAATTCAAAATACTTAAAATAGATAATTGTAAAATAAACAGATAACATTATTAAAATACTTCCATAAAAAGGCAATGTACTAACAGAAAACATAATTCGTAAAACAGATTGAACTTCACATTTGAATCTAACGGGATTCATATTAAAAAGCTTATCATCATTATCTAATCTATAACTAACTACCCAATCATGTACTTTTCTAAATAATCTTTCTTGTTGTAAATAATAGGAATCTAAAAACCAAAAAGCAATTAATGGAATAAAAGCTATACAAATATGATTGTTATTGCCTTTAAATAGTAGTGTTGCAACAACTAAGGTAATAGTCCAAGTTTTAACATTAAAAGAATTTGTAGCCATTCGTTTGATAATATCTTGAGCTATTTTAACTTCCTCAATTAAAAACTTTTCTCTATCTATACTCATGTTTTGTCCTCAAATTTTAAATTATGTTCAAATACTTTAAAGTTACATTCTTTACTATTAATAAAATCAATACATTCTATTTCTTTCTCTATTTTAGTTGCATATAAAATTTCCATCTTTACCCACTTTGAGAAGAAATGGTTGCTTTCATTATTTGTATTATGAGTTTTAACAAATAATACTTTTTTTGATTGTTCAATTCTTCTTTTTAAAATAAGTCTCGTATATTTACTTGCATATTTTCTTTTCAAAAAATCTGTATCGTTAAACCAATCACAATAAATATGTAAATTTAATTTATTCATTTCTTTAACTATTTTTTTTACCAATGCATTATCTAAAAAACTATGGGATATAAAATAATCAAAAGATTTTTTATTTTGAATAAAATCATTCTCAATTCTTTCTAGTAAATCTAAGGGTTTCATATCAAAAGTTGTTTTTTCTATCATATAATTTTTTTTCTTACCCTTAAATCCTTTTCTTAATTTCACATATTTACCAATAGATTGAAGATGCTTGAATGCTAGTATTCTAATCTGACTATTTTTTTCGCAATCATTTAATTTTTGAAAAAACTCTATTGATTTTTTACATTCATATTTTTGTAATTCTTTTACAATTTCCATTTTTTCTTCAATAATTACACCTTTTTGATGATAAGCTTGAATAAAAATATCTAAATATAATGGTTCTATTTCTTGAACTAATTCCTTAGCACTATCAATTTTTTTATTAATTTTCAACATTCTAAGTTTTGTTTTTTCTCTAAGAACATTTAATTTTTCTAATCTTTTTTCTTCATTAAAATTTTCCTGATGTAATCTTTTTTGCCCTTCTAACAATATATGTTTAACTTTTGGGAGATCAAACAAATAAAACTGTGGGGGAGTAGGTTTATATCTTGCTTTTTTCCCTACTTTTATTAAAAAATCATCTTTTGCTTTATATTGTTTATATCTTTGTTCAATTATATTCCATTCATAAGGATATAACTCTTTAAAAAAATTAAGAATTTCATCTCTATAATAGCTGTAAGGTAAAATAGATTTAATAGTATGTAATGGTGTCTTTAAAGATTGATTAAATCTCATAAGTTCACCTACATATTTTCTTTGTGTTTTACCAGGCATTTTATAATTCTCATATTTTAAATACTATCAATTTACCATCCATTAACTGAACAGGATTGTTAGGATTTTTAATTCTTACATCACTAAGGCTTACATGTAAATTATTCAAATTTTCAATGGCATTTCTATCTGCAAGAGGTAATGATTCATACTTCTCTTTTCTCATCAAACAGATGAGTTGAAACGAGGCAGTTTCATCGTAACGGTACAGGTAGTTAAAGATTTTTGTTGGGTTTTCGATGTGCCACATTCCTCGTATTCGCAAATCTGTAATGCCTAAAGGATCGACTTTTTTGATTTTGCCTAGTTCGTTGGTTTGAGTGAATTCCACATTGGGAATGGAAGTGATACCACTTGAAATAGTCTGTTGTATGCGCTCATACACCTCTTTATCGGCGCAAAAACAATCTCCGTAAACCAACCATAACGATTTTAATTGATGGGTGTTTTTGGGAACATTGCCAATTGCATAAAGCATGTCTTTTTCAACCCATGTTTCGCAAGCTCTACAAGCAGTCGTAATCATTGTGCTATTTGCGAAAAGTTTTGCTTTTGGGTAGGAACTATTAAGTGCTATCGCTGTGTTGTGTGATTCTAGTTTTTTAATTTCAATGGCATCACTGTTTTGGAGGATTAAATCTGGAGGATTATTTTTATTGCCACTATACGCATAAACTCTTGAAAAAGTTTCAAGTTTCATTTGCTCATTTGTCTCATCGAAGGTATTAGCAAAAGCATCTTTGATGAAACTCTCCAAGCCTTCGCCCATGTTATTAGCGCGATTATTGCCATGTGTAATATGCTGAATAGCCATTTGATAGTTATTGACAATTGTGATAAACGCTGTAAGTGGGTTTGCCATGGAGTCTCTTTATTTATTTTTATGCGTCATTATAACAAAAGAAAATTTTGATGTAAAAAATATTTCAAATTGAAATTTTAAGAACAAAAGGGATAGAAGAAAGTTTTGATTTTTACATGTAAAGATTTAAGAGAGCTAGTACTCCTTAAATCTTCTATGCGATCTTTTGTGCTTTTTTCTTGCCTGCAGCGGTTTTCTTTTTACTTTTTAAGGGTACGGCTGCTTTTTGAGGTTCTGCTTTGGGTTCGGTTATGTCAGGTAGTACATCTTCAAAGATCGTTCGGATGTCATTCCAGCGGTGTTCGGAGTTGAGCATGACGACAAGGATGTCTTTGTTTCCATTTTTAGCGCGTGCGATCAAGCAAGGACCTGCTTTTTGGGTGTAGCCTGTTTTGATTCCGACGGCGTATTTGTAGTTGTTGAGCAGTTTATTGTGGGTGTAAGCGGCATACGATCTTTTGGTATTGAGTGCTCGAAAATCGTGACGCTTAAGTTTTGCCATCTCATTAAAATTACTGTTTTTAATGGCATATTCGCTCAGCGTTAAAAGATCGAGTGCGGTGGAGTAATGGTTTCCAAAATTACTGCTATCAAATCCACATGGATTCGTAAAATTGGTATTTTTCATGCCAATCGCTTTGGCTTTTTTGTTCATCTGTAGCACAAATTTATCGACATCCCCATCCCCTAAAAAGACACCTATACTCATGGCTGCATCATTGGCAGACATGACCATCGCTGCTTTAACAAGGTCTCTTAAGTAAAACTTTTCACCGACACGAAGGTTCGCTTTAGTGGGTTCCACTTGAATCATTTCGCGTGTAATAGTGACAACGTCATTCATACGACCACTTTCAATCGCTAAGATCGCTGTCATGATTTTGGTAAGGCTTGCGGGTTGGTTTATTTTTTGCTCATCTTTGGCAAAAATGAGCTGTTTTGTTGTCAAATCTTTTGCGATGATCGAATCGGTATTGCGTTTAATACGGTCTGCGGTCTCTTTGTCAAGGTAAGCTGCACTAAGGGAGCTTGTGATAATACATGCGCCGCAGATAAGCGATAAAATTTTATGTGTCATGCTGCTCTTTTGTTGAAATTTATTTTTCATTTTAGTGAAAGTTTCTTAAAAATTCCCTTTGAAAACGGCTAAAATAGCCACTTTGCACGGAATGGTTAAAAATTAAACACACTGCGTTATAACACTTAAGGTAATATCGTTATAATGCACAAAATAAATTCACTCAATGATCCAACGTTATATACTTTAATTACATAAGGAAGATATATGGAAGGAATTACTTCTGGTGTGATGAGTTTTGATAAGCCAGCCCTCTTAGAAAAGCGCATTAAACTTCTTGAGGCGATTGCAGAGACGGGTTCCATTAACAGTGCCGCCAAAAGAATAGGACAGAGTTATAAAGCGACATGGGAAGCGGTTGATACGATGAATAACCTCTCCAATCAACCCCTTGTAACACGCGTTGCAGGCGGTAGTGGAGGAGGAGGAACAACGCTCACTTCCGTAGGTATCAAGCTAGTTGCCAACTACAGCATTTTAAAAAAAGAGTATGAGAGGTTTTTAAATCGGCTTTCGATGGCAGGTGACTTTGAAATGAACAGTTTAAAACACATACAAAGGATTGCTATGCAAATCAGTGCGCGTAATCAGCTGATGGGAAAAATCGGTGAGATTAAAAGAGCAAAAGTCAACGCAGAGGTAAGCATTGTGCTTAAAAGTGGCGTTATTTTGGTTTCGACTATTACAAACAGTGCGGTCGAAGAGTTGGGACTTGAAGTGGGCGATGAAGTGGTTGGCATCATCAAAGCCTCATCGGTGTTGATTTCCAATGTGCTTGATATCGCAACGAGCGCACGCAACAAGCTTGTGGGTCTGATTACGGACATTAAAATTGGTGAAGTGAATGCGCAAGTGAGCGTAGACATCGGTCAAAACGATGTCGTGGTTTCCACCATCACGGCTGAATCGGTTCGAGCATTAAGCCTCGCGGTGGGAACACGAGTCTGTGCCATCATCAAATCGAGTAGCATTTTAATCGGAAAATAAAAAAATCTTAATAAGGAGTTTCTATGTTAAAACTATTTTTAGCGAGTGTTGTGTTATCTGCCTCTTTGCTTGCCGGAGAGATCAGCGTTGCGGTTGCCGCCAATTTAAGTGATGTCATCGAAGTTTTTAAAGCCGAGTTTGCCAAAACAAACCCCAATACGAAGGTCAATACGATCCTAGGAGCGAGTGGTAAATTTACCACACAAATTAAAAGTGGCGCTCCGTTTGATCTTTTCTTAAGTGCCGATATGGGCTTTCCTGAGAATTTGTACGCTGAAAAAATTGCAGTGACCAAACCCGTTGTTTACGCGAGTGGTGCTTTAGCAATGGTGAGTGTTAAAGGGCTTGATTTAAGCAAAGGCATTGCCGTTTTAGATGATCCAAAAGTTGAAAAAGTGGCGATTGCAAACCCAAAAACAGCGCCGTATGGAACAGCGAGTATTGAAGCGTTTAAAAATGCAAACGTGTTTGAAAAAGTTGAACCAAAACTCGTTCAAGGCGATAGTATTGGGCAAGCATTACAATTTGCACTTACCGCGGCAGATGTCGGTTTTGTGAACGCTTC
>DBTO01000092.1:20215-23419 GCA_002307095.1 Sulfurospirillum sp. UBA1314
GATCCAAAACTCTACACACCGATCGCGCAAGGTATCGTGCTTTTGAAACAAGCCGAGAACAATGCCGAAGCCAAAGCGTTTTATGACTTTGTCTTAAGTCCTAAAGCCAAAGAGATTTTTAAAAGTTACGGATATTTGGTCAATGAATAGACTGCGTGCCGTTGTGACCAACATCGAAGGTGAGCAAAACCTGCATATCATTACGTTTGATTATGAAGGAGTGAGCCTTAAAATGATGGGACTTGATCTGCCAAAGGGTTTACATGTAAACGCACATGTCACCCTTGGCATCAAGCCTTCACATGTGGCGATTGCTAAAAACATTCAAGGGGAGCTGAGTTACTCAAACCAGCTTCCTGCCACCATCGTAGACATTGAAAATGGAAAATTGCTCAGCAATATTCTTTTACATGTAAACGAAAATGAGGTACAAAGTTTTATCACATTAAGCTCTTCTACTCGGATGAATCTTCAAAAAAATGATGAGGTGACGTTGCTTATCAAGGCCAGTGAGCTGTTTGTTTTGGAGGTCGAAGATGCTTGAGAAGCTTATGGCATTGGAATTTACCCCTTTTTTAATCTCCTTTAAACTCGCTTCCCTTACGACCGCGATTCTTTTTATCGTCTCTTTGTTTTTAGCATGGAATTTATCGCAAAGCAAGTCTCGTTTTAAACCGATTTTTGAATCGATTACCGCACTTCCCATCGTTTTGCCACCTTCCGTTTTAGGGTTTTACATTTTGTATGCCCTCTCATTTCATTCGCCCATCGGACGCTTTTTTCAAGATGTGCTAGGAATAAAGTTGGTTTTCAATTTTTCGGGCTTAGTGGTTGCGAGCTGTTTTTATTCACTCCCTTTTATGGTTCAACCGCTGCAGAGTGGTTTTGAAACGTTGCCTAAAAATATGCTCGAAGCCTCGTACATCGCAGGTAAAAGCAAGCTTAGAACCCTTTTTTGTGTGGCAATGCCTAACATTAAACCCTCTTTGATGACCGCTATTGTCATCACCTTTGCTCATACGGTCGGTGAATTTGGAGTGGTTTTAATGGTGGGTGGAAGTATTCCCAATCAAACCAAAACGGCTTCAGTTGCGGTGTATGAATTGGTGGAAATTATGGATTATACGAGTGCGCATATTTACAGTGGCATCATGGTTTTCATCAGCTTTTTGGTTCTTCTGTTGGTTTATGTGTTTAATCGCAACCAAAACCATCATCTCGGGGGACTTTCATGATAGAGATTGCTGTGCAAAAAGAGCTTTTAGGCTCTATTGGTAAGATGGATCTCAATGTCACGCTGAGCATTGAATCCAAAAGTTTTGTAGCACTTTCCGGTCAAAGTGGTAGTGGCAAAACGACGCTGCTTCGCATTTTGGCAGGACTTGAGCCAGCCCTTGGAAAAATCAGAGTCGATGATGAGCTGTGGCTAGATGGCACGCACTGTTTGCCGCCTCAGCAACGCGGCATTGGATTTGTGTTTCAAGACTACGCCCTTTTTCCCAATATGAGCGTGTTGGAAAATCTTCTATTTGTGCGCAAAGACAAAGCGCTTGCGAAACAACTTTTGGAATTGACCGAGCTTACTGAATTAGCGAACCGCAAACCTGCTACGTTGTCGGGTGGTCAAAAACAACGGGTGAGTTTGTGTCGAGCAATGATGAACAGACCCAAACTTCTTTTGATGGACGAGCCTCTCTCTGCGCTTGATCCAACGATGCGGAATAAACTGCAACATGAGATTTTAACGCTTCACAAAAACTTTGGTACGACAACGATTATGGTCAGCCACGATCCGAGTGAAATCTACCGTTTGAGTTCGCGCGTTGTGGTGCTTTCACAAGGCAAAGTCATCCAAGATGGCGATGCAAAAGGCGTGCTTCTTCGTACCCAAGGCAGTCAAAAATTTTCCTTTGAGGGCGAACTTTTGGACATCGTCAAGGTCGATGTGATTTACATCGCGATCATCGCTATTGGTCAGCAAATCGTCGAAGTGGTACTCGATGGCAGTGAAGCCAAAGCGTTACATGTAGGCGATAGTGTCAGTATCAGTGCGAAAGCATT
Organism: Sulfurospirillum sp. UBA1314; assembly: GCA_002307095.1. Lineage (GTDB taxonomy): Bacteria > Campylobacterota > Campylobacteria > Campylobacterales > Sulfurospirillaceae > Sulfurospirillum. Next base: position 22,277 of record DBTO01000092.1, read on the forward strand.
TGCCCCTATGATTCAACGATTGGAGAAATGATGAAAAAAATCTTAGTCCTTTTATGTGTGGCTCTTTTGAGTCATGTGTGTGCGGATGAGCTTAAAATCGCGGTGGGAGCGGGGTATAAAAAGCCCGTTGTCGAAGTCCTCAAAGCGTATGAAGAGAGTGGTCATGGAAAAATAGACGCGATGTATGGCAATATGGCGCAAATCTTTGCACAGGCAAAACAGACGGAAATTGCTCTTGTCATTGCCGATAAGAAATTTTTAGAGAAGCAAAAAGAGCTTACGTTTGTAAAGTATCAAACGATTGGCACAGGCATTGCGGTCATCGCGTATGCTAAGGGAGTGCGTTTTGATATCATCGAAGATCTCACCAAAGAGAGCATCAAAAGCATTGCTATGCCCGAAGCTAAAAAGGCGATTTACGGCGATGCCGGCATGGAGTTTTTAAACAATGCTAAGCTGTATGAGCAGGTGAAAGAGAAGCTTTTGGTAGTCGCAACCGTGCCCCAAGTGAGTTCGTACGTCGCCACACACGAGGTCGATGTAGGCATTATGAACCTCACAGCAGCACTCGATAACATCGATAAAATGGGTGGTTACATCAAAATCCCCCAAGCCTATTACACACCCATTGAGATCGTGGCAGGAAGTTTAAAAACCTGCGAAACCGATACCGCATGTCAAGCATTTGTTGCCTTTTTGAAAACCCCCAAAGCGAAAGAGATCTTTACAAAATATGGGTTATGAAATGGTTCAGGTTTGGCACCCGTTGGTGCTAAGCCTTAAAACCATTGGTGTGGTAGCTCTCCTTTTGGTTTTTGTGGGTATTCCACTCTCTTATTATCTCTCCAAAGAGGAGCTCAGATGCAAATGGCTGCTTGAAACACTTGTCACACTTCCCTTGATCTTTCCACCTATCGCCATTGGTTTTTTACTGCTGCTTTTGTTAGGCAAACAGGGCTGGATTGGAAGTTATTTTAATGCGATAGGCATACGGTTTATTTTTGAGTTTAAAGGGCTTGTGATCGCTGGTTTTGTAGCCGCGCTTCCTTTGATGGTTAAACCCCTTCAATCCGCCATTGAACTCTTCCCAAAAGCCATTAAAGAAGCTGCTTATATGGGTGGAAGAAGCAGGTTTTACACCTT
>DBTO01000092.1:23679-35158 GCA_002307095.1 Sulfurospirillum sp. UBA1314
TTTACACCTTTGTGTTTATCATCCTGCCGTGCATTAAAAAAAGCGTGGTTGCAGCCCTTTTAATTGCTTTAGCGCGGGCGTTAGGCGAAGTGGGCATTACGCTGATGCTCGGAGGCAATCTCATTGGCAAAACCGATACGATCTCGCTTGCCATCTACAATGCCGTTTTTGATGGTGAATACCGCTTAGCACTGCTTTTGTGCGCGATTCTCATTGTGATCTCTTTAGCCGTATTTACAGCGCTGCATTTTTTTCAAAAAGAGGAACAGTTTCTTTAACCTTCTTGTGTTATGATTTTATACTTTAGTAAAGGTGTACTTATGATGGATATGATACGTGAAGATGTCGGGTTGATCGACATGACCACGGTTGGATTGGATATTGGATCGCATAAAGCCAAGATTTCGTTTGCTTCCAAAGAGCCTATCGTGTTGTGTGGGGTAGAGTTTGTTACAGAGATGTGTCAAAAACTGGGGCTTGAAATCCATGCTTACAAGGAGTGTGGCGATAGACTAGAAGCGGGTGAGTTGATCTTGGAGGCATATGGTAGAGCAGATGCGACGCACAAAGCTTGGAAAGTCTCCCAAAATATTTTAGAGTTTTTAAGTGGCATCGCGACTAAAACGCATACGATGATCACCCTTGCACGCGAAGTCAATCCGAAAATCGAACTTTTAACGACCCGTAAAATTTTTCCGCGCACCAAAGAGTTAGCGCTCAAAGCAGTCTATGCAGGAGGTGGAGCGCACCATCGTTTGGGGTTGTATGACTCTGTTTTGGTTTTTAAACAACACCGTGTTTTTTTTGAGAGTGACGCCGCGTTTGAAGCGCAGTTTGCCAAAATGAAGCAGAAGTATTTGGAAAAAAAGATTGTCGTGGAAGTGGACAGCTTCGAAGAGGCGCACTATTTTGCAACACTGGGAACGCAAATACTGCAATGCGAAAAGATGAGTTTTGAGACGCTAAAGCGCTGTGTGGCACTTAAAGAGGAGTTTCCAAATCTGCTTCTTTCCGCAACGGGTGGCATTGGTGAGCACAACATCGTTGCCTATGCCCAAACAGGGGTTGATTTTATTGTGACCTCTTCACCTTATCATGCAAAGCCTGCTGACATTAAAGTTATGATCTCAAAAGAAGATTGATGCAGACGATTGAGCAGATGTGTACTGCGGAAGTCGAAGAAAAAAAGTCCACTTTTTTGGCGTATCTTTGCCCAATGAGCGATTTTGAATCTTTACATGTAAAGCTCAAAAGTGAACACCCCAAAGCGGCACACATTGTCTGGGCGAAGCGTTTTTTCAATGAATTTCGCCAAGTCGTGGAAAATAATAGCGATGATGGCGAACCTAAAGGTACCTCAGGTCCACCTGTTTTAAATGTGATGCGAGGGGTTGAGCTTATCAATGCAGGGCTTTTAATTGTGCGCTATTTTGGTGGCATAAAGCTTGGCACGGGTGGGTTGGTTCGCGCGTATGGAAGCAGTGCCAAAGAGGTCATTGCTACTGCTTCGCTTATTCCATTTGTTTTTAAAGAAATCTTTACATGTAAAACAGATTATCCACTTGTACCGCGGTTTGAACACTACAGCTTGCATCATGCGTTACATGTAAAGCATCGGGAGTTTGAGAGCGATGGTGTTGTATGGGAAATAGAGATGAGTGAAGAGGAAAAAGCACAGTTTTTACACTTTGCTCTTCCCTTTGAACGCGATGGATTTAAACGCTTAAAGCTCGATAGCCTCGACTTCAATCGCTAAATGAATGGTGTCATCGACTGTGAGTCCACCGCCTTCGAGGATTTTATTCCACACGAGTCCAAAATCTTTACGCTCAAGTTTCCCCTCTAAGGTAAAACCGACTCTTTGATGCCCTTGAAAATCTTTAATGACTCCGTGAATGGTACTATTAAGCACAATGTCTTTGGTAATGCCATGAATCGTAATTTTGCCATACACCTTACCGTCTTTCATCGATGTCATCGCAAAATCAACGGTTTTAAATTTCTCCACATCAAAGAAATCGCTACTTTTTAAGTGCTCATCTCGTTTAACAATGCCCGTATCAATGGAAGCAGCGTCGATCTTTGCCGCTAACTTGTTAAAGACTTTTTTATCCGCATCAAAATCAATGTCCGCAGTGTAAGCATTAAAGTTGCCTTTGACGTTGGAGATCATCATGTGTTTGACGGAAAAGCCAATATTGGAGTGTGCATTGTCGATGATAAACTCTTTCGCATCGGCAAAAGAGAAAAGAAGGGTGGTCGCCATAAGGAGTCTTGCGAGGTGTTTCATAGGTCTATCCTTTTGATAAAGTCTATGAAAAGTATAGTTGTACGACGCTTATGGCTTTCGTATTATGTAAAAGTAATGTTTTACTTTAAGAGAGTGTTTGAAAAATACTCAAAGAGCTGAAATGTGCCCGCACTGCAGATACCGGCAACGATGCCTGCTAGTATATCGTCGCCCATAACACCCCATCCGCCTTGAACATCTCGGTCAATTCTACCAATGAGTGAAGGTTTCCAGATGTCAAATAGACGGAAAAAAACAAAACTGAGGACGATTTGAAACAGTGTTCCTGAGCTTAAAATCAGCGCAATCCAAACACCCACCACTTCATCAATAACGATACGTCCATCATCATGGTTGCCACTGATTGCCTCATAGGTATTGATCTGTTTTACCGCCATAATCGTAAAAAGAATGGTTAAAAGCACTAATGTTTCCATAGAAATGTAGCGAATAATTCCGGCTCCCAAGAGGACCGCTAGCAAAGAGCCTGCGGTTCCTGGGGCTTTTGGAGCGAGTCCTGAGTATAAAAAAGTTAAAAAAGCATTTGGCATGAACGTCCTAAGTGAGTGAAGTGGTTTGGTGTAAACGCATGAGTTCCAGATAAAAATCGCGCTCATCATGGCTCTCTAAAAGTCCGCCATTTGGGAAAATTGCATCGTAAATTTTACCAATATTTTCAAAACGCTTTTTAAAGAGTTCACTTAAAAGTAGGGCAGAAATATCTTTACGCATGAAAATGGCAGGCGGTAGCATACCTGCTTTTAAGATCTCTAACAGTGATCCTGCATGGTACTTGATGTGGTGATGTCCGCCATGGGGGCATGTATTGGTGCTGACTAAAGTTTTACATTCGTTACAGTAGACAAATTCGGTGATAATCTCAATCTCAATGTCCAAATCTTCATAATGATCTAAAATAGATTTCATCTCATTTTTATCGTAATAGACACCAATACCGCTGTGATGCTGTCCTAAAACCAGTTTATTGCAGCCTAAATTGGAGACACAAATAGCATCAAGAACGGCATTTTTATAACTCGTAAAGAGGTAGGTATTTTCAAAAGGAACGACAATCACTCTGTTTTTAGGTAGATAATTGTCTATAAAATACTGTAACGCTTTAAGGCGCAATTCGTAAGAGAGTACATCTTGTTTGTAAGGTTTGAGCAAAAAGATAACGAGCATATCGCATTTTTCAAGGGTAATGCGCATCACGCGCTCATGTGCTCGGTGAAACGGCTTAGCATTCATCATCATCGCGGAGACATTCTTAGCTCCGAGTTGCGCTTTGGCATCGGCAATTTTATTTTTCACATTTTTGACATCATCAAATTGGTACAGTTCATAATCACCACATACGGCAACATCGCCAAGGCGTTTAAGGAACATCTGTGTCTCAGGATTGGATATATCGTAGGTTCCAAAAATCTGTTCAATGCGTTTTTTCTTATCGACTTCAAACACTTCATCCACGATGATCGTGCCTCTGATTTTACTATCAACCACAAAATCAAGCGGTTCACCTTTATAGGAAGTGGTTAAAACTTCTCTATTTTTTTCACCTGCTGGGGCTATGATAAAGGGAAAAGGAAAGGGTTTACCTTTGAAGTAACCACTCTGCTCGACCTCTTTGGCTTCTGCACTGTTCATGAGTTTATCAACAGGGTATAAAACCCCTTCTTTGGCAAGGGCAAGGGTTGCTAAAAATTCTTTATCTAAAAAGAGTTGTCGGTTATTTTTTCTTATTGATTCCATACTTCTTCCTTTTTTCCCAGAGGCTTTTACGAGAGATTCCTAATTTCTTCGAGAGTTCGGTATCTGGAAATTTATTTTGAAAATTGAAAATGACATACTTGACGTAATCATCAATGCACAAAATGTCACCTTGATCCAATATCTTACTGTCGGTGTTAATTTCAATCTTTGAAAAGTCACTCTCTTCATTAGGGTCAGTGCTACAAATGATAGCACGTTTACCTTCTAAGATATTGTAGACTTTGAGTTTTTCACTTTTTTTAAGGTTTTGAAGGTCAATAATGTAGAGTAATTCCTCACTTCCTGAGCGAGATATCTTCTCAATCGCATTGGTTTGTGTGAGTGAGATAAAAACAAAGGTTTCATTTTGAGACTGAGCATAGTTGAAAACAAGTGCATCGGCATGTTTTTGAAAATTGGTTTTGATGAGAATTGGGAATTTTATTTTTTTATCAAGTGGTTCAAGATTGGCGCTGCTAAAGAGGTTTTTAACATACTCTTTATACGTTTCATTCTCTTTTTTGAGGTTTTTAAAATCATTTAAGTGTTGAAGCTTACGAATCAGCTCTTCAATCATAAAAGGCTTTTGAATGTAATCACTAGCCCCCGCTTTAATCGGATTGGTGACCGTGTCATTGCTGATATATGAAATCATCAAAATGATAATGGCGGAGCGATGCTTTTCGATAACAGGGTAAAAATTTTGTCCTGAGATATTGGTCGAAAGCAGTATGGCATCATACTTTTCATCCTTGAGTGCATCTTTGATGCTGGTAGCGATTTCACATAAATGTCCAATTTCCATCAACTTAGAGGCAATGCTTTGCGCGAGATAAATCTCGTTTTCAACGATTAAAATCTTCATACATTCGTCCAATCATAATATTTTAGTGTGGCCGTTGCACTGACTGCAACACCTTCTTGCCTTCCAACAAAGCCCAGTTTTTCAGTTGTGGTTGCTTTGATATTGACATGAATGGGAGGTAGCGCCAAAATCTTAGCAAGCGTAAATCGTAGGGTATCTTTAAAGGCGCTTAAACGTGGGAATTCTGCCATAACGGTAATGTCACAATGCGTGATCTCAAATCCTACTTTTGCTAAAAAAGTACAGACCTCCTGAAGCAATAATTTTGAATCAACATTCTTATAGCGTGGGTCATTATCTGGGAAAAGCTCGCCGATGTCACCCGCTCCTGCGGCACCCAAAAGTGCATCAATCAGCGCATGAATGGCGACATCGCCATCGGAGTGTGCTTTAAAGCCAATGGTTGGGTGTACCTCCACGCCTCCTAGCATCATGACTTTACCCTCTTCATACGCGTGTACATCAAAGCCATAGCCTACAAAATGATCCGTAGAAGGTGGTTTCAGACACGAAATCGTGGCACTGTCTTCTTTACATGTAAGCTTTTTAGCGTTCTCATTTCCTAACACATACGCAACACTTCCGCCCATCGCTTTGATGGCACTGCTATCATCCGTATAAAGGGTGGATGTTTTTAGCGCTTTTCTTAACATCTCTGTGCTTGAGAGTTGCGGTGTTTGAATGAGTTTGACATGATCGCGGTTAATCGTAGTGTCTTCGTAAACAACCGTGTCGACAGCCGGTAGGTATGGTACCACAATGTCATAGTTTTCCATTTCAGACACGATTCGCCCAAGCATTGCTTGATCGATACAGGGACGCGCAATATCGCTAACCAAGACGTAGGGTGTCTTTACATGTAAAAGGGCATTGGCAAGAGATTCTTGTCTGGTCTTCCCCCCTTCAACAAAGGTAATGGAATCGCTGAATTTTTTGGCATAGAAGTGTTCATCGGGTGAGGTTGTCACAATAATGTGCTTAAAAGGAAAAAGCTGTTGGAGATTTTGAGTTGCAAAAAGCCATAACGGAGTTTCATCAATGCGTAACCACTGTTTTTTGACACGTTGGTTAAAGCGCGTTGAACTTCCAGCTCCTAACATCACAAGCGTTAAATCGGGCAAACTTTGTCCTTTTTTCTGAAGTGTTACAATATTATACATTTTGAAAGCTTTTTTTTATCTTTTTTGTGTTAAATTCTGCGATCACTTAAGCATAAAGGTTAAAAAAATGTTAAATAAAGATACCGTTTTAAGCGCGTTAGGTGGCGTAAAATACCCAGGTTTTGAGAAAGATATTGTGACATTTGGTTTTGTTAAAAATATCGATATTTCTGATAATAATGTTTATGTAGAAGCAGAGATTGTCTCTTCGAGTAAAGAAATTGGTGACGAATTAAAGAGCAAAATTGAGAAGGCTGTTTTGGACATTGGTGCGAGTCGTGTCGATGTGGTCGTTAAGCAACCAAAGCCCCCTGTTGAGAAAAGCAATTCACAATCAGGCAAAAATATGGCGCCTCACATCAAAAATTTCGTGATGGTAAGCTCAGGAAAGGGCGGTGTGGGTAAAACAACCACAACCGTGAATTTAGCGATTGCCCTTGCGAGTCAAGGCAAAAAAGTAGGGCTTTTAGATGCGGACATCTATGGACCCAATGTACCTCGTATGATGGGCGTGGTGGATACGCATCCTGAAATTGTTGGACAAAAAGTTAAACCTATCGTTGCGTATGGTGTTGAGATGATGAGTATGGGCTCTTTGATGGAAAACGGTCAGTCACTCATCTGGAGAGGCGCTATGGTGATGAAAGCGATTGAGCAACTGCTCCGCGACATTTTGTGGAGTGATTTGGATGTTCTGTTTATCGACATGCCTCCAGGAACGGGTGATGCTCAGTTGACATTGGCGCAAAGCGTGCCTGTGACTGCTGGTATTTGTGTCACAACACCTCAACAAGTAGCACTCGATGATACCGAGCGAAGTTTGGATATGTTCCAAAAGCTCCACATCCCAATAGCCGGAATTATGGAAAATATGAGTGGATTTATCTGTCCTGAGACCAATAAAGAGTATGATATCTTTGGTAAAGGAACAACCAAACCATTGGCGGAGAAGTTTGAAACCATCGTCATTGGTGAGATTCCTATTGAGCCTGCGGTTCGTGAAGGTGGAGATGCGGGGAAACCTGTGAGCTTCTTCCATCCTGAGAGTGAAACGGCAAAGCGTTATCAAGCATCGGCTCGCAAACTGTGGGAGTGCATTGAAAAAGTCAATGCAGAAGGGGGCGCGAGTAATGAAGCGATTCAACCAACGATGGGCATTAACGGAGCACCCAGTGCCTGTTCAAGCGTGAAAAAATAAGCATTAAAAGGAGAAGGTATGGCGTTACGTGTCAGTATTGATGAAGCAGATTTTAAAGCATTGGTTCAAGAGATTGAAGCACAAGAAGGATACAAAAAGCCGATTGGTTTTGGTATCGCGAGGGTTGATCGAGGACAACTGAATCCTGAGAAAATTTTACAAGCCAACTTTCCTGTCATTAACTGGAATGAAAACTTTGGGAGTGCCGCTATTTTGATTGCAGCACTGCAAGAGAGTGGGGTTGATGTTGATTTTACCAGCAGTGAATTTGTGTATGATGTTAAGAAAAAATTTGTCAAAAATGCGATGAACGCGTTTACGCCGTATCTAAACCTTGCTTTTGGTAATGCGCATAAAAATGTTCAAGTGATTAAAACGCTGGACTGGATTGCCCAAACGGAGAAGCTTAAAAAAGATTATCGTATTGTCTTCTTATTTGAAGATGATGCGCCTCTGAGTCCTGAAGCCGTTTATTTGAAATTGTATGCGCTTTCAACGGGCAAAGCCCCCATTCGTTCCCTTAACCTCTCTGGCGCATTTGGTGTGTTAGAGAATGTTGCATGGTCCCTAGGACAGCCGATTGAACTTGAATGGCTCAGAATGCACGAAGTTGAGATGAAACTTTTGGGTGAGTTCCCCCTCATCGAATCAGTCGATAAATTTCCACGTTTCTTAGCGCACATTATTCCTTCGGATAATACCCGTATCCTAGATGCGAGTAAAGTCAGAATGGGAGCGCAACTGCATGCAGGAACGACCATTATGCCAGGGGCTAGTTATGTTAACTTCAATGCCGGAACTACGGGTGCTGTTATGGTTGAAGGGCGTATTAGCTCTTCCGTGGTCGTGGGCAAAGGAAGTGATGTGGGTGGTGGTGCGAGCATCTTAGGTGTACTCAGTGGCACCAACGGTAATCCTGTGAGCATTGGCGAAAACACACTGCTTGGCGCTAACTCTGTGACAGGAATTCCTTTGGGCAATGGGTGTATCGTCGATGCAGGTATCGCGATTTTAGAAGGAACGAAAATTGGGGTGAGTGCAAGCGAGCTTACAAAGATTGTCGAAGCGAATCCGAAAGTTAAACTTAAAAAAGCAGGTAAAGAGGAGATGCACTTCTTTAAAGGCTTGGAACTTGCAGGTTTAAATGGCATTCATTTCCGTCAAAATAGCTTAAACGGTATGATCGTTGCCGTGAGAAGCAAACGTGAGATTAAACTCAATAGCGAACTTCATTAATACGTTTAAGGAAACTTTCGTTTGGCGAAGGTTTCCTCCTCAACAATTTTATGATTTTTTCAAAAGTGCTTTATTAAACGCCTCTGCCCATTTGGTTGAAACCTCCATATAGGTTGCATGTGCAATTGGGTCGTCTTTTAATATCCAATTACCGCAGGAAGCACACCTCGTTGAATACTCTTCAAGCTCGGCTAAGCTCATACTATCAACTGCTTTAAGCCGTGCTTTGCACTCTGCAATCGAGCATTTTAGGGGGGTACTACTCATAGGAAAAACTCCTTTAGGATATGTCACACCTATTGTAGCATATTAAAAAAAGCAATTATATGTCAATTATAAGCAAATGAGACAGTTACGTCCACTCTCCTTCGCTTTATACAAAGCATCATCGGCACGTTTGATGACGTCCTGAGGCGTTTTCCCTTTGGCTGAAAGTGCCACCCCAATGCTAACAGAGAGACGTTCTTTTTTAACGGTGGTCGCTTTTTGTATCTCTTTGGTCGCTTTCTCTGGGCGGTTTTTATCACGAATGACAAAGCCACGTCTGAAAATGCGTTCCCTTACCTCTTCAAGCGCCATAATGCACTCTTCTTTTTTCTTGCCGCTGAATAAAATAGTAAACTCTTCACCCCCGTAACGATAGGCTTTTCCTCCATTTTTAACATGGCTGAGCTCTTTTGCGACGAGCTTCAAAACGTCATCGCCTATATCGTGCCCGAAGGTGTCATTAAATTTTTTAAAAAAATCGATGTCAACCATAGCGATAACATAGTTCGAGCCTAAGCGCAAAAAACGCTCTTCAAGTGCTCGGCGTGCGGGAATGGCGGTTAGTGTATCAATGTACGCCATGCGATACGCATCGTGAGCGAGCGCTGCAATCGCAATGAGTGATGCGACAAGACAAAAGAGAATGAAGTGGTTACTCTCTTGTAAAAAAAGCAATGGAATCATCTGTGCCATCAGCATCCAAAAAGGAGCTTTTTGGCTTTGAGCTTCAAAGAGTAATGAGATCAAAAAGATAAAAAATAACGAAATCAGTGCAATAATCAAAATAAAATCACTGGCTTTTGAGATGCCTTGTAGGCTTACATGTAAGATGGGTGTATCGAGTGCTTGTTGCAATGAGGGCGAGAAATATTTGAGTCCCATATACCCAATGAGAAGAATGACCAAGCCAATACTTGTGCGCAAAGCTCCAAAAGAGCTAAAAAGTCCACGTTCTTGCAAGGCATAGATCAAAAAATATCCTAAAGCCGTAATAAGAGGGGCTATATGCCAAAAAGCGGTGACACTCAGTTTGGTAAAAAGGGTTGTTGGAAAGGCCAAGCAGAGCATAAAAAAGAGTGGAAAAAGTAATAAGACAAAGAGTTTGCTTTTATTAAAATAAACACTAAGCCCAATCGCAATCAAAAGAAAAATAAAGGTACTTTGCCACACAAAATAGTAAGCATAAGCGGGAATAAGAGTGAATTTTATCGCAGCAAATGCGAGAAGAATCATGCCCAAACAGAGTGCATAAAAAGTGAAGAGAGTCTCTCTAAGGCGTTGCATTGCGTTCCCTGTTTTTAATACGATTATAGCGAAATTAGTTCATATTCCCATAAATCCCCCATCAGAGGTGTTTGAAGATGAGGTTTTCCTAAGAGCAATTTTACCACTTCTGCACTTTGAATGGAAGCAGCAAAGCAGACGGTGAACGCAGGATTGCCCACTTTTTTCTCAACGCCATCACCTTTTTGAGTATAGAGTGGCTCAAGCAAAGCTGAGGTTGAAAATTGACTGTAGTAGCCAGCAATCGCGCCATGCACAAACGGTTTTGCTCTCTCGTAACAGAGTTTTGCAAGTAGGCATTTGAGATCGGGATTGTCGAGTGCGTCAACGACAACATCGGCTTCTTGGATAAGTTTTGCATCAGCTATTGGGTCAAAAAATGTGGTAATACTTCTTACATGTAAAGCAGGGTTGATCGCTTCAAGATTCTCTTTTAAGACCTCTGCTTTGAGTCGACCGAGTGTTTTGGGGGAAGAGAAATTTTGACGATTGAGGTTATGTTCTTCAAAAACATCGCCATCGCATAGGATGAGATTTCCCACACCAATGCGCGTCAGCATTTCAGATACAAAACCACCCAATCCGCCACAGCCAATAACCAGCACGGTGGATTGAAAAAGAGTGTATTGTTCGTGTGTCGAAATTGTTTTTTGGTTGCGTTTATAGCGAAGGGGTAAAATGTTGTGTTTGAGAGCCATCTCTTCCACATCTTTGAAGTTACATGTAAAGGTTTTCATTGCCTCAAAAGTTGTTGTTAGTGGTAAGAAACCTTCATTAAGATGATTTTTTAAAAAATCCAAAAGTTCCATTTTCTTTATCCTAGTGTATAATTTTCTAGAAGGATATTTCATGCACATTATACTGAATGCTTTTTCATTTTTGCGCGAAAAACTCAAACAAAAAGGAGTCCCTTATGTGGAAGCTCCTTGGGTTGTTGATGATAAAACACGCATTGTTGATTTGATCGATTCATTGGGGCTTGAGCCAAAAGAGGTGGAAGCCGTTTTTCTCAATTATACCGTTGTGCCCAAAGAGACAGAGCTCCATGAAAATGACCGTGTAGCACTTCTGCCACCTGGAACACCCGGTTCCTTTCGACTTCTCTCAGGACTTAATAAAGAAAATTAACCGCCTCCCACTTTGGGGAAGAGGGCGATTTCATCACCCTCTTGTAAAATGTACGATGGTGCAACATGCCTGCCATTGACCATCAAAACACCTAAAGGCGATACGCGCTCAAGCTCCAATGTGTCTATAACCGTTTGAGCTGTTGTGCCATTGGGATATTCTCTTTGCTCTGCTTTAAAGCGACCTTCTCGGTACTGAGCAAAGAGTTTAACGATAACGTGCATCAAAAATTCCAGAACGCATCGATCTCTTCACCTGTAAAGTCCCAAGTGACATTGTGAGGAGGAAGTGTTTCG
>DBTO01000092.1:35433-39874 GCA_002307095.1 Sulfurospirillum sp. UBA1314
TCATAAACTCTGGCAACCTGTCATCGGCTTTACCAAGTCCTGCTTTGATGTTAAATTCATGTTCACGTTTCAGAATGGTTTTACCCAAATTGACTACATCATCAATCGTGAGGCTACAGCCAAAGCGAGCATTAATCATATCTACTAAAGCAGGCAAACATTTTGCATCATCGAGTGCTGCAAAGGCAACAAAGATACACATACCGGTACTATCCACAGCAGCAGTGGCTATTTGAAGATTGCGTGCGAGTTCGACTTGTCCCTCTTTTTTGAGTGGATCAACATGTCCACCGCTGTTAAGGATGTTAGTCGCAACGGCGTACCCTGCTGTATGATCGGCGCCCATTGGTGTGGTTGCATACGTAATACCTTGACCTTTAACCGCGCGTGGCTCATAGGCTGGAATGCCTTGACCTTTAACGGTAGGAACACGTACGAGCCCAAATGATTTTCCTAAAATATGCGTTCCTGCTCCTAGAATTCGACCGATTGGAGTTCCCGTTGGTATGTCATGAGAGAGTAATTCATATGCTTTAGCCCCATCGCCATAAGCGAGAATGCCTGCATCAACGGCAAGCCCCAGTACAACAGAGGTTTCAATCGAATCAACCCCTAAGTCATCCATAAGACCATCCATCTTTGCGATCAGATCTAAATCTTGAATCCCTAAATGCGCTCCAAGTGCCCAAATAGTCTCGTATTCAAAGCCTGAGGTTAGGTATTTGCCCTCTTTGTCGTTGTAGACTTGTGAACACTGAATAACACAGCCTGCATGACAGCCATGCGTTGTTTTTCCACCTCTGGCTTTAATGTTTTCAGCCATCGTTTCACCACAGATATTTTCAGCGTGTTCCCAGTTGCCAGCTCTAAAGTTACGGGTTGGAAGACCACCTGCTTCGTTGAGGATGTTCACCAAAACATTCGTTCCAAAGGCTGGTAAACCTTGTCCGCTGATAGGGTTCTCTTGAAGCGCTTTAGTGAAGACTTTACTCGCTTCTTTGAATTTTTCAGGATCAGCAATCGTCACCTCTTTATAATCAGCGGCATCGACGGTGATACATTTAATTTTTTTAGAACCCATAACGGCACCTAGTCCACCACGCCCGTGACTTCTGAGTTTTCCACTAGGGTCTTTTACCGAGACATTGGCGATGTTCATGCGCATCTCTCCGATACGACCAATACTCATAACGGCAACTTTTTTGTCATATTTTGCCATCATCGCATCGAGTACAGCGTAATTGTCTTTACCAACCAGTTCGGGTACAGGGATAAATTCAACATTGTTTTTGGTTACATGTAATTGATAGAATGTATTTTCGTCTTTTGGTAAACCTTCAATAATAAGTGCTTTAATACCTAGTTTTGAAAAAATACCGGCACTCGTTCCACCCACATTGGACTCTTTAATACCACCTGTTAAGGGACTTTTTGCACCCAGTGAGTTACGACCACTATTTGATGCACTGGTACCTGAGAGAAGCCCTGGAGCAAAAACCATTTTATTATTAGGTCCTAAGGGGTGACACTCAGGATCAACCTCTTCAGCCACGATCGTCGAAGTAAGTCCACGACCACCTAGTCCCATCCATTTGGAAGGAACCTCTTCAATTTTAAAACTTAGGTTTGACATGTTAACACGGTAAATGAGATCAGCCATAATAACTCCTTTAAATACGGTTGTTTCAACCATAATATTCAAAGTTTATAGCATGAAAATAGCATAGTCAACGAAAAATCTTAAAACAAAAACATGCTTTTTTGGCATATCTTTTTTTACACATTTTTCTTAAGGAAGTAGTAGCGAATGCTACTACTTCTTAGGTTTAAGGGATTGAAGTTCGATGATGCGAAGCACAATTGCAGAGTAGTAAGGAATACTCTGGATGAGAAGGGTAAATGAAAAGACATAAATTTCGGTGATGCGGGTGTAGTTTGTAAAGTAAAGCGCAAAAAACGAAATGGTGAGCAGGGTTGCTAAAATCATCTCGTGGCGAATAGGGCTTTTGTTCACTTTTTTGGTATTGCCACCTTTTTCGGTACGTTTAAACGGAAGTCCATCTTTGACAAAACCATCGTAAACCGCTTTAAAGATGACCAGTTGCAAACTCATGGATGCAATGGCGCTCAGCATTGTCTCTCTCACACTCATTTTAACGCGCGTATGGTACAAGATAAATGCGTGCAGAATGTTGACTAAGAACGCTACTAAGATAGGCAGTGTTAGTGGCAAGGTTGGAATGGTGACGCCTACAAAGATGATAAACGGAACCCAGAAAATATTTAAAAAAGCGGTCATCGCGCCAAAGGCATCGGAGAGCCAGAAGAACCAGCCTGCTACGAAGTGGTATTTTTGGTATGGTGTCAACGTTTTGGATGAAGGCATAAAATGACGCCAGTGACGTTTTAAGATCTGAATCGCACCATACGCCCAACGGTGACGTTGTGTACGAAAGGCTTCAACGGTATCCGGAAGCAATCCCCAACCGTAACGCCTGTTGGTATAATGTGCGGTATAGCCTGCCTCAAAAAGACGCAGACCCAGTTCCGAGTCTTCGACGATCGTGTAGGTTGTCCAGTCTCCCACTTCGTGTACCGCGGAGAGTCGTGCCATTAGCATCGTACCGTGTGCTACGATGGCATTTTCTTCATTACGCTCGACCATTCCGATGTCAAAAAATCCTGCATACTCAGCATTCATCGCTTGTTTGATCAATGATTCTTGGCTATCGCGGTGATCTTGAGGTGCTTGAACGAGGGCGACTTTAGGATCATCAAAGAGCGGAACAAGATCAACCAGCCAATTTTCACTAACCACATAATCCGCGTCAATGACGGCTAAAATCTCCGCTTTTTCATTGGTATATTTCAAAGCTTCATTGAGAGCTCCTGCTTTGAAACCTTTACATGTAATGTTCAAAAAGACAAATTTCTCACCCAGTTTGGCACAATGCTCTTCAATCGGCTTCCAGTAAAACTCTTCAGGCGTGTTGTTGATGATCACCAAAACTTCGTAATTGGTGTACTTCATGCGTGAAAGTGAGTCAAGTGTCTCGATTAAAACATGCGGTTGCTCTTTGTATGCAGGGACATGAATCGAAACGAAAGGAGCATGCTCGAGTTTAAGATGCAAAGGTGCTAAACGTTTAGGGGCAATTCCCAATGTGCATTTAAAGAGCTCATTAATCTTAGCTAAGGTGATGATGACCAATGGAATCATCAAGAAAATTCCCATCGTCCACATGATCCACATACCAAAGTTCATGTAGTAGACAAACGGGTAGGTTGCTGCCATGGCGATACCAAAACCCATTGCTTGGGCGGCCGCTGCATAGGTAATGGCATGTGCAAAATTGACACGTTGATTTCTCAGACCAAAGTAGGTCAGCAAAATTCCAAAGAAGACGGATCCTGCCATTTGGTAGCGCCAGAGTGGATTGATGATGGTCTGTTTGATGAAATGAAATTTAGGTTGTTTGTTGGTATCAAACAATCCCCAGTAAGGTCCAACACTTCCTTCATGCACACCTTTCCACGGTTGATCAAACGCTTCAACAATGTTGTAGGTCCATTTCTCCGCCTTAGCCATCTCCAAAAAGCCTGTAATGGCGGCAATTTGATTGGTTAAGGTTGCTTCTGCTTTTTCGTTGTTGTAGCCACTGCTCGGCCAGCCAAACTCCCCAATGGTAATCGGTTTATTGGGATACATTTTTGCAATAGCATCGTACTTCTCTTTCGCAAAGGCGAGGGTGCGCTCAATAGGCACTTTCTCCCAGTACGGCAAGATGTGAACACAGATAAAATCCACATGACGTGCGAGTTCCGTATTGGTGAGCCAAATGTGTTGAACTTCCGCCGTAGTGACAGGAATACGGGTACGCTTGGAAACGCGATCGATATACTCGATGAGTTCATCCGATGTGAGATCCGCACGTAAAAGTGCCTCATTGCCTACGATGATGGAAGAGATACGAGGGCTGTAATATTTGGTCAGTTCAAAAAGAGTTTCGATTTCGGTTTCATTAGCCGCTTTATCGGTGGAAAGCCAGAGTCCCACATCGACTTTAAGCTTGGTATCTTTGACGTTTTCCAAAACACGTTTGGCATCATCAATCGCATAGGTTCTGACTTTACGTGAGATTTTCTCAATGGTTTTCATATCTTCCGCAATCTCAGCATTGCTTTTAGGTGCTTTTTCAAATCCTCGATACGGTGTGTACGAGAGGGATTCTAGTTTATCGCCAATTTGTGGAGATGTGACAATTTTATCACCAGATTTTGTCCAGATGAGTATCTGTGCAAGAGAGGTAATCAAGAGGGAAAGTAGGATGTATTTGAAATATTTCAACCGTATGCTCCGAAAAAAAAGGATAGATTCTTTTTAGGCGCGTGGAATGAGCGAACTAAAAATTGCACGATTTTACAACAACTTTGTTTAAAA
>DBTO01000092.1:40097-41886 GCA_002307095.1 Sulfurospirillum sp. UBA1314
TGAGCGAACTAAAAATTGCACGATTTTACAACAACTTTGTTTAAAAAAATGAAGGGCTAAGCTTTACATGTAAAGGTTTGTCTCTTTAAAGAGGAAAATAACGCCTATTTGGCGTTATTTCACGTAGTCAGGATTCAAGGAGTGCATCAAGCTCTTTGATCTTATCAAGAGCTTTAATGGCGGAAGTTTTAGCACTCTCGCTCAAGCCTTCGCTAAAATGCAAGACATTTTCAAGCAACACGCAAATGCCTAAAAAGATCGTTTTGGTGCAAATATCTCTGAGATAGCTTATAAGAATAGGCGTTGGGAGGTTGTGGGTTGAGTAGATGTAGGTGCGCTCATCACTGAGGTCGATAAACTCGATTTTATCTTCTTTAAAACCGCTCATCGCATCGACAACAACGATAATATCGGGTTCATAGGCACGCAAAGAGGCGAACTCATTTTCGGGCGTATCGTAGCCAAAAAAGACTTTCCACTGGGGCAAGTGTTCTTCCACCGCTCGCCCCACCGCAATAGCCACACCGTCATCGCCTCTAAGTTCATTACCAATACACAATAGCGCTTTTTTCACTTCATAATTCCTTGAACGTTATCTGTTTTGAAAATCTTTTCGAAGCACCAAGTAGCCTTCATTTAAGCCCATAAGTATCTCTTTAAGCGGGCATTCCATTATGTGAGGCAAAAGCTGCATGGCGTGTTCAGGGAAAATTTCTATTTCAAAATATTTACTCAAATTTCCAATTTTAAATTTCACATACGCATCGCCGTTTTGCAAAATGGCTTCAAACTCAGCGTCGTCCATCTCCAAAACTTTTTCGCTAAAATCAATGGTTCCTACACCATGTCCGATGCAGGTGGAGAAAATTTTGATCTGATCAAGCCTTGCATCACCCGATTTTGCGCCATCAAGATGCCGTTTGGTGAGCTTGTAAACTTCAACCATTTTATTGCCCCCATTCCACTCTGTGAAGGCTAATTTTATCGTCTTCCTCGCAGGTGACATATTGCGTGTAAACCTCGTTGTGTAGGATACCTAAACACTCAGCATAACGTGGATCAAGTTCTGTCTTCATTGCTTCTGTGATAGCGATTTTGGTCGCCTTTGTGTCTTTAGTATTGCCACTTTTAACAAGCGCATCAAGGTATTTATCGTAAAGCTTTCGTCCAAAGACATAGCTCATAAGCCTTTTGGCATGTACCAGTAAATCTCGCTCAAAAAGCGTGTTACCAATAACAGAGTCTTTTACCAGTGGTGGCATTTCGCTATCGTGCTCAAAGCTTACTTTTTGAAGTCTTTGCTCCATAATTCCAAGGGCTGTCGCCAGTCCATAGATGATGCTTGCAGGATGTGGAGGGCAACCAGGAATGTAAACATCCACCGGAATAATTTTATCGATACCACTGAGCACACTGTAGGCATCGTAAAAAATACCTCCCGTTGCACCACATGCTCCAAGCGCTACAACGATCTTAGGATCTGGCGCTGACTCGTAAGCACGAAGGAGAGGGTAGTACATTTGTCTCGTTACAGGACCCGTACACAGTAAAATATCAGCATGACGGGGATTCGCAACCAGTTTAAAACCAAAACGTTCAGGATCCCACATCGGCGTAATAGCCGCAAAAATCTCAATTTCACAACCATTGCAACTGCCGCAGTCTATGCGGTAAACACTAAAACTTCGTCCAATGTGTTTGAGGAGTTCAAGCTTTTGCTCCAATGAATTGGCATCTGTAATCTCTTGAGGAACTTCATAGGTTTTCATTCTATCACCATCTCTTTGCC
>DBTO01000092.1:42214-50068 GCA_002307095.1 Sulfurospirillum sp. UBA1314
ATAATTTTTAGACTCTTCAAGTCTTTTTTCTCCTAAATTTGCTTTACTCAAACACTCAAAACTATACTTAATCAGTCTTTTGGCGGCAAAAGGTTTGTTGCACACGGTGCAATACTGGGTATCGAGTTCCCCTCGTTGAATCAAGGCAGATTTGTCAAATTTAACAGCAAGTTCAAACTCTTCGCTGAGCTTAATAGCACCTGTTGGGCAGACTTCATCGCATCTACCACAAAAGATACAACGTCCACAGTCAAATTCCCACACAAGTTTGGTTTTATCTTCATTAAATACAACGGTAATCGCATTGGAAGGGCATGCTATACCACATGCGGCACAACCAATGCAAAGGTCATAGATGTAAGCGGGTTTTCCCCGAAAATTATCGGCAACCTTATAAGGCTCAAACGGATATTTATGGGTTGCATCGCCATATTTTTTACTAATATCAAGAAGTTTCATCATCTTAGATCCTTCATAGGACTGTTTTTAAGTGTCTTTGAGAATTCTTTTAAATCTTTATTCGTTAAAATTTTACTCTTTTTGCTCTTGATGTCCACAACGGTGATACGCTCTGTACACGAATAACAAGGATCCAGACTACAAACGATCAGTGCAGCATCGGCAATAGTGTTTCCTCTAAATTGAAAACGTAGACTTGGCCAGTTGTTGTACGTAGCTGCCCTACATCTCCAACGGAAGACTTTTTGCGCACTGCCTTGCATAATCCAGTGAACATTCTCTCCGCGAGGCGCTTCAACATAGGCTAAAGCGAAATCTTCGGGTTTAACATGGAATGTTGGATCAATAATAATTGCCGTTTGAGGCATCAACTCAAAACATTGGCGGATGATAGAGACAGAACTTTTAAGTTCCATATAGCGCACCATCTCTCTGGCAAATACATCGCCACCTTCAACAACAGCAACATTAAACTCTATTTGTTTAAAAAAGTCGTAAGGATGGTCGTAACGTGTGTCACGCTTGATGCCGCTTCCTCTGATATTTGGTCCAACAGCAGAAAAATCGCGTGCGACTTGTTTATCAAGAATACCCACACCTTTCCATCTTTTCATTTGGCGTGGATCATCCATCACCGCATCCCACACTTCATCTGCTTGTGTTTCGATGATTTTAAGAATTCGTAGGCTCTCTTTTATCTCATGCCCAGTCATATCGCGTCTAAGTCCACCCATGACAACGTTACCATAGGTTTTTCGACCTCCTGTAACGAGTTCAGCCAGTTTCATAGAGTATTCACGGATTCTAAAAATATGCATGAAAGCATTATAGTTACCAGTTACTTCACATGCAAGTCCGATGTTGAGCAAATGGCTGTGGAGGCGTTCGATTTCTGAACAGATGATGCGAATCGCCTGAGCACGCGCAGGAATCTCTAAATTGATCGCTTTTTCTGCCGCTTCAATACATGCAATCGCATGCGCATAGCCACAAATACCACACACACGCTCAGCCAAATAGCCCATCTGATCGTAATTCATACGGTTTTCAGCGAGTTTTTCCATGCCTCTGTGTTGGTAAAAAAGTCGGTAATCGGCATCGACAATGGTATCACCATCGCAAAAAAGTCTAAAATGCCCCGGCTCATCAGCCGTTACATGTAAAGGTCCAAGAGGCACATCAATGATGCCCGAACCTTCAGGTCTTAAGAACTCATATTCAGGTTCATTGTAGTGCTCTTTCATGTCAGGACGGTAGCGATAGTCCATCGCATCTTTACGAAGTGGAAACAGGTTATCCGGCCAATCATCACTGAGTACCAGTCGTCTTTTATCTGGCAACCCTTCCGCAACAAGCCCAAACATATCGTACGCTTCTCTCTCATACCAAACACACGCAGGAACTAAAGGTGTAACTGAGGGATAAGTGAGACTATCCGGTGAAATCAGCACTTTAATAGTGACAAAGCACTTCTCATCTTGGGCTATCTCATCGCCCGCAAACATTTTGCCACCTTCCATGGAAAGTGCGTAGTAGAGGGCATAATGTTTATTGATGCTGCGTTCATCATTGGCAATCATTGTTGAGAGATAGCCACCCATATCGTAATACAAAAAGCGAACGGCTTCTGGAAGATCATTGACTTCCACTAAAGCGGTGACTTGATCTTCACATTGTCTGGTGACTTCTAAAATTTTAATTTTAGCTCCTAGAGCTTCTATAAATCTATCGCATTTCATGAGGAGTCCTATTGTTTCATTATGGTTTTAACGCTCTCATCAAGGAGCAGGGTAAACGAATCAAACTGCCACACGCCAAACGCTACAATCAAAATAGCCAAGGCAATCAATGGAAAGTTTTCACCTAATTTCATTTCACTGTTATGCTCTACTTTGCCTTCTACTTTACCAAAGGTTGCAAGGAAAAAGTGCGAAAAGTCAGCGATAAAGATGATGGCTAGAGCAACGGCAAATAGACCCATTAAAAGGTACGATCCATCAATGGCTGCCGCTTTAAAAATTAAAAATTCGCTCACGAAAATTGCAAAGCCTGGCACACCGACCAACGAACAGATGGCAATACCAAAGAGTACGGCAGTGAGTGGTGCTATGTGTATCATACCTCCCATTTTGGTCATATCTTTCGTACCATAGATCCTGGCGATATTTCCCGTGGAGCAAAAGGCGAGTGCTTTTGTAAAAGAGTGCGCGGCACAGTGAAAGAGGGCTGCAAACAGTCCAATCGCGCCACCAACCCCGAGTCCAAAAGCAATGACACCCATGTGAGCAATGGAGTGATACGCAAACATACGCTTAACGTTGTGTTGGCGAATCAAGAAAAAGGAAGAGATAAAAAGTGTCAATGTTCCACTGATAATCATCACATTTTGCACAAAATCAAATCCAGCACCATTGGCAACAATAGCATAATAACGGATGAGCCCTAGCATCGCACATTTTAAAAGCACACCTGAGAGCAGCGCTGATGTGGGTGCTGGTCCTTCGGCATGGACATCGGGTAGCCATGTATGCGTAGGGGCAAGTCCAGCTTTTGTACCAAATCCAATGAGGGCAAAGATAAAGACGAGTTTTAAAGCCATTGTATCTATACTTGCTGCATTAGCCAGAAGATTGGTGTAGAGCATTGCTTCGCCTTCTACCTTACCATTGGCGGCTGAGTAGAGCAAAATGGTTGCGTAAAGTGCAAAGGCAAGACCGATACTGCATAAAACAATGTATTTGTAGCCACTCTCGGTAGAGCTTTTATCTTTTTTAACAGCAACGAGAAAAACAGAAGCGAGCGTCGTTGCCTCAATTGCTGCCCACATAAAGGCAATGTTATTGCAGACAACACTTAAACTCATTGTTGCTGTAAAGATGAAACTAAGCGCAAAGTAGTTTTTAACTTCTCTAAGAGTGATATGTCCCTCTTCCAATTCCCATTTCATGTAGGTTGTAGCATAAATATTGACCAATAATCCAGTAATTGCGATCAGTGATAAAAAAATGGCACCTAATGAATCCAAGAAAATAAAGTTATGAAAGGCGGAGAGTTCCGCTCCCTCTACCACTTTTCCCACCGCCGATAAAAGAAGTGCTGAGACCGCTATACTTAAGAGAATATGGAGGTTTTGTAAGAGCTTGAACTTAAGTGGCATAACAAACATAATGACACCACATACAAAAGGTAGGGTTAGTATTAGGAAAAGAATATTCATTTTATCCCCTTAAATTTATAGCTTTAGATGTGTCAAGACTCTCATAGGCAGCGTAAAATCGCTTCGCTAAAATACTCATAATCACAACGGCAAAGATTGCATCAGTCAAAATACCAACCTCAACAAGCTCATGTGAGGTGTATGCCATGAGCGCAAGGCTCAAGTGAATGCCATTTTCAAAAAGGCAGTAAGCAAGAATTTGTTTTATAAATGAGTTTCTCAAAATAAAGCCTCAAATTCCCATCATAAAGATAAACGACGCTGCATAGAGTGGCAGTACATCTTTAAAGAGTGAGAAATGAATGAAAACCTTATAAAACATCATTGAAACAGCAAGTGAAAAGCTTAATGCAACAACTGGCGATATAAAAAAGCCACCTACTGGTTCATCTTCAACAACAACACCGAGTCGCTTAACAAGACTGAGTAAATAAAGAGGCACACAGATCACTTTAATGACAAAAGCTGTGATTGCCCATACCAGTAGCTCGTGAGAACCGTATTTAAAATATAGAGCCAAAAAGATAACAACCAGTAAAAGTGTTTGTAAAGCATATGCTTTAATGCTATGACGGTATTGTCTAAAACTAAATACCGCAAAACTTGTTACCATCATTAAAACCGCAACGATATCAATAATATTTGCCATAGTTAAATTCCCATAATATAGAGTACTAAAGAAGCACATGAAACAGAGAGTGCAAAGAGCATTGTTCTTTTCATCCCTTTGTTAATCGTGAATCTTGGTCCAAAGTTATCGATAAAAACTCCCATAACATAAAGAAAGCCGACTTCTGCTAGAAAAACAATCAAGGACAAGAGTGGATGTTCAAATCTCCATGGCATAAAAATGACAAGGAAAAATCCCAATACTGCAAATTGCTTGAGCAGTATGGCGACATCAATGATGGCAAAATCTTTACCACAAAATTCTCCCAAAACACCTTCTTGTAGCTCTTGTTCTGCCTCTGCTAAGTCATAAGGTTTTCTGCCTGTTTCAACATACATTACCCATAAAAAAGCGGTTGAAGCAATAGAAAATGAAGGAATGGCATAACCGTAAGTGCCTTCTTGCACCAAAGAAGTGATAAACGGCAAGTTGGAGCTTCCCGTTCCCATCATCACAACGATGAGACAAATCACAGCAACTTCTTCGGTGTAAAAACCGATGGTTCCTTCCCTGCTCGCACTCACTCCTGCAAAAGGATTTGCTGTATCAATACCTGCAACAATAAAAATAAACCGAAACAGAGCACCCAAATAGAGCAAAACAAATATGTCAGAAAATTGTGACAAAATAACAGAATGCGTACTATAAGTAATCGGTAAGGCACAAAACATCGCCGCAGCAGTAATAAACATCAAATAGGGAGATATTTGATAGATATAACTGGTACTGTGTGATTTGGTTCTACCTCTTTTGAGCAATTTATAAATGTCATAATAGGTTTGAAAAACGCTCGGTCCTATACGTGACTGAAATTTGGCTCTTAGTTTCCTTGAAATTCCATCAAAGAGAGGAGCGACCAATATAGCTGAAACAAGTTGTAATAGTAAATAAAAAAAATCCATTTGTCCTCTCCTTATATGTAGTAGTATCCAAAAATGAGTATCAAACAAAGATAAATCAAGATATACCCAGCATAAAGATTGGTTCTACCGTTTTGAAAGATACCAATCTTGTCAGCAATAAGCATGATAGAATGAATGACGGGTTCATAAAGCTTATCCCAAAAGAAATCATGTGTTTTGTGGGTATAAACCGCCTTTGAAAAATATCCATCAAGCTTAATCTCACTCTCGTATTTCAAAATAAAGCTCAATGCTTTTCGAATATCGCCTGTAAATGCGTTTGATCCGATTTGCATACTTTTATTGTAAAGAAAACCACACGCCCATGGATCGGTAATGCGAACCTCTTTATTGTTTGCTTTTAAGAGATAAAGAAATACAAAAGGAAGAATGGCACAAAGAAACATGACCATAAGAATGATTGGCATGGAGATAAACCCATAGGTGCTCACGTTAGTCTGTGGTATCAATGTGAGCACAATCTTTGAAAGTATACCCACGACATCATTCATAAAAATACCTATTCCCACACAGAAACTTGCCAATAACCCAAGTGGTAACAGCATCATAAAAGAGACCTCTTTGGCTTCTTCTATACTTTTCGTATCACGAGCTATACCTAAAAAGATTGCACCGTATATTTTTGAAAATGCCATAATCGCCATGGCTCCAGTGATGGACAGAGCAATAATCGCAAGTGCAAAGAAAAAGCGCGATACAACGCCTTCTTCAATACCTCCCGTGACCATTGTTTTATAGATGACCCATTCACTTGCAAAACCATTAAGTGGAGGAAGTGCACAGATAGAGAGCGCTGCAATAAAAAAGATGATAGACGTTATTGGCATTTTTTTATGCAATCCACCAAGGGCATCCATGTCACGTGTTTTGGTTGCCGTATAAACATTACCACTTAACATAAACAGCAGTGATTTAAAAATCGCATGGTTAAGAATGTGAAACAATGCCGCAATAAATCCAAGCAATGCAATCATGGGTGAATTTGTTCCAAGCCCATAAAAAGCACCACCAAGTCCTAAAAAGATAATGCCTACATTTTCACAAGAACTGTAAGCGATAGAGGCTTTGTAGTCGTTGGAAATCAGTGCATAAATAATTCCAAAAACACAGCTTAATGCGCCAAAGAAAAGTAAAATATAGCCAAATTGAACAAACTGTGGTAAAAAGAGTGAAAATTTTATAAAAGCAAAAAGTGCCACTTTAATCATCACGCCACTCATTAGCGCAGAGGCATTTGAGGGAGATTGACAGTAGGCAAGAGGCAACCAAACATGAAAAGGAAACATACCCGCTTTAGATCCAAAACCTATAAGGAGTAAGCTAAAGAGTGTCATGCTCATACCAAAACCAATGTTGAGTTCATCAAAGGCACTAAACTCAAAACCACCCGCAAAACTAGCCATAATGAGAAGTGCAACCATCAAACAAAATGCACCAATTTGAGCAATACCCAAATAAATCATTACGTTTTTGGCCGCACCTTTGCCATCATTAATTAAAATCAAAAGGGCAGAGATAAGCGTCATTAGTTCCCACAAAAGCATAAAAGAAAAAACATTATCGCTTGCAATGACAAGGAGCATGGAAAGTATAAAGGCATTAAAAAGTGAAGCAAAAACAGCTAAATTTGCCTTTTTTTCATAGAATTTCACATACTCAAAGCTATAAAGTGAAACGGCAAAAGCAATTAAACTCACTAAAAAGCTAAAGAGCATTCCGAGCGAATCAAGCCGAAAAACAGGGGCGCTGATAAAATTCCCTGGTAATTCCCAGATCAGCGTTTCCTTAAGATTAGAAAAGAAAAAAATCGCTGCATAGAGTGAAATGACACAGGCCAAACCAAATCCTAGCTTTTGGGCAAGAAGTGGTTTCTTATAGAGAAGAATGGAAAGAAGTGAGGTTAACAAAAATAGAGTATATATCGTTTGCATTATGCTTCCTCTTGATTGGTTTCTAATGTTTCGATAGGTGCAGGCTTAGGTTCTTTAGGCTTTTTTACCTCTGGAGGCGGAATATTGGCAAAAATGACATCAGGCACGATTGCTTTAAGAAAAGGTGCGAGATCGCCTTTGATTTTTTTGCCAAATTTGCATTCTCCAAGGACGGGGTCAACCATGACCAGAGCCCCTGTTGGACAGACACTTACACACGCAGGGCCACTTTCGATGCCATCACACATATCACATTTGATGGCAATACTTTTGAGCCCACTGATGCAGCCCGCTTCCAAGTGGCGTTCTACTTCTTCTATAATGGAAGGGGGAAACTCAGCATCGATGTTGATCGCACCATAAGGACAGGCAATCGTACAGAGCTTACAGCCGATGCAGATCTCTTCGCACAGCTCAACACAGGAATTGGCGATACGAAGCGCACCGGTTGGACAGACATTGGCACACGGTGCATCATCGCATTGACGACATTGGTTGGGCATCTTTCCACTCTCTAATGTCAGCACATCAAGTCTTTTTTTGGAGAGTTTTCCACGCATATAGGCATGTTTAATGCACGTTTTCATACAGGCATTACAGGCAATACACATATCTGGATTGGTAATAACGAATTTATGAACTTTGGACATAGAC
>DBTO01000142.1 GCA_002307095.1 Sulfurospirillum sp. UBA1314
AAGATGAGATTTTTGATGTCTCTCCGTATGCCCTTGCGATGACCTCTAAGATGCTAGAGCAAAAAGACTCGTTTGCACTTCCACGAAAGTTCAAAATCACCTTTAGTGGCTCAGAAGCAGACCGTGGTTACGCCACGATTCACGATGTTGGCTTTATCGCTAAGATTCAAGATGGCGTGAAAGGCTTTAAACTCTTTACCGCTGGTGGTATGGGTGCAAAATCACGCTTGGGAACACTGTTGCGTGACTTTGTGCCAGATACTGAAGTCTTTTTGTACTCTCAAGCGATCAAACAAGTGTTTGACAAATACGGTAACCGCAAAAACAAACATGCTGCACGCCTTCGCTTTTTATTTGAAGATCTTGGTCTCGAAGAGTTTAACAAACTCCTTGACGTGGAGCTTAAAGCGGTCAAAGACAAAGGTGACTGGGAGATGCCTATCACTGAAATTGAGCGCACAGTTGGTGACACAACGCATGAGCCATTTACTGTTCCTGAAAACATTAAAAAATGGTGGAATCGCTACGTTTACGCCCAAAAACAAGAGGGGCTTTACGGTTGTAAAGTGCCTGTGCATTTAGGCGACATTCACTTTGAAAATGCACGCAACCTTGCCAACGCGCTTCTCCCCTTTGGTGAAGATGTGCTTCGTTTTACAGGCGATCAAAACCTTTACATTAGAAACTTAACAGCGCCTCAAATGGCAAGTTTGCACGACATCTTGCAAAATTTCTCGAAAGATGTGGCAAAACCAACTCTTTTTGGCGATATGGTCGCGTGTACAGGTGCGGCAACCTGTCAACTCGGCATCGCTCGTCCTCGTGGTGCAGTCGATGCGATTCAAAAACGTCTCAATAAAATCATCGACGAGCGTGACTATGATGCCCTTCAAGGATTTAAAATCCATTTATCAGGTTGTCCGAACAGTTGTGGAAAACACCTCATCGGCGATCTTGGATTTTTCGGAAAAGTCCAACGCAATGAGGGCTACTCCTACCCTGCTTACAACGTCGTAGCAGGCTCTCGCACGTCAGGGGATGGCAGTGTTTATGCGCAAAAAGCAGGTGATGTTGCAGCCTTTCATGTTCCTGCTTTTGTTGAAGAAGTTTTGGATACGTGGCTTTTACATGTAAAAGCTTATAAGAGTTTTGCCGACTGGATTGACGATGGCGGTCTTGCTATCATCACCGAGATCAGTAAAAAATACGTCGATATTCCTTCATTCAAAGAGGACAAAAACCCTTACTTTGACTATGACGCGGTTGAGCTCTTCTCGCTCAAAGGTCGAGGAACAGGTGAGTGTAGTGCAGGTATGTACGACCTCATTGAGGCCGATAAAAAGGCACTTAAAGAAGCACTTGAGAAAGAGGAAAAAGACTATGAGCTGATTCGTCTTTTGGCGGCTCGTATGCTACTCGTCACACGTGGAGAGGATGCTAGGGATAAAGCAGGCGTATTGAAAGCCTTTAAAACACTTTTTGTCGATACGACACTGCTCAATGCCTACTTTGGCACGATGCTAGAGGGTGATGCGGATGAAAAATCCATCGAACTGGCTGAAGAGGTCATCAAACTCTATGAGACGATGGACAATACACTGAAATTTGCCAAAGAAAAAGAGCTCGCAGCAGCAGCGGCTACCCAAACTGAAGTAAAATCAGCCCATTTTAAAGACCTTAGTGGCGTTGCGTGCCCGATGAACTTTGTGAAAACGAAGATGGAACTCTCCAAAATTGGAAGTGGCGAAGTCTTGGAAATTTTACTCGATGATGGCGCACCGATTGATAATGTTCCAAAATCGGTGGCAAGCGAAGGTCATACCGTCGAAGCGACCATGAAAGAAGGCAATGGCTGGCGCGTAAGGATCGTGAAAAAATGAGTACCTTAGGCATCGCACTCACACCAAAACGCACGCTTTTGATCGGGGCGGGCAAAGTCGCCGCACAGAAAGCGCGCGTACTGGACAGTCTTGATTTTGCGTACGAAATCGTCGCAGAATCAAGGCTCGATGCCTATTTTGATTCCAAAATCTTTACATGTAAAGCGTTTGAGGATACTGATGCGGAAGGATTTGAAGTGATTATTGACGCGACCGGCAATGAGCAGGTGACCAAGCGTTTGGTTGCACTGAAACCGCTTCATCATTTTTGGCTCAATGTTGTCGACGTCCCTGAACTCTGCGATTTTTACTTTAGTGCGCTAACGCGTCGTGGAGACATTCAAGTTGCCGTCAGTAGTGGAGGCAGTTCACCGACCTTAGCACAAGTGATTCGCGACAAAATTGAGAAAATTTTACCGCGTGATTTGACTGCACTCATCGACAGACTGAAAAACGAGCGTAAAAAACCAGACCGCGATTTGGATAAACTCAAAGAGATCGCCAAAGCAGGCGTGGGGAAAGTGTTTCTCATCGGTTGTGGCACAGGCTATGTGGGTAACCTCACGCTCGATGCTTTAAATGCCTTTGAACTGCTTGATGTAGCGCTTGTGGATGCGTTGGTTTCAGAGGACATTCGTGCCTTAATTCCGCTTACATGTAAAGTGGTCGATGTCAGCAAAAAGAAGGGATTTCACTCCAAAAGTCAAGATGAGATCAACGCGCTTTTGGTCGAATATGCCAAACAGGGTTTGGTTGTCGGACGGCTAAAAGGCGGCGATCCGCTTCTGTTTGGAAGACTCGGTGAAGAAAAACAGATTTTGGCTCAGCACGGCATCTCTTTTGAGGTCATTAATGGCATTACCTCAGCCCTAAGATCATGCACCGTTTCAGGCATTGTGCCAACGATTCGCGACATTTCCAAAGGGGTGACGATTGTCTCGGCGCACCTTCGTGAAACGCTTTTTAACGATGATTGGGTGAGCATTTTAAAACAACCTTTGCACACAGTGATCGTTTTGATGGCACACAGTTTTGCGAAAAAAATCGAAGATGCCATTTCTAAGCATGGCATTGACTCCAACATGCCAGCCGCATTTGTCTCGAAGATTGACCTACCCGATCAAGTAACCATAGTGGGAACTGTGGGAAAATTAGATAAAATGGCGACATTATGTGCCACACCAGCGGTCTTAATCATCGGTGAGTGTGTCGCAAAAGAGAACATTTTACCTGCTGTTAACAGCGGCAAAATCATTTACATGTAAAGGCTAATCAGCTTCGAAATAAACCCTTTCTCGACACGGTTGAGACACGATGG
>DBTO01000253.1 GCA_002307095.1 Sulfurospirillum sp. UBA1314
TAACACACCACTCATAATCATCCACACCTAAGCCATCAAGCAAGTGAAGATTGAGCAAAATATCGTTGATGCAGCCGAGTTGGTCGTGCCCTACGAGCAGTGTTTTGGCATTAAACAGGCGAATAAAATCGTACATGTAAAGATCGTCCTCAATCGGCACTAAAAGCCCACCTGCCCCTTCAATCAGGACAATATCGCACAAAGCTTCGATCTTGGCATAAGCACTCTCCAACAGTTCCAAGCTCACTTTTTTGCGCCCTTTAGCCACATAAGGAGCTGCAGGAAGTTCAAATTGATAGGGAACAATATCACGAAGTTTTAACGCCTCTAGGGCAGGATGGTATCGTTTGGCTGTTTCAAAAAGCAGTGTGGCATCCACAGGATGTGTCACCACACCGGTTTCAATGGGTTTCATAACACCGACTTTAAATCCTTTGGCACTGAGAGCTTCAAGTAGTTTAAGGGTGGTGTAGGTTTTCCCCACATCGGTGTTGGTTGCGGTAATAAAAATAGGAGGGTATTTCATGGAAACTTCTTTTTTTAGGGGTATTATACTCAAGCCTTCTACAAGAGTTATTTAAATCGAACCGGTACGCAAAAATCCAGATCAAACAGCTCATCGGCTTCGATAAAATGGTTTTTGCGGTACAACGCAAATGAGGGAAGTGTCGCTTTTTCATACGCACTTTGAGGCAACCACTCGTGGTAAATCACATCCATATATTTTTTCAAATCACCGTATTTTCCTTGGAGTGAAAAAACGGCACAAAAAGTAGCAGGAATGCGCATCACGCCTACTTCACCGCTTCGGTAAAATTTTTGATGTGTTGGAAGTTCTAAACAGGCGACATAATGGCACTGCGAGGACTCCACAAAGCGAGGATTGCTATGATGTAGACCGATCATGCTTTGGCGCGCAAAATCGATGCCTTCGTGAAGCGCCCATGCTTGAAGTTTCAACCATGCCATCTTAATGCTACGATCATACCCTTTGTGTCTGACATACGCCACATCAAAAGCAGGCATCGAACAGATCTTTACATGTAAAGGGGTATTTGCAAACGTATAGTCCCTGTTTTCATTGGCACGGTCGACTTCGCGCCACTTCGTTGGTGTCACACCAAAGTTCTCTTTAAAGGCTTGGGAAAAGGAGGCATTGGAGCTAAATCCAACCTCGTGCATAATGTGTGTGATCGTGGCTTCGGGATTAAAGAGAAGCAGATTGGCAGCATGTTCCAGCTTGACACGTTTTATGTACGCATGCACACTCTCTTTGGTCTGCTCTTTAAAAATACGGTTAAAATGAAACGGCGACATCGCCACCAACGAGGAAAGCTCCTCAACAGCAAAGTTTTTGGCAATATCGCCATGAATGTAAAAAAGCACCTCATTGACACGCTCAATATGGTCATTTTTCGTATTTGTTTTGTGTTTCATGCCACAATTATAGCACAAATGGACAAAGCTAATCCCTCATTTTAGATGGCAGAGCCTTCAAAGAAGCGCTATAATACGATACATTTTAACAAAGGCTTAAGGATGCAAACCAAATTTGCAAAACGTGTCACCACGGCGTCACGTTCATTTACCCGTACCATTTTAGACCTAACGGCGCAAAGCTCCATCATCTCGTTTGCAGGCGGACTTCCTGATGCAGCGCTCTTCCCACGAGAGAACATTGAAAAACATGCCAAAAAACTCTTTGAAACCGAAGACAACCGCTTGTTCCAATACAGCAATGCTTCAGGCGTTGAAGCGCTTAAAGTGGAGATCGCGAAGAAATACATCAACACCACTTCCGCGCAAATTATGCTCACCAACGGCTCGCAACAAGGGCTGGATTTGGTCTGTAAAACCTTTTTGGATGAGCAAGATTGCATCGTCGTCGAAGACCCAAGTTACCTAGCCGCCCTTGGTCTGTTTCATATGTACAATGCAACCATCAAAGCAGCACCTCTAAGCTCAAAAGGCGTTGATACGGAAGTTTTGGAAGTTTTGTTTCGAGAACATTCACCCAAATTTTTCTATACGATTCCTATTTTTCAAAACCCAACAGGTTATTCGTATACGTTAGAGAATCGTCACGAAGTGGTACGTTTGGCTCAAAAGTACAACGTTATTTTACTTGAAGACAGCCCATACGAGGCGCTTCGTTACGATGGGGTTCAAACCACTTCCTTTGCAGATCTGCTCCCCAATCTAACTATCGCTTTGGGTACATTTTCCAAAACTTTGGCTCCTGATTTTCGCATCGGTTGGATGAGGGCTCCACAAGAGATTATCAGCGCGTTAACGCTTTCCAAAGAGAGTACGGATCTTCAAAACTCAAAGTTTTTCCAACACATCTGCGCCAAAATGATGCAAAGCGGTGAGTTGCAAGAACATACTAAAATATTGATCGAATACTACCGCCCTAAACGCGATGCGATGGTAAACGCACTGCATAAATATTTTGGCGATAGCATCGAATTTGTCGTACCAGAAGGCGGTATGTTTATTTGGGTGAATTTTAAAAAGTGTGCCGATAGTATGAAGCTTTTTGACCTCGCCATCAAAAAAGAGGTCGCATTCGTTCCGGGAAGCGTCTTTTTTGCCGATAAACGCGTCACCTCTTATGGAAGACTCAACTACACCAACTCAAGCCTCGAGCAGATCGAAGAGGGTGTAAAGAAACTGTACGCAGCGTATCAAGAATGCTAGCTTGCAAAACTAGTTTTGCAAGAAGTAAGAGCACCAAGGGTGCGTGGGCTTTCTGCCAAAGATTACCTAGTGTTAACGTCGTTTTTAAAGCTTTGCTTTAAAAGCGTGTCAAGAGTAAAGAGAGAGATTACCCTCTCTCTTTCTTTACATGTAAACGTGCTTTCCATGCCAAAAGCAATCCAAAAAATCCCACAATTAAACTGATCCCTGAGATAATTTGCGCGTACTTGGTAAACAGCGGCGCCGACTCCCAAACCATTACATGGTTTTGATCCACCTCAAAGCTAATGTTAAAAAGATGCCCACCATGGTCACTTCCAGGTGTCGCAACGAGTTTCCACATGCCTGTACGATCAGGCGCAAAAGCGACAATCCCATTTTTGTCACTCTGCCCCTCTTGAAACGGCAAGCTCGCATTTGGCGCATAAAGTGTGTACGGTGCGAACGAAGCAGGCTCAGAGCCTAAGAGCAGTTGCACAGCCATCGCACCTTCTTTAAAAGAGTGTTCAACACTGTGCGCAAAGAGGGACGAAAAAAGACACAGAAAAATCCAAATTAATCGCATCTACTTCACCGTAAACGAAAGACTGCTTTGAACTGTCACCGCATCGACAGAAGGGTCTGCGTATTGTTGCGCATAATATTTTGCAGCCACAATAAAGAGCCCTTTTTTCTTCACAGGAATCTGCGCAATGCCATACGCATCGGTTTTATAACTCGGTTCTTCCTCATCACTGCTCTCAAAACCAGCGTTGGCTAAAGGCACGCCCTCTTTGAGCACAAGCACTGGAAAAGTATCGCCTACTTTAAGTGCCAAAGGATTCACAAGCGGAACCATTTCCATATAAAGACCAACAGGCTTGCTAAACGCTTCATTCCAACTAAAGAGTGTTTTGCTAAATTTATGGCTTTTAAGCGTTCCAAAAACGACGCCTTTTACTTGGTTGGCACTCACATGTTCAAACCCTTTGGATCCTTTAACCCAATGCCCAGCATCAAAGGAAAAACTCATCATCCCCACATCACCATCGGTTAAAATCTTAGGTACAGCCCCACTGTAATCAATCCCAGCCGAGATCGATTTGCCATTGACGCCAAACGCTTTAACACCTTTGAGTTGCTCTTTGGCATACGGTTCAAAAGCTTCATGGTTCCAATACATCGCCTCATAGCTATTATCCTTTTTAGATGCCACAATTTGATGGGCAAAACAGACACTGGCAGTTAACAGACTTGCAAGGGCTAACGAAAAAACTTTCACATTTACTCCTTAGAAGAAATTTAAAAAGTATTTATAAATAATACTAATTTAAATAAAATCATATATTATTCATGCTTAATAAAAACTATAAATAAGTATTATTATAAAAGTCGAAAATATGCACAATGAATGCTCTTCAAATAAATGTTGAAATTTGGAGAATTTAAAAAAGAAGGAAAAGAAAAGAGAGTCTAAATACCACGTTTACAGATGATACTTCCTAGTTTTGCGCCTACCGTTTGAGCAACGACGTCGCATTTCACTTTAAAAAGAAAGAAAATTGGAAGTCCTTTGGTTTCACCCAAGCATTCATAATTTCCCATGCCCTTGGAGATAATACACTCTGCTTTTTCAAAAATAGCGCGCGCATGCTCATTCATCAGCTCTCTCACAAGTCCTGGGGTCGGAACGCCGCTATCAACAATCACCGCAACTTCGTCCATTGCTGAAGCCAAAGCGTCTTTACATGTAAGATCATTGATGATCGGTCGTCCACGCACAAAATAGTAGACTTCAATGTTTGGATAGCGTTTTTTAATCGTTTGAATGTAGAGTTTATCAAAGATTTCTTCACCTGCATTGTCCGCCAAATAGACCAACGTTTGCGTATGTGCTAATTGTTGCTCAAGCGCTTTAAAATCATCAATCGCAAAGGGTGTATGGTAAATCTTCTCTAGCTCCTCTTCAAGATCGTACAGCATCACCGCCGCAAGATCGATCACATTGCCGGCAACCGCTGTTTTGGTCGCTTCAAAAAGGGTATTTGCACTTGCATTGATTTTCGCTTCGCACAAAGGAAGAAAGGATTTGGCTTTTTCGGAGGAAGCTTTTTTGAAATCCGCGTAAAGATCATCGACTGCTAAAAGTTCTGCCATTGCTTCGTACAAAGGTGCTGCATTGAGGGGAGGATTTTGATTCATATCGAAGTTTTTGATCTGCTGATGGGCAAGGGCATCAATTAAAAGTGCTTGTTCATCGTTTACATGTAAAAGTTCACACACGCGTTTGGTCTGGTCATAAATACAGGTTAAACAGCGTTCTTGAGTTTTCATACGATTCTTTTAGAAAGATTTGAGGAAAGGAAAAGAAGAAAAGGCAATAACACAATTCGTGTTATTGCCCAAAAAATATTATTTTCTAAGTTCTTTAATTTTTGCAGCTTTACCGCGTCTATCTCTAAGGTAAAAGAGTTTCGCACGTCTTACAACACCACGTCTAAGAACAACGATTTCATCGATGCTATCAGAATAGATTGGGAAAATTCTCTCAACACCAACACTGTTTGCACCGATTTTTCTTACCATGAAGGTTTCGCCTGTACCCGTACCACGTCTCGCAATACAAATACCCTCAAAATTTTGAACACGTTGTTTGTCGCCTTCAATAATTTTTACAGCAACTCTGAGTGTGTCGCCTGCTCTAAATTCAGGAACGTTCTTTGCAGCAATTTGTCCTGCTTCAAAAGCTTCAATATATTTATTTCTCATTTAGTATCCTTTTTGTTCATTCTAATGCTTCGCGTTAAAGCGAGAAAACAGATCGGGTCTGAAATATTTTGTCTTAAATTCAGACATTTTATTTTTTAAGCTTGTGATTTTAGCGTGGTTTCCCTTTAAAAACTCTGAGGGCACGGATTTATTTTCATAAATCGGTGGTTTTGAGAAACACGGTGCCTCTAATAGTGGGCTCTCAAAACTCTCCATACTCAAAGAGTCCTCGTTTCCAAGAACGCCTTTGATGTTGCGACTGATCGCATCACTCATCACAAGACTCGGAAGTTCGCCTCCCGTTAACACATAATCACCTATGCAAAAAAGCTCGTCGGCAAATGTTTCAATCACACGCTCATCAATTCCCTCATAACGACCACTCACAAAAACCAGATGTTTTTTCTTGGCGAGTCGTTTCGCATCGTTTTGCGTAAACAGTTTTCCAGAGGGCGTCGGGAAAATAATATACGCTTCAGGAGATGCGTGTTTGATGGAACGTAACAGATCAAACAGCGGTTGAGGAAAAAGCACGAGTCCTGCTCCGCCACTGGCTTGATAGTCATCGACTTTACCATGTTTGTTCAGCGTATAATCACGTGGATTAAAAAACTCAACACTCAAAAGCTCTTTGGCAATGGCACGTTTTAAAATGGAATCTTCAAAATACGAAGCGATCAACCCTTCAAAGAGTGTCACATAGGAAAATCGCATTAAGAGTTCTCCAAAATTCCTAAACCATCTTTGCTTAGAACCTCTTTTTTGGCTTTGTCAAACGTGATAATATAACGTTCAATGTAGGGCAAATAAAACGTTTTAGCAAGCCCCTTTTTCACCAATATCTCATCGGTTTTGATGACCAAATAATCCGTCGCAGCAATACGCTCTATCTCATCCACTGTACCCAAAACCGTTCCATCGTCATCAATCACGCTTGCCTCAATAAGATCAAACCAAAAGAATTCGCCCTCTTGAAGCGCACACTCTTGGATAGAATTTTCGTGCGTGGTAAATAGAAACGTATTGACAAGTTTTGCCGCCACATCTCTGCCTTGATACCCCACAAACGAGATCAATTCACGAGAAGGATTGTACGAAAAGACTTCAAGCGTCTCACCCTTTTGGGTCGTAAACGTTTTGCCTTTTTTAAACTGTTCGGGAAAGTCACATTGAAGGTGAAGTTTAAGCTCACCTTTTAAGCCCACGAGTCGCCCGATTTGAGCGACTTCGATGAGAGAAGATGGATTATTCATCGTTAGCTTTGACAGTCACTCGATACGAGATGCCGTCTTTGGCTTTACATCCAGAGATAAGCGTCTTGAGTGAATTGATCATTTTGCCATCTTTCCCAATCAACTTACCCGTATCAATTTTATCGGCATAGATGACAACTTCGCAAAATG
>DBTO01000256.1:0-2824 GCA_002307095.1 Sulfurospirillum sp. UBA1314
ACCTTTCATTCGTGAGCATCCATTACGCTCGTAAGTCTATTAGGAAGCTCATTTTAGTCAAACTTTAATTATAAAAGGTTAAAATCCAATGTTTATTCTAAATTCTAAACAGCATGAGCAACGCTTGGCATCAAAATCTTTACCCAAACCAATCAATCACAGGAGAAAACGATGAGTAGTATTTTTAGTAAAATTGTCAGTGGTGAAATTCCATGCAACAAAGTACTTGAGAATGAGGAGTTTTTAGCGTTTCATGATATCAATCCCAAAGCGCCTGTGCATATTTTAATTATTCCTAAAAAGGAATACCTCTGCTTTCAAGAGGTTGATCCAAAAATCATGGTGGGACTCACAGAATTTACCCAAGAAGTGGCAAAACTGCTGGGCTTAGATAAGAGCGGATACCGTTTGATTACCAATAATGGAAGTGACGGTGGGCAAGAGGTGTTGCATCTGCATTTTCACCTTTTAGGGGGAGCAAAACTTTCATGGAGTCACTTAAGCGACAGTGAGACCCACAATTTTTTATAACATATCGAAGAGGTTTTCACCTCTTCTTCTCTCTTTAATGACGCGATGCTATCCATGTTTCAAAAATTTCAATCTGTTTACATGTAGAAGAGACTGCCGTTCCTCCTTGGGAAGTTCGAGCGTTCATAGAATGGACAAGACTGAGATATTCACTCACATCTTCGCCAATGCGCGCATCGACTTTTTGAAGCTCAGGCACACTCATGACACTCAGATCAATACCCAACCCTTCCGCATGTGCCACGGCACGCCCTGTGATAAAATGGGCTTCGCGGAAAGGAATATTGCACTTTTGCACCAAGTAGTCCGCCAAATCGGTGGCACTGAGATGCCCTACTTCGCACGCTTGTTTCATGCGACCTACATTGATGGTCATCGTACGTACCGCTTCTTTGAGAATATTAAGTGACATGTAAACGGTTTCCACGCTGTCAAACACACCCTCTTTATCCTCTTGCATGTCTTTATTGTACGCTAAAGGAAGCCCTTTGAGAACCGTTAATAACCCAATCAAATTCCCATTCACGCGTCCAGTTTTACCGCGTAACAGTTCAGGCACATCAGGGTTTTTCTTTTGTGGCATGATGGAGCTGCCGGTAGAATACTCATCGCTAAGTGTGATGAATTTAAACTCATAACTTGACCATAAAATAAGCTCTTCGGCAAAACGCGAAACGTGCATCATAATAGTCGAGATATTAAAAAGAATCTCCAGCGCGAAGTCACGATCACTGACCGTGTCAAGACAATTTACGCTCACACTATCAAACCCTAGCAGTTGGGCTACATACTCTCGGTCAATGTTATGTGGTGTACCCGCAAGTGCAGCACATCCAAGCGGTAAAACATTATTGCGTTGGTAAGAGCTCTCCAAACGTTCAATGTCACGTTTAAACATCGAAACATACGCTAAAAGATGAAACGCAAGGTTGATCGGTTGGGCGTGTTGAAGGTGTGTCATACCAGGGAGCAGTGTGTCGGTATGTTCCTTGGCGATGCCCATTAAAACACCAATGACCTCTTCTAAAACATGCACAATGACTAAATTCTCTTTTTGCACGTACAATCTAAAATCAACCGCCACTTGATCGTTGCGACTTCGCGCCGTATGCAGGCGTTTTCCCGCTTCTCCAATCAAATCAATGAGGCGTGTCTCCACAGACATGTGAATATCTTCATGCGCAATATCAAAGACAAATTTTTCCTCTTCGATCTCTTGTTTAATCTGCAATAACCCTTTTGCAATTTGATCGGCTTCATCCTGCGTTAAAATACCTTGTTTTGCAAGCATCATTGCATGCGCAGTAGAGCCTTTGATATCTTCGGCATAGAGTTTTTTATCGAACGGTAATGAAGCGTTAAATTCATCGAGCAGCGCTGCTCCACTGGCGGCAAACCTACCTGACCATAGCTTTGACATGAAAGTGTCTCCCTGTAAAAATAATAAAATGGTGTGATGTAAACATAACGTAAAGGAGTTTGAAACTCCTTTACATGTAAAGATGAAATTAGAGTTTTGGACCCGCGTTAGAAAAATCAGAATCCGCTGTAATGTATTTTTTGAAATTCTCGATAAACATCTCAGCAAGCTCATCTCTGGTCGCATCGTAAAGGCTTTTGTTTTCCCATGTATTTTTAGGATTAAGCACTTCTGTTGGAACGCCTGCAAGTGCTTTAGGAACTTGAATATTAAAGATAGGAATGCTCTCAAATGCACAGTCGTTAATACTGCCATCAAGAATCGCATTGATACACGCACGTGTTGCTTTAATGCTCATACGTTTACCGATGCCATAGCTTCCGCCTGTCCAGCCTGTATTTACAAGGTAAACATCGACGTTATGTTTGGCAATTTTTTCACCTAAAAGCTTGGCGTACACGGTTGGATGCAGTGGTAAAAACGCTTCACCAAAACATGCACTAAAGGTAGCAACAGGCTCAGTTACACCGCGTTCGGTTCCTGCAACTTTAGCTGTATAGCCACTGAGAAAGTAGTACATCGCTTGCTCTTTGCTCAGTTTTGCAACCGGAGGAAGTACACCAAAGGCGTCAGCACTGAGGAAAATAATTTTTTTAGGATGACCTGCTTGGAGACTTTCTTCGTGGTTATCGATGTGGTAAATAGGGTAAGAGACGCGGGTATTTTCAGTTTTAGAGGCATTGGCATAGTCAACCACGCCTTTTTCATCCATCACGACATTCTCTAAAAGAGCATCTTTGCGAATGGCTCCATAAATTTCAGGTTCACTGCTCGGATCGAGGTTGATACATTTGGCGTAACAGCCACCTTCAA
>DBTO01000256.1:3131-5594 GCA_002307095.1 Sulfurospirillum sp. UBA1314
AACCATGTTCGTCATCACCAATTAACTTACGTTTTGGATCGGTTGAAAGCGTTGTTTTACCCGTACCTGAGAGTCCAAAGAAAAGAGCGGTATCGCCTTTTTCACCGACATTAGCAGAACAGTGCATCGAGAGTTTGCCTTCCAATGGTAACCAGTAGTTCATCATGGAGAAGATACCTTTTTTGATCTCTCCACCGTACCATGTACCACCGATAATGGCGATATTTTCTTCCACATTAAACACCACAAAAACATCCGAATGAAGGTCATGTTTTTTATAATCATCGTTCACGATTTTACATGCGTTATAAAGCACAAAATCGGGTTTAAACTGCGCCAACTCTTCTTCGGAGGGTCTAATAAACATATTTTTAACAAAGTGCGCTTGCCATGCAATCTCCGTTACCACACGAATGCTTTTACGGCTCGCCAACGTGCCACCACTGTAAGCATCTTGGACATAAATATCTTTGCCAGAGAGTTGCTTTTTCACTTTAGCAAACAGTTCTTCAAAGACCTCTTTGCTGACTTTATGATTGATTTTACCCCATGAAATATATTGGTTGGAAGGCGCTTGATCTACAAAATATTTATCTTTTGGGCTTCGACCTGTAAAAATGCCTGTATCTACACTAAACGTACCATTACTTGTTACACGACCTTCGTTATTGGCGATTTCGTGTTTTAACAATTCATCGTAACTTAAATTGTAGTGGACTTTCCCAAGGGTGGTTAAGCCTAACTTTTCTATTTCATTAATCTTCGACATAGTGTTTATATCCTCAAAACATTATTATTTAAAATGGACAGCAGCGCACTTACTGTTACGACAGTACCAACAACTATCAGTCCTATGTGATCTTAAAGTGTGTGCTTTAAGACTGCCTTGTTTTTGACATTCCAACCCCACAAGAGGCATTTTTAGGCCTCGAATCATGGGCTTATGATAGAACGACTCTACCAAAAATTTCTTTAATTATAACGTAACAAGCAATTGATTGTTAACGATCGTGTCACCTACATTGACTCTAACACTGCTGATAACGCCGTCCGCTGGAGCTGCTACTTCGATTTCCATTTTCATCGCTTCGATGACAACAACCGGTTGTCCTTTGGTGACTTTATCGCCCACATTGACAAGGACTTTAAAGATCGTACCAGGTACTCCTGCTCTCACCTCGCCCTCGTTATTGGGGATCAGTGCGGCATTGCTATTATCTTCGGCACAGCCCTCTTCAATTTCAATGAAATACTCTTGTCCATTGATGACAAACGCGTCTTGTTTATCAGAAGACTTCACATTGTATTTTTGACCATTGACAATGACAGTATAATCAGAAGAAGCACTGCAGAGTACTTTTTCTTTGTCTGCTTTGCCGATTTTACGGACATTCTCTTTGGCTTCACCTTTTAAGAAAGCGATGCCTTTGTCTTTACATGAAGCGGCAATAAAGAGGTTTTCTTCGGTGGCTTTGAGTCCCTCTTTTTCCAAAAGTGCTTTTACATGTAAAAGGGATTTGCTCTCATCTGCATCGGCAAGATCGAGTGCATTTTTCTTTGTAGGTTCAAGTTTTAGTTGTTTACTCGCAAGCGCTACAACTTTAGCATTGGGCGCAACGGGTGTTCTTCCAAAATAGCCTAAAACCATTTTGCCATAACCTTCTGCAATTTTCGTCCACGGTCCAAACATTACGTTATTAAAGGCTTGTTGGAAATAAAATTGCGATACAGGCGTAACGCTGGTACCATAACCACCTTTTTCAACGACTTCGCGCATTGCTTTAATGACTTCTGGGAATTTATGAAGAATATTATTGTCACGAAGCATTTGCGTGTTGGCTGTAAGCGCACCACCTGGCATTGGGGAGAAAGGAATGAGAGGAGAGACTTGCACCGCTTCGGGTGGCATAAAATAATCTTTTAAACAATCTTGTAAAACATCTTCATACTTAAGAATTTTTTCAAGCTCTAATCCACCAAGATCGTAATCTTTGCCTTTAACCGCGTGAAGCATGGTTAAGATATCTGGCTGAGATGTTCCACCACTCACAGGAGAAGCCGCAAGATCGATACCATCAACACCTGCTTCGAGGGCTGCTAAATAACATGCTACGCTCACACCGGCCGTTTCATGCGTATGAAGTCTGACGTGCATGCCCTCAGGAAGCAATTTTTTAGCCATTTTAATGGTCTCATAGACTTTTTGAGGACTCGATGTTCCACTCGCATCTTTAAAACAGACACTGTGATACGGAATACCGGAGTCTAAAATGGTACGAAGTGTTTTCTCATAAAAAGCAACATCATGTGCACCCACACATTTAGGAGGAAGATCCATCATGGTAACAACGATTTCGTGTTTAAGACCGTGATGTACGATGCGTTCACCGCTGTATTTGAGGTTTTCAACATCATTGAGTGCATCAAAGTTACGAATCGTTGTTGTGCTGTGTTTTTTAAACA
>DBTO01000186.1 GCA_002307095.1 Sulfurospirillum sp. UBA1314
AAGACGAAGAGCTTGATGAACTTGTCAAACTTGGTGCAATTTCCCAAGAGGATGCTGATATCTGCCAACAATTTACCGTAAGCCCAAAAGTTCGCATCGCTTCGATGATGATGATTAAGGGTGATGTTTTGATTAAACCATTTAAAAAGTAAAGGATCACGTATGACAACAAGAGTAGAAATTATCAATGATTTTTTAGCAATTAACGTAAAACCGGGCGCAACCATTCAAGATGTTGTTGAAGCGAGTGGTAGTGCACTGCCTTTCGGCTGTCGTGATGGTCAATGTGGCACTTGTGCTGTTGAGATTGTTCAAGGTATGGAATTTTTATCTCCAAAAAATGAGAAAGAAGTTAAAGTTCTTAAAGAGATTTGTTTTGGAACATGTACTCCAAACACACGTCTTGCTTGTCAAATGAAAATCGACAAGCCAAATGGTGTTGTTCGTATTAAATACTAAGATTATTCGCCACTTGTCCTTTGGTTCAAGTGGCTATTGAAAAGCGTTTTTTCAGAAAAACGTTTTTCAATAGGTTAAAAATTAAGCAGTATTTCTGCCTGAAACGACCATCGCTTTGGGCATAATTTACGCATGAGAAGTATCAACCTAGAATTCAAACAGAAGCAGAGCTTAAATCTCTCGCTCAAACTTTGGCTCCCATTGTTACAATTACCTCTTCAAGAGTTAAGTACACACCTAGAGACATTGTCGTACGAAAACCCTTTTTTAGAAGTAAAACGCCCCTTTGAGCAAAACCTAGGTTCAAGCCATGGAATTGTCGAAGAGTTGGTACTT
This sequence comes from Sulfurospirillum sp. UBA1314, assembly GCA_002307095.1. Classification (GTDB taxonomy): domain Bacteria; phylum Campylobacterota; class Campylobacteria; order Campylobacterales; family Sulfurospirillaceae; genus Sulfurospirillum. The sequence goes on from DBTO01000186.1 coordinate 796, forward strand.
GGAAGCGAATCGTTACATGAAAAAATCATCGAACAAATTGTACCACCTCTCTTTCCAACACCTATTTCACAAAAAGTAGCGCACGAAATTCTCTGTGACATCAATGAAGAGGGCTATTTTGATGGCGATATTGAAGCGATTGCTGAAACCTGTGGCGTTTATACCGAGTATGTCGAGCGCATCCGTCAACGCTTCTCCAAGTTAGAGCCTTATGGTATCGGTTCCCGCGAGAGCCACGAATCGTTTGTCTTTCAACTCGATGCGCTCAGCGATGACATCGATGATGAGCTCTACAATTTAGTCCTTAAGATGATCGATCAGATGGCAAAGGTCGATAAATTTTCCAGACACGGACGTTTTGAAGAAGCCAAAGCGATCATCAAAAAATTTGCCAATCCTCCAGCGATTGAGTATCAAGCGACACCCAAACAGATCATCCCCGATTTTTACGTGGAAGTCGATGATGACATTCGGTTGCGCATTAACAACGACTATTATCCTGACATTTTGATTACCGATCCTTTTTCAAGCAAGAGTGAAAACATCAAAGAGAAGCTCAAAGAGGCGCGCGACATCGTTAACCTTTTGGAACTTCGCAAAACAACACTGTATAAAATTGTGCTTTTAGTCGTTGAGCGACAACTCTCCTTTTTCGTGGGAGGCGAGCTGAAACCTCTGAATATGAGCACCCTTGCCGAAGAGCTCTCTTTTGCGGAGTCGACCATTTCACGGGCGATTTCAAACAAATACATTGAATCCAAGCAGGGCATTTTCCCGCTTAAATCATTTTTTACCAATGCGGTTTCGTCCAAAGAGCTCTCCTCATCAGAGATCAAGAATTTTATCAATCAACAGATAGAATATGAAGATAAAAGTGAACCATTAACCGACGATGATCTTTTAGAGCGCATTGAGAAGCGTTTTAACATCAAGATGGTCCGACGCACCATCACCAAATACCGCAAATTAATGAACGTCGCTTCATCCAAAGAGCGCAAAAAAATCTATAAGGTACAAGCATGAACATCAACATTACTATGGATGAGAGTCTCGATAGTAGGTACAGCCAACTGGAAATGACGAAACTTGAACGTGAAGTGATGATCTTTTTACAAGGTTATGCTAAAAATCGCTACTCTAAATACGTCATAGCGCCCCACATCGCAGCCATGTCACTGAAAATGAACCACCTCTACGAAGCGATGGGATTTAAAAACCGCGTGCAGATGGGAAAATACATGAAATGCCACTTCCCTGAGCTTGCAGGACTCAAACCTGTTGATAAACTCTGGAAGAAATTCATCTATGATTCTATCGATAGAGTTGCCCCTTTTTGCTTTACATGTAAAGATAATTCCAACTGTTTTGCGTGTCAATTGGCGGGATAACGTACCTTTAAAAGGAGGGTAAAACAATGATTCGTTTTGCCACTGAAACTGATTTGGAAGCCATTTTAGCCATCTACAACGATGCGATTTTAACGACAACTGCCGTTTACACCTACAAAGCAAAAGACCTGCAAGAGCGCAAAGAGTGGTTTTTAGCCAAGCGCGAGAAGGGCTACCCGATTTGGGTGTATGAGAAAGAGCATCGTGTGGCAGGTTTTGCAACCTACGGTTCCTTTCGCCCCAGCCCTGCGTATCAATACACCATCGAACATTCAGTCTACGTCCACAAAGATTTCCAAAAGCTGGGCATCGGAACATCATTACTTAAAACTCTCATTGAAGATGCAAACGAGAAAGGCTACGCCACCATCGTCGCTGGCATTGACGCATCCAATACCAAGAGCATCTATCTTCATGAAAAATTAGGCTTTAGCTCCGCAGGCATCGTCCACAAAGCAGGGTATAAATTTGGTCAATGGCTTGATTTGGCGTTTTATGAACTTCTTCTTGATGGACCAAAAAATCCTATGGAAGCGTGATGTTTGCTTTACATGTAAACTAATCTGCGTGTTTATATTTCACATTGCTATATTTTAAAACTTTCCCCTAAAAAATTGTTAAGATATTGAAAATACCAAAGTAATTCTGTCAACTCCAAAGGTGTTTTTAAAATAAATTAGTAAGCCATTGACTTACTAATAACAATGAAGGTAAAATACGAAATGGAAATTATTGAGACTTCAATTTTTACCAAACGCATTATTGAAATTTTGAAAGATGATGCGTACAAAGAGTTACAAAACTTTTTATGCCAGCATCCAAAAAGTGGTGATCTCATTCGTGGATCTGGTGGGCTTAGAAAATTACGATGGAACGTACACGGTTCTGGAAAAAGTGGTGGAATTCGAAATATCTACTATTTTTTTGAAGATGAAAATACCATTTTGATGGTGTACGTGTATAAAAAAAGTGAAACAGAAAATTTGACTCAAAAGCAAATTGAAGCATTGCGAAAAGCTTTTTTATAAAAGGAAAGAGAATGAAAAAAGAGATGTTTGATGAACTTTTAGAGAGTGTTAAAGAAGCTAAAGCAATTAAAGATAAAGAACGAGCTCCCAGTAGAACATTTTTAATGCAAGAGCCAAATCCAAAAGAGATTCGCACCAAACTGGAATTGACCCAAGCGCATTTTGCAGCACTAATGAATATCAGCATTCATACATTACGCAACTGGGAACAAGGTCGAAGACAGCCCGACGGCCCTGCAAAAGTGCTCCTTAATATTGTGGCTGAACATCCCGAAGTGCTTGTAAAAGCTTTATAAAAAAATGAGAGGCAACGTATTGAACACTCAGTTCTCACCCAATCATGACATTAGAAAATCTTTACATGTAAAGATAAAATGAGCTATTTACGTACGCTATTTGACTTATAACGTACGCCATTGTATAATTCTTTTACATTAATAAAAGGAGCCAAAATGGTTGTAACACCCTCAAAACTTCGTGAAAATCTCTACAACCTATTAGATGCCGTAGCTGAAAAAGGTGAGCTTCTTGAGATTTCGCGCAAAGGTAAAATATTGCGCATTGTTCCAGAACAACGTCCTTCTCGCCTCGATAAAATTATTGCAAAAAACATCACGACTGCAAGCGATGAGGAACTCATCAACACATCATGGGGGGACGAATGGAAGCCCTTTATTTAGACACGCACATTGTCGTGTGGCTGAGGCAAAAAGAGCTTCAAAAATTCTCACCAAAAGCACTCGAAGCGATTGAGCAAGCAGGGCAACTTTTTGTCTCTCCGATGGTTGAATTGGAACTTAAATTTTTACATGAAATAGGGCGTATTTCAGAAACTCCCTATAATATTTTAGGTGATCTTGGTGCTATGATAGGGCTTAAAATAGACGATAGAAGTTTTAGTGAAGTCATCCAAAAAGCAATGCTCATCGACTGGACACGTGACCCGTTTGATCGCATTATCGTCGCACATGCGATGAGTCAAGAACGTAAATTTTTAACGAAAGACGAGAAGATTTTGAACCATTTTCAAGATGCGATTTGGTAGGAATTTTTCTGCTTTTCGTGCCAGTTGGCGGCGTAAAAGAGTGCATTTTACTAACTCTGTGTTAAAATACAATCCTTACATGTAAACAAAAAGGTAGGCATCTTGCACTCTTTCAAAAGACAGTTTTAAACAGTATTTCTCAAGATGAAAGCAAAGTTGCCCTAAGATGGGCGGAGTATCAAAAATTCTTAGCCAAAGTTGATGCGATACGAGGCTTTAAAGAAGAAGAGTATCAAGATGGTTTTTTCAAAGATGTATTTGAAAACTGCTTTGGCTACACGCTCAAAACAAGCAATCCAACAAGCTTCAACCTTGTACGAGAAAAGAAAAATGAAACCGATGGCAAAAAAGCCGATGATGTCATCTATGTGGGTTGAGACATCATCGGTGTGGGCGAGCTTTATGGTTTTGGCACAGATAAATATATTGGAGCAATGAAATGAGTGAGTCTTTGAAAAAAACAGCTACATTGCTGCGAAAGAGTGCAGAGTCAGTTCTAAAAATGCAAAAATTTGCTAAAGAATGCGAAAAAGTCGCCGAGATTGCAGCTAATTTTAGTTGGTTCATTGGGGCAATAAACATATCAGTATTAAAAAAAATATTTGTTTTATCTGATAACGAAGATGCAATAAATCAAATTTTGGTTCAAAACTACACGGAAGAAATGGAAAAATTCAAGGATGATTTATGTAAAGATTTTCCCGATAGGGCTACTATTATCAATGAAGCATGTAATGCACATTTAAATCAAAATTATTATTCTTCAATTGTGTTGTTTCTAACGCAAATTGACGGCATCTCAAAAATATACAAGGGACAGGAATTTTTTCAAAGTGGGAGATGGAAGCAAGTAGAGCTTGATGATCAAATTAAAACAATGTTGGCATACGGGTTTCTAAGAGTTTATTTTAGCTCAGAAAATATTGAACTACCGATTAGATTAAGCGAGAGAGAACGCAAAAATCACTCAGGGGTTATTCACATAAATAGGCATCAAATAATACATGGGGAGACAGTCGACTTCAATACGAAAATTAATAGTCTTAAGGTTTTTTCTCTCTTGGTGACATTGACAAAAAGCTTGGAATGGTTAAAAAAACAAGAAAAAAATGAGTCGGGAAAACGGGGACAGGCTGAATTAAAATGAGCAAGCGATTTGAAGTTTTAGGGGTCAAAGCTTTACTTTTAACTTTTTGTAAAACACTATAAATAATACTTGAAATTACATAGTAAATTAACCATAATATTAACATGTTAATTATCAAAGGATTTTAGATGACAGTTAAGTATGCTCCTGATGAGCTTTTGTCTATTACGGACTTTACTAAAAAGATAGCAGGTGTATTAAAGGGTATAAAAGACCAATCTATGGATAAAATTGGGATTTTAAAAAATAATAAACTTGAAGCGGTTGTGATATCTACCGATGCATACGAGAGACTCAAATCACTCGAAGAGCTTTGAACACAAAGAAATCTACGATGTCGTTCAATCACGTCAAAATACACCACTATCGTCTTATGTGTCATTTGAAGATATGGCTCGTAAATTTAACATCTAGACCAAAAAACTTTAACGCCTTTACATGTAAAGATTTTCCAACAGCATTTCTTTACTCTTCTACTCCCATACTCATAAAAGGATTATAAGCGATCTCCCACAAATGACCATCAAAGTCTTTAAAGTAGCCACTGTATCCACCCCAGAAAACTTTTTGTGGTTGCTTGGTGGGTGTTGCACCTGCTTGGATGGCTTCTTGAAAGAGTGCATCGACTTGGGCTTCACTGCCAAGCATATGTGCGAGCGTAACGCCATGAAAGGTACTTTCATCAAACGTAACGTTGGCATCTTCTGCGAGTGCTTTTTTCTCATAAAGCGCAAGCCACGTTCCTTTGAGTGTAAAAAAAGCAATCTTCTCTTCATAAGGCTCAAGCCTAGGAAATCCGAGTCCTTTGTGATAAAAATCAATAGACTTCGCCATATCACTGACACCTAAGGTAATCATGCTCATGTAGGGTTTCATTGTTTTCCTTTTTACATGTAAAACCCACCAACTGCTTTTATGATCAGTTGGCAGGGCAGACGTAACAAGCTCTAGCAACGCTGTGTTAGAACAAAAAGTTTGATCTTTTCATCACTGATTTCGAATGTCAAACGTCTCACTTTTGGATGCGCCGAAAAGTTTGAGATACTCTTCATCGCTTAACACGTTTTGATATGCTTTCAATTCTTCGTTGAAAAGTTGATTTAATGCGTCAAGATCAAGCTCTGTAGATGGTGATTTTAAAGCTCCCTTATCGCTTCCTGCTCTTTTGATTCTATACTCTTGATCGATTTTAAAAAGGAGGGCTTTTCGCTCTTGCGAGATATCGCCAAGCTTCTCTTTGATGTTAAGCTCAAAAAGCTTTTTGAGGTAATCATTTTCTAATGAGGAGACCATACCTTGTTCGTTTGATTTTTGAGTATAGTCATGATAGAGCTTAATGCGTGGATCGGTTGGTTTTAGCGAGCTTTTTAGAGTGGTCACACTATTTGCACTCCACGGCATCTCTTCTTGCACTTTGGTTAAACATTGAGACCACGCGTATTTCTTTTTGCCTTCTTCGCAGCGTGAAGGACTCAGGCTATACCAACATGCACTGTTCGTATCGAGTCCATAGGTACCGTATACTTTTTCAATGAGAGCATAAAAAGGAACGTTATGTACCGTTTTACCTGTGTAGTACAGTCCTCGATTGGTTGCATTCCAGCATACGCCGACGATAGCATAATAGTGTTCATACGGCCAGATGCAAGGTGCTTCCGTCATAATATAATTAAGCGTCGATATATCAATGCACGCGCCATCTTTATCGCACTTGGTAGTCGTATCGGCCAAGATATCTCCGCCGCTATCGCCTCCTAAGGCTTTCCATGCGTAGCGTGTTCCATTGTCATCGAATGCTTCAGGGTAGGTATGGTGCGCGATTTTCTGCATCCATTTACCACCTAAAGGGTAATAGCGTGCATCCATTTGGTCACCCATTTGATGCTGCTGCTGGATAGGGGCACTTTCTTTACTGCTAGGACTTTTGAGCGAACAAGCACTCACCATAAAACCAACCACAACAATACTGAACATACGATAGGCTTTCATCAAGACCTCCTTTTTGAATAAACGGCTTATTTACGGTATTCTTAACACAATGCTATTGTATAAATCATCGCTGTCATCTTCTTAAAGGTTTGTCCAATCAAAAAGCCAGTGCCAGTGTTCCTGTGTCTGTGCAAATGGCAGCAATTTTTTAGGGTCATACCACACTTTTGTACAAAATCATAGCCAATTCAGTTTTACATGTAAAGCTACACAGTGATCAATCTTCAGCTCTTTTACTCGAAGACTGATTGTGTAAAACGTGACTTAGGTTTGTATCCGAAGTTTCACTGCTTTCACACAGTGTTTGCAAAAATGTTTCTAATGTTTGTTTCATACTGCGCTCGTTCACTTGGTGTTCAACATCTGAATCACTCGAAGCAGTTCTCATTTATAGTACACAAGGGCAAACCAAACCTCTTGGGCTTACATGTAACGCCAAAACGCTATAATTTTAGCTTAGTCAAAGACAAAGGACGTTCATGGTTCAAAAATTATTTTTGATGCTGAGTCTTGTAGGATGCCTATGGGCAGAAGATGCGAGTATCGCCAAACTTTTTGAAAATGCACAGGTAAAAGGTACGATCATCATCGAATCACTGGATGGTAAAGAGCGTTATGTTTACAACGATGCACGCGCGCGAACGCCGGTGCTTCCTGCCTCAACCTTTAAAATTCCCAATACCCTGATCGCCTTGCAAGAAGGTGTCGTGAGTGCCGATTCCATCATCGTTTGGGATGGTGTACAGCGAAATAGAGTCGAATGGAATCATGATCAAAACTTAAGCTCTGCGTTTAAAAGCTCGTGTGTGTGGTGTTATCAACGGTTTGCGCGTGCCATTGGGCTTGAAAAATACACGGAGTATCTGCATCAATTGCACTATGGCAATGCAGAAGGGGGAACGGATGTGGAGCGCTTTTGGCTCGATGGAGCGCTTCGTATCAGCGCATACGAGCAGATCACTTTTTTGAAAAAGCTCTACAAAAATGAGTTACCCTTTGAGCAAGAACATCTGGATCTGCTTAAATCGATCATGATAGGCGAGCAAGGAAAAGGTTATGTGTTAAGAGCCAAAACAGGCTGGGCGGTACCCAAAAATGAAGCAGAATATGGCTGGTATGTAGGTTATGTCGAAAATACGAAAGGGGTTTATTTCTTTGCGACCAATCTTTTAAGCCCCACATTGTGTAAAGCACTCACCCTAGAAATCCTTAAAGCCAAAGGATTTCTAGAGTAAATAATCTTCTTTACATGTAAAGCAATGGAAGCTTGTTAGATCGTGATGGGGTGTGTTTCTAAAAATGCTTTGAGCGTATCGAAGGCTAAAGGTTTGGCGTAAAAATAGCCCTGAAATCGGTCGCATCCTAAGCTTTTGAGCAACGCTTCTTGCTCTTTGGTTTCCACCCCTTCGGCTAAAATATACAAATCCAAGTTTTTACCAATCGTGATGATATTTTGAACCATTTTTTCAGCAGTAATGTCGTTTAAAATCGTATCGACGAAGCTTTTATCGATCTTTAACTCATCAATAGGAAGCTTGCGAAGGATGCTTAAAGAGGAGTACCCTGTTCCAAAATCGTCCATAGAAATATGCAGTCCCATGTCTCGGATTTTTTGCAAGAGTGGCAAGATGTAGTCAATATCTTCGATAAATAGACTCTCGGTAATCTCCAAACAGAGCGAAATATGCGCTAAATTGGCACGATTAATCTCGTAGATCAGTTTTTCAAAAAAATGCGCATCCATAAACTGTTTGATGGAAACATTCAACGAGGTCTGAAAACTAACCCCAAGGGTAATTTGCAACGTTTTCATCTCTTGAAGCGTTGTATGAATGATGAAATTCCCCAGTTCAGGCATCAGCCCTGACGCTTCGGCAATGGGGATAAATTTATCCGGAGGCACGAGTCCCAACTCTTCACTTTGCCACCGAACAAGCGCTTCAACACCGTAAATGGCGCCATTGTTGTCTATTTGAGGTTGATACATCATATAGATTTCATGTTTGGCAAGTGCTTTGCGTAGCATCTGCTCCACATTGACACGGTTAAGATAGCCTTCTTGCATAAACGGCACAAACAAACGCACACTGTTTTTATACTTTTTCGCCTCATACATCGCGATATCCGAAGCGCGTAAAAGCGTATCGAGCGTGTCGCCGTGTTCGGGGTATTTGGCAATGCCAATACTTGCCCCCACGACAAAATTGAAGTGTTGGATGTGGTAAGGCTTGGAGATTTCATTCATAATGGTTTGGGCTTGATCGAGGAGTTCTTGATCTTGGGTGAGATAACTCAAAATGACAAACTCATCGCCTCCTTGGCGAATCACGATGCTCTCTTTGGGGACAACGCGTAAAAGACGTTTGGAAAACTCAATCAGCACCAAATCACCAAAATAGTGACCAAAACTGTCATTGACATTTTTAAAATGGTCCATATCGAGGTAAAAAAGGCTAAAAGAAGGTGCATTTTCACCCATCCACGCTTGCATACACTGTTTAAAATAACTCCGATTCGGAAGCTGGGTGAGCGAATCGTGCGTCGCTTGGAAAACCAAATCGGATCGTCGTTTATTTTCAGCATTGGCGATCAGTTTAAAGAGTAAAAAGAGAATCACATGTACCACGATCAAAATCAGCACATAGGTCAGAAAGCTTTGAATAAAATCGTGCTCAATTTGAGAATGATTAACCTCTGAGAGTATCCATAGTTCGTAACGAGGATTGTATTTTAGGGCGATTTGCACAACCTGATTATCAAGCGTGGAAGTTTCTGTAGTGTAAATTTCACCTTTTTGCTTGATCTCTTCAAGGGAAATGGCATATTTTTGTGTGATACTGTTTAATGCGTTTTGTAAAAAATTATTGGGCAGTGGCGTTTCGTAAAAGGTTTTAGCAACTTCATGGTTGGAGGATTGAAACTGCACAAACTGATCATGATCACGAATCAATGTCACGCTGTTGTAGTCTCCAAGAGAAAGATTTTCTGTGTAGAGTTTAAACGCCCCTTCGATGCCAAGACCTGCTGTCATAACGCCGATGGCTTTACCCGCATCATCAAAAACCGTTTTGCGAATCGGAATTCCCCAACGCCCACTTCCTGCGATAAAATAGGTTCGTCCTAAGACCATTTTTGTTTGGCTTAAGGTGTAGTCAAAGGACTCTCTTGTAATGGGTTGAGTCCTAAGACTGGGACGTTTTGTTTTATCGAAATTGGAGCTGGTATGGAGATAATTGCCCTCCGTATCGGTAAACCCAAACGCGACAATGGAAGGATTGAGCAGTAGCAAATCATCTAAAATGCGTGGGTTTTGATCTTTAACGATTTGATTGCCTAAAATGTTGAGCATCATCTCTTGGGTCAACAGAAGCGAGTGGGTCGCATTGGAGACGAGTTTGACAAGGTTTGTCTGGTCGGTTGCATACTTTTCATGAACACTGTTCCATTTTGTGTAAGAGACAATGCCTAAAAAGACAAGGGCACTGAGCAAAAGGATGTAAAAAATAGTCCAGATATTTTTTTGAATAATCGCCACAAGAATCTCCTAATGTCACAATGGTTAATCATAACATAATTTTTTTACCATGCCAAAAACGATACCAAAAAATGGACAAAATGAGGGGGTTTTAGCGTAAATGAGGTATGATTCGCAACGTATATGTGCTTACAAAGGAAAACAAATGAAATTAAAACCAAGTCTCTTTTCACTGCTGGCATTAGGTGTGCTGATGGCACCACTGAGTTTAAGTGCCGAGGTTGATTTTGAGTGGCGCTTGAGCCTCAATAACCGTTACCATTCTGACCCATACGGATACCGTTATGGACTAGCTGATCGCTTTGGCATGCCAGAATCTCGCATTATCATTATCCTTGATAGCGTACGTGAACCTGCCGATGCGTATATGATTTTTCGTTTAGCAGAGCTTTCAGGAAGACCGTATGATTATGTTTTGAGCGTTTATCGTCAAAACCGATATGCATCATGGCTTGAGATCGCTTCACTCGTGGGTGTGCGCATTGACTCTGCTGATTTTGGTGAACTACGCCATCGTCATGATTTACGCGATGACTATCGCTACGATAGCAGACGTCAGAATCGCTACGAAGACAAACGTGTGGTGATTAAACGTGAAGAGATTTACATTCCTCAGGTTTATCACGAGCAACAACAAAGGCACAGCGAGCCTAACTACAGATCCAATGAACCACAGCGTCATGACTCACGCGATAATCAAAAAGATGATCATCGAGACGACCATAAAAACAACAGTAACCATCCATCCAAACCAGATAATGATGATGACAGACACGATGGAGGAGGAAGGCATTAAGTCCTTCCCCTTTTGTTTCCATAAAACATGTTTTATGAAGCTTTAGGAGATACCGTTACGCTCACTGCGTAACATGGTTACTCTTTACGATTTAAAAAGGTTTCGATCTCTTCAATCGCTTTTTTGTTGGAGAGGTTGAACTTAATCTCAATGCGTCTTGACGCCTCTTTATCTTCCACGCCATTTTTGAGTACAAGGTCACTGTACGATCTGCCGTTTGCACTTAGGTATTTTTGAAGCAACGCGGTGCGTTTTTCATCGAGTGAATAGATAAACGCCATCACCGAATAGGCTCTTTTTTGCGAAAGATCGAGATTGTGCATGTAGCTTCCATCCGAATCCGTATGCCCTTCGATAACGATGTGGTCGATGTTTTCACGTATAGATTCATCGTTTAACAGCACGTCAAGGTACGGTTGCAGTGTCTCTTTGAGCTGTTTTTGTGCTTCAGGTTTGAGCTCAAACGATCCCACATCAAACAGCACGGAAGAGGGCAGGCGAATCGCGCCACTGTTGGGGTCGATGTTGATCTTTTTGCCCAGTTTATTTTTAAGCTCTTGCACCACTTTGATGCGAATACCCGTCAGGTTTTTAATGCGCGATTTGGTGAGGTTCAGATCTTCGACCAATTGTTGATGCGAAGCGGCATTTTCAAGCAGTTTGGCACTTAAAAGCGCTAACTCTCCCTCTTTGAGTTTGAGCGTGTTGGTCGTTGTCCCTAGCTCCATTTGGCTGGCAACCAGTTCGCCTTTGACTTCATCGCGCGCAAGTTCGGTGTCAAGAAGGAGTTTTTTAAGATTTTCGATCTCACGGTCTGAGAGTTGAAGCTGCGCTGTTGTTTCATTCAGCGTTGATTCTTTTTCGGCGAGTAAATTTTGCGCGATTTGCAGTGAAGCACTCGTGCTGTTCATATCGGAACGCAGCCTTAAAAAATCGCGTTGTTTTTGGGAAAGCTCCACTTGCGCGAGGTGCAAAACCTTCTTTTGCGCTTCAAGGTCATTTTTGATGCCCTTAAGATCGGTTTGCACATACACATACTTCACCACGATCGCCCCAATCAGCAAGATAAACACAAACAACAATCCTGCCATAAGATCAGCGTATGAGACCCAAAAGTTTTGGTCAGAACTTCGTGAACGGTTGTAGCGCATTACTTTAACGCATCCATTTTTTGGATGATCTCTTCGGTTTCAGCGTCGATCATTTTTAAGCTCTCTTTGAGCGACTCGACCTCTTCATTGGCCGTCGAATCTCCTTGCATTATATGGGTCTCTTGAAGCGTGCGCAGGAGTTCTTGGTTGGTTTTAAGCATCACTTCATTGCTCTGCATCAGCTTTACATGTAAAGAGGTGGTGCCCTCATTAAAGAGGCTCAGTTTGGTCAGGATGTCTTCGTGAATCACGGCTAAATCGCGCTGTCTGTCTTGCGAGCGAGAAAGCGCTTCCATCCCTTCTTTGATGTGCTCAGCGCCGCGCTTAACGGCGGTAGCTTCAAGGCTCAGCATCTCATCAAAGAGTTTAAATTTGGTCTCGATGCTTTTGCCAAGGCGTTCAAAAAAGTCATTGGAACTTAAACGCTCAAACATCTTGCCGATGCGCTCAAAATTTTGGAGATTTTCTTGCAAGTAGGCTTGTTCGATCTCCTCTTTGGTCCAAAAAAGTGCTGCGGTCGCATTTTGGACACGCGCCACATCGCGGTCAAAACGGCTCAACCCTCTTTTTTCAAAAAAGATCCACCAGAGTGAGAGCAAGATACCGTAAATCGAGACGTAAAATGCCGTTCCCACACCGCTTAAAAGAAGGCTTATCTCATTTTCCAACGCACCCGCACTTTGCGATGAAAAATCAGGAAGTGTTAATGCGATTGAGATAAATGTCCCCAAAATACCCATCGTTGGGAAAATGCTTGCCGCGACAGAGGCGTAGTTGTCATTGCGAATGCCCTTAGCGTACGTGTCGATGAAGTTTTCAAACGAAGCGTTGGACTTCATTTGCCCTCCAATAGGCATCAAGTTTTTCGAGACATATTCGTGCAGTTCTGCTTGAAACTCTTTGGAGGAGCGTCTAAACGTGCACGCACCAAATTCGCCATTGTGCTTGGCAAAAATGAGGGAAACGATGTAAATAAACCCGATGAGTATGATGCTGTGAACCCCCACTTTAAAATGTAAAATGCCTAAAAACCCGAGCAAGAAGTAGAGATATGCCACGGTTGGAAGTAAAATAAGCTTTAAATAAACCAAAGCACAGTTACGTTTTGGAGCCTCTAATGTGGCTAAATTTTGAAGTGTTTCGTTCATAGTCTCTTGCATAAAAAGCCTTTGTAGCGTATTGACGCTGTTTTAAAACATTATAACGCTTCTTTTTATACCGATGGTTAACAAGCGCAAAAAAGTGCTGAACATTAACGTGTAATTAATATTAAAAGACTACAATTTTTCGTGCCATTACACTTCATGGTGAGAGATACAACGCTTCGTATCGCCTCTAATGCCTTTTCCAAAGTCTCATAAGGGTTGATCCAATGTCCTCCAAAAAAGATTTTTTAGAACGTCACAGCATCAAGCAGTTACTCAAAACCACGCTGCATCACAATCTCGAAAATATCACAACCCATTTAAAAGCGTTTTTGCAGACTAAAGATCCTGAAAGCCTGCACCAGTACCGTGTTTACATTCGTACCGCTCGTTCCATCTGCTTGGAATTTAGCGATTTTATGGATGAAAAGCGTCACGAGTTACTCGATAAAACCCTCAAAATCCTCCAGCAAGAGACCAATGAGATGCGCGATCTGGATGTTTTTTTAGAGGCACTTGAGGCTTACAAACAAAGCGTTGATGCACTCTATTGGGATGATTTTGAACAACTGAGAGCAAAGCTTTTGGCGGAAAAAGAGACCGTGTACCGACAGTTTGAAGAAAAGTTTACCCCCAAACTTCAAGCAAAAATTTTTGATGAACTCGAAGCCTTGCATAGCGATGAGAAGCTCTGCCTTGCAAAGTCTGAAGAAAAACTTTTCAGGCATATCAAAGCAATCATCGAAAAACGACTTAAAAAGATCGCTAAAATCTCCAAAAAACTCGACACAGAATCCCCCAATGAACGGTTTCATAAACTCAGACTTCACTACAAAAAACTGCGCTACACCTGCGATGCGCTCTCGTTGAAACAGTTTGCGAAAAGTTTTAAACCGATTCAAACCGCTTTTGGTAAAGTCCAAGATAAAAACACCCAAATCGAGCGCATCAAACGCTATAATAGCGCCAACAGTGCAGCGCTGCAACAGATCATCACCCTTTTAGAAGAAGAGATCGCACAGGACAAGCAGCAGTGCATCGAAAAATCAAGCAAGGAAGCCCTCCAAACCATGCACGAAAAATTTGAAAAAATCTTTACATGTAAAGCGTGCTAAGCGTGCCAGAATTAGCCTACATCGCCCATTACCCCGAACATCTCCAAGAGCAAATTCGTCGTCTGATTACCGAAGAGAAACTAGGAAAATACCTGCTCTCCAAGTACCCAACCACACACAATCTCACCAGCGACAAAGCACTTTATACGTATGCAATGGAGCTTAAAAGCACACATCTGCGCAAAAGTGAGCCGATCACCAAAGTGCTGTATGATGGCAAAATTAACGACATCAACGACGCGCTAGGCTTGCATCGCATCACGATCAAAAACCACGGCGGACGCCTACGTAGCAAAAGTGAAATCAGAGTCGCAACGCTTTTTAAAAGTTCTCCCGAGCCCTTTTTAAAGATGATCTGCGTGCACGAACTCGCCCACCTCAAAGAAAAAGAACACAACAAAGCCTTTTACGCCTTGTGCGAAAATATGGAGCCAAACTACCACCAATTAGAGTTTGATGTGAGGCTTTACCTCACCCATTTAGACCTGTTTGGGAAGTTGTATTAGCTTTACATGTAAGAAAATAGCGCCATAATCAAAATTTTATCAGAGGAAAATCATTAATGTCCGAAACGACCATTCATCTTGAAACCCTTCAGCCACAACACACCCCAGCGTTAATTGAACTGCTCATTTTTGCGTTTAGAGATCACTTTAAACAGTGCCAAAATCTCAGCGATGAACAGTTAACCCATCTGTTTGAAAAACGTTTAGAATCTGCTTCCAACGAGGTATCAACGCACCGAATCGTCGCATTGGAGGACGACAAAGTCGTCGGAACATTGTGTCTGAAATGGAAGCCTGAATCGGAACAAGTGAAAGCTAAAAACGTACTTTTTTCAAAAGAGATGGTGCAGGTACTTGGCAAATGGGAATTTTTCAAATTCGCACTCTCTTCGCATTTACTAAAGCACGACCCTGCACTTTATGAGTGCTACATCGCAGACATTGCAGTGCATCCTGAGTACCAAGCCCAAGGCATCGAAGAACGTCTCATCCCATGGGTGTGTGATTTTGCAAAAAAAGATGCAAAATTTGACCTCATAACCTTGCATGTAAAAGGCACAAACAAAAACGCCACACGCCTTTACGAGAAATTTTTCTTTAAAACTTGCTTGCAAAAAAGAAGCTTTGCTCGGTCCATTTTATTTGGCGACCCTCAATGGAATTATATGACTTTGCCTTTGAAGTAAATCAAGGAGTAAGCCATGAAAACAAAACAATTACAACCACTTGATGCTGAAGAAAAAGCATTACTTGAAACCTCAGCTAAAGAAACACGCAAACAACTGCGCATGGAAAAAAGCAAATCACCATCAACCTGGATGTTCTTGGCATCGAATATAAGCCAATAAACAGACATTTCGTATCAAAATATCATCAGTGCTTTGGTGTATAATTATGCAGTATGGGAAGAGAAATTGGAGATTCAGGAGCAAAAATTTCTTCATGACATGCTTTAGGAGAAATTCATGTGAAAAATTGTTGTATTTTTTATTGGATTTATAAAGTACAACTATTCCATAAAAAGGTGTAACATGAAAAAAGTTTTTATTGTGGTTCTATTATTTTTAACGCAATTTTTTAGTAGTGCTTTGCTTGCAGATGAGTATTACAACTACATCCAAATGACATGTAATCCCACCGAAATCAAAGTTGAGTTAGAAAATATTGATCAGTGGGATGATCGCCCCAGCGACAGCGATTATTCATTTAAGGGAAAAACAT
Organism: Sulfurospirillum sp. UBA1314; assembly: GCA_002307095.1. Classification (GTDB taxonomy): domain Bacteria; phylum Campylobacterota; class Campylobacteria; order Campylobacterales; family Sulfurospirillaceae; genus Sulfurospirillum. The sequence goes on from DBTO01000186.1 coordinate 16,862, forward strand.
TTCAGAATGATGATTTTAATTTAACTACTCTGAAAATTTATAAAGCTGGGGAATGTACTTTTTCAAATGGGAAAAAAGTGAGATTAAAACTTGGTAGTGGAGAAGCAGTCCCTTATGGACAATGTGGTGCTTCACCTGCAAGCTGGTTTAGCCTTTGGGTGGATGAAAAGAAAATCTTATCTCAATATGATTATATCCCAACGTGTTTAGCAGAATCATCTCTAAAATCAATTAAGGTGCAAGATGATGCCGTTGAAATATGTGAATACAATACAACAGGTAGTTTTGCTTCTTTAGAAATTCATAAAGAATCTTTTACATGTAAAACTTTTAATGTCGGAAATAGTGAAAAAGATAATAATGAATACCCTACAGGAAAGAAAAAATTACCTGCTGGAACGAAAATTTTAGAATATGGTTCTGATGATCCTTTATGTCAAGCTTTTATTAAAGACGATTGGCATAATACACAAACAACGAAAATATATTCTATTACATGGCCTTTTTGTGGTGCTAACAATTTAACTAGGGATGTTGTAGATATTGATAATGATGGAAGTGTAGAAGTTTTATATAGTGATTCACGTTGGGGAAGATTTGAATATACACATATTTATATTCTTGACAAAAATGAGTATGCCGTTAGTATGCTTTTTGATGATTTATCAGGATTAAACAAATTTTCTAAAAAGTATGAGGAACAGTGTACTTCAATTATGACCGAGTTAAAAAAAGAAACTAATGAGACAATTCCTCAATCATGGGCAAAAGATTCCAAATTAATACTTTCACAAAGTGGAAAAACAATCGATATTCCACATGAAATTTCACCTGTTGTGTATCAAGGTAGGACATATCTTAGTTTTTATTCAAATGATCTTTGGGGACTTTTAGAGTACAAATCAAATAAAGAGTTTGAAGAAAAATGCTTGTACTCAAAAATTAAAGAGAATTATTGATAAAGGATGAACCATGACCCAACACCAACTCCCCATCTATATCATCGATGCCTTCACCGACACACTCTTCAAAGGCAATCAAGCCGCGGTGGTACCGCTTGAGCATTGGCTTCCTGAATCCACAATGCAAAGCATTGCGTCTGAAAACAACCTCTCTGAGACGGCATTCTTTGTTAAAAACCGTGAAGGTGTTTTTGAGATTCGTTGGTTTTCGCCACTCAAAGAGATCGACTTTTGTGGGCATGCGACGTTGGCGAGTGCGTATGTCATTTTCAACCATTTGGGGCATCCGTTTTGCATTACGTTTTGGGCGAAAGCGGTTGGAAAGATAGAGGTGAATGCGCTTGAAAATGAGTTGATAGAGATGCGTTTTCCAAACCGTGAACCTGTGCGAGTGCTCGATGTTCCTGAGGCTTTAAAAACGGGGCTTTCCATTGAGCCTCTTGAGTTTTATCAAAACCAACAAGCGTATTTTGCAGTGTATGCGAATGAGGACGATGTGAAAAATGTCGTGCCCGATCTTGAAAAACTTAAAACGCTGACACCGCTTGATGTGGTGGTAACGGCTCCCAGTAAAGAGTACGACTTTGCATCGCGCTACTTTTGGCCTGCCAATGGCGGTGTAGAAGACCCTGTGACGGGTTCGATTCATGCAGGACTTGCGCCGTTTTGGTCAAAACGTTTGGGCAAGCAAAGCCTTATCGCTCTGCAAGCATCGAAGCGTTCAGGCGTGCTGTACTGCTGTGTTGAAAAAGAGTGCGTTTTTGTTTCAGGTGCGTGTGTGGAGTATATGCAAGGGACGATTGGGCTTCTTGCGTAAATCGTTACGGTTTTATACATGTGTATCAATTTGTTTCGATAATGTCATTATTTAGATCAAAATAATCTAAATGATAATAAAATCAATACACGAGATAATCAGCATTGCACCAAAAGTGAGGAGATAAATATGAAAAAGTATTTTGCATCGGTTGGGTGGTTCCTTATAACGCCTCTTGTTCTTTTTGCATCACCCACTGTGGCACTTGTCAAGTCGGTTCAAGGTGATGTCATGGTAACGCATGCTGATAAAACGACAGTGTCCTTAAAACAAGGCGATAGAATCTTTGAAAAAGACTCTATTAAAACGGCTTCAAACAGCACGATAGGCATTGTTTTTGAGGACAATACCTTGATTTCGATTGGTTCCAATGCGGAATTTTTGGTCGATGAGTATCTGTTTGAGCCTGAAAATAAAAATGTTAAATTTAAAAGCAATCTGTTCAAAGGGATTATGGCGTGTAAAACGGGGCTCATTCCTAAGATCAATCCTGACGCAATGGAGATCAAAGCAAAAACGGCGACCATTGGTATCAGAGGAACTTATTTTGTAGCGGAGGCGAAAGAATGAGACGTTTAGCACTTTTAGGACTCTGTTTCGGAGCCGTTTTGTTTTCAGGGTGTGCGACCAAAGAGGTTCAAATAACCCTGATGCCCGAAGAAGATGGTAAAGTGGGCACTATCTCCGTGGCGGATCGCAAAGGTGATACGCATACGATAAACAAAGCCTATGAAGCCTTAGATATTTCTCAAAAAGGTGAGATTACATCCAAACATGAGACCGAAGAGAGCGTTCAAGTCAAGTATGCGGAAGTGCTGCATGCCCTACCGCAAAAACCTCAAAGTCATCTCTTCTTTTTTGGTTTTGACAGTGCTGTCTTGGAGGCAAAACAGCTTGACGAGTTGAAGATGGTGGCTCGATTGATTCGTGAAAACAAGGTTGTTGAAGTCATCAGTATCGGTCACAGCGATAGCGCAGGCGATAAAGAATACAACAAAACGCTCTCACTCCAAAGAGCTAAAACTGTTGCAGATAAATTGGTGGTCTATGGAGTGCCCAAGTCACTTATCGAGTTAAAGTATTATGGCGATGCAAATCCGCTGGAACCGACTACAAACAATAAACCAAATGCAAAAAACAGACGCGTGGAGATTATTCTCAAGTAGGGGCATTTGGTCTTTATAAGACATCTTAAACGTTGAGTGCCGTTTACATGTAAAGAGGACTTAACTCTCTTTTTCAAGCGTAAAGACAAGTACCTGTGTATGGTTGATCATGCGTGGGACAACCTCTTCAAATGCACTGGACATCGTGACTTGTTTGGCTTGGATGTTTTTACTCATGTGCTCAAACCCTTGGTTGTAGACACTAAAGGCTTCTTTGAACGATTTGATGCGTTTTAAACTCTCTTTATTTTCAACCAGCAACTCAATTTTATTAGCATGTTTTTGAATCTCCTCTTTAAGCTCATTTGATCGGATGAGAAAAAATTGATTGTTACTCAGGCTATACGAAGCGACGGCTAGTTTGTATTTTAAGGAAGCATCCAAAAGATGCGCCGCGCTGTTTCCGCTCATCGGGTCATTATCGGTAAAGGATTGGAACAAGATGCGGTTGGGATGCTCTTCCAACGCGGCATTGTATTCGTTAAAAACGGTGCTTTCAATTTTGACGTTTTCTTCTTCTAGCACAACAATTTTTTTAAATAACGTATCGAAATTTTGCATATCGGTACGTAATTCTTTGATATTTTGCGCAATCGTTGCATCCTTTGAGGCACTCTCCAACGTATCTAAAAGTGCTAAAAATCGCTTTGATTCTTGCCCAAAATCCAAAATATACTTCTTATCATGCGTAATAAGATACTCTTTAACGTCAAGGCGCAACCTCATTAATGTAGGCTCTACCACATTGGATGTCTGCGCAATAGATTGGACTGTTTTTTTGGATGGACTTAAAAGACCACCGTAAAGAGACGCTACAACTATCGCTAAAATAAATCCCAACGTGATCAGGAGATGTGAAGTGGAAAACCGTCGCATAAATCTTACCATCCTTTTAAAAAAGTGAGGTGCTGCCTCAACAACACCTTTTATTCTGGGGAGCCGCTATGGAAGAATCGTATTTTTCTTCACCATCTCTTCGCTCAATTTCGTTTTCGCCAACACTGCTGCTTGCACTATTTTGTATTCATTCGCGTGCATGGGCACCAAGCCGATTTTTCGTAAAGCGCCTTGCTCTGCTACCATTTTCTCAGCCATGTAAAACTTCAAAAAGGCATCCATCCCACTGACTTGACTTCGATGGGCGTTTTTAACATAGAGGTAAAGCCCTCTGGAAATGGGGTATTTGCCCGAAGAGATACTCAAAAAATTTGGCTCAATACCATCAATCAGCGCGCCATTAATCTTTGTACCATTTTCTTCAAGGTAGCTGTAGCCAAAGATTCCAAAGGCATCAAGATCTTTGAGTAACATACGAACAACTTTTTCATCGTCTTCCGCCGCTGGAACATACACATCGTCTTGACGAATGGATCGGTATTTGCCTTTTTGGTCGCCATAAGCTTCAAAATGTTTCGACGCATGCTCCATCACCATCTCTTCGAATGAGTCTCGTGTGCCAGAGGTTGTGGGCGGTCCATAAACGGTGATGTGTCGATTGGGAAGGGCTGGGTCAATTTCATTCCATGTTGTGTAAGGGTTTTTGATGAGTGATTTTCCATCTTTACTTGGAACTTCTTCGGCAAGGGCTAGAAAGATCTGTTCGCGTGTAAGTGTGATAGCACTGTTCTTTTTCGATTGGGCAAAGGCAATACCATCAAATCCGATCTTCACACCGGTGATATCTGTAACGCCATTTTTAACGCACGTCTCGTATTCACTCTGTTTCATGGGGCGTGAGGCATTGGTGATATCGGGTGTTTCCAGACCAACTCCTGCACAAAAAAGTTTCATACCGCCACCCGTACCGGTTGATTCAACGGATGGTATAGGATGATTGGTCTTGAGATGAAAATCTTTAGCAACATACGTTGTAAAAGGGTATACGGTTGAAGATCCAACAATGGTGATTTGATCTTTTGCAAGGGCAGACACGCTTAAAAAAGCACCACTTAAAAGCACGATAATACATGTTTTGATGGTCATTTTAGAACTCCATTTTAGAAATTTAAAATGCCAGTATAAGTGCAATTCATTACGCGGTGGTTACAGTAACCATTCCGTCCAAAATGTTTACATGTAAAGAAGAAACCAAGGCACGTTACATGCCTCTTGTCAGCGATTAATGTTCAGATTTTTTCGCTTCTAAAAATGTGAGCAGCGCTTCTAAAACAACCTGTGGTTTCTCCTCAGGGACAAAATGCCCACACGCTTGCACGCCAAAACCTTGCACATCTGAGGCGTATTTTTGCCAGCCTTCCAGCACATTCCAAATATTTCCAACGACACCATTGGCTCCCCAAAGAACGAGTAGCGGTGTTTTAATGGTGAACGGTCGGTCTTTTTTATCATGTTCCAAATCAATGCTTACAGACGCTCTGTAATCTTCGCTGATGCCATGCACGGTTGCTGGGTTGGCGTAGTGGCGAATATACTCTTGTAAAACCTCTTCGGGGAAGTTTTTTTGCGCTTCAGGCGTGGCTTTTTTAAGCAAATTATTGCGGATAAAATACTCAGGATCCGCCCCTAAAAAGCGCTCAGGAAAGTCATATGCTTGGATGTAGAAAAACCAGTGCCAGTACTTCGTTGCAAATTCTTGATTGGTTTGCTCATACATGTCTAGCGTTGGCAGAATGTCCATCATCGTACAGGTGAGCACTTTTTCAGGGTGGTCGAGCATCAAACGATGGCATACGCGCGCACCCCTGTCGTGCCCCACGATGTGGAATTTTGAAAAGCCTAGTGTTTGCATCACGCTCACTTGGTCTTGTGCCATTACCCGTTTGGAGTAGTTGGAGTGGTCACTCAAACCTTTGGGTTTGGAGCTATCGCCGTATCCTCTAAGATCCGTAGCAACAACAGTGTACTTTTGCGCAAGAGTAGGGGCGATGTCGCGCCAAATGAGGTAACTCTCAGGATGCCCATGAAGGAGTAAAATAACCTCTTCGCCACTGCCACCGATGAGGGTATTGATCTGAATATCCTCACCCACATCGATTATTTTTCGCTCAAACCCTTGGAAATAATCTGAAATTGCCATCGCTTCACTCCGTAATGTAATATGTGATATGTTATCACGTTTAAAGAAGTTGGCGTTTAAAATCTTTACATGTAAAGATAAAAAAGCCTAGGTGTGTTTCATTTTAGCAACAAAAAGGTTGCAATGGTCGAGATGGCAATGCCAACGCAGACTTCGATGGAGAGCGTAGCTCCTTCAAAAAGATACAACAGTAACGCGATGCTCGCGGGGCTTAGATACACATACGCCATAACCTTTTTGGGACCGATCACAATGGAGGCTTTTTGGTAGAGATAGACCGTGAAAAAAGTCGCCACGATGGCAAGATAGAGCAGATAGTTCAACGCTTCGATGTTCAAGCGCCCCCACTCCAATGGAATGTCAAAAAGCACTAAAGCCGTTCCCATCCAGATAGACCCTCCGATGAGCGTCATAAAGACCAGCACGCTCATATCATCGCCTGTTCGGTGAAGAAATTTGGTGCAGATGGAGTAAAGCGCCATGCTCAGTACTGCGGCTAAAAAGATCAGTTCGCCTTGACCAAGAGAGAAGTGCATAAGACGGTTGATGTCGCCTTTAAAAACAACGATCAAGGTGCCAACGATACCACAAACGTAGATCAACAGTTGCTTTTTGCTGATGCGCTCTTTAAAAAAGAAAATACACAAAATCGCCGTCACAAGGGGCACAAGCGTGTAAAGTGTGCCTGTACTCAGAGCCGTCGTGTACTCCAATGCTTTAAAAAAAGCGATGAAATAAAGCGCGTAAAAAAGGCTGATGATCAGCGTTCGTACAAAGGAGGGAAGGATACGTGAGCGTTTTTTAGCATTCAAAAAGACAAACGGTGCCAAAGCACAAGAGGCGATGAGAAAACGCAAAAGATTAAGCGAAATGGGATGAATGACGCCGGAGAGTTTTTTGGAGATGATGAAAGAACCTGCAACCAAAAACGTGGCGAGAAGCACCATAAGATGTGCTTTGAATGCGTTTGACATGAAAACCTTTTTGAAATATTGACATTATTGTAGCAGATGCAAGATTTAGTGTGCTAAAAAATTATCTTTACATGTAAGGTCTATTTTTCAACCATAATGCGTGCGTGGGAATGGGTATAATGGCACTTCATTTATGTTTCGAGGATGATGTATGGTTGCTCTCATTGCTTTGGGTCTGCTCTCCGCGCTTTTTTTTAGCTCCACGTTTGTACTCAATCGTTTGATGAGCTTGGAAGGGGGACATTGGATCTGGTCGGCGTCATTGCGGTATGTCTTTATGATACTTTTTTTACTCATCGTGATTCGTCTGTTTCAGGGCAAAAAACCGCTTCACGCACTGTTCAAACTTTTTGCAGAACATTGGCTGTTTTGGAGCGTGGCTGGGAGCATTGGGTTTGGCTGTTTTTACGCCCTATTGTGCTTTAGTGCTGACTACGCACCAGCGTGGGTGATTGCGGCAACGTGGCAGTTGACCATTATTGCATCGCTCTTTGTTTTGATGCTTTTTGGAAGAACGTTTCCCAAGCGTATTTGGATCTTTTCAACGATCATTGTCATCGGCGTTGGGCTGATCAACACCTCACACATCACGACGTTTCATTTTGTGGAGTTTGCAAAGGGTGCTTTTCCCGTCCTTATCGCCGCATTTTGTTACCCCTTTGGCAATCAACTCGTTTGGGAGTCCAAACACGGGCATAAATTTTTCCCCAAGATCGACTCCCCTTTGCTTGAAAATGCGTTTAACAAAGTCTTTTTGCTCTCTTTAGGTTCACTCCCATTTTGGATAGTGTTAGTTCTTTTTATCAATCCTCCCATTCCTTCAATAGGGCAAGTGCTGAACACATCGCTGGTGGCACTGCTTGCAGGACTGGTAGCAACCACACTTTTTTTACTCGCACGCCATCGCTCCCACACCTCCAGCGAACTCGCAGCAGTCGATGCGACCCAAGCGAGTGAAGTCATCTTTGCACTCTTAGGCGAGATGCTCTTCTTAGGCGCAGCACTTCCCAATGCGCAAGCGTGGGTTGGGATGAGCTTGGTGTTTGTTGGGCTTGGATTTTTTATCTATTTTCAAGAAAAAAAGAGTCTTGTTGATGATTGATTCATTAAAATGAGTTACAATACGAAAAATGGTTTGAAGGATCTTTTCGAAATGAAAACGCTTAAAAAAGCATGGTGGATTATGATACTGTTCGTAGGTGTATTGGCGTATGCTGAAGGCCCTAAGATGGCACTTCCATTTAACATCACGCCTGAAATGTACGCTTCATTTATGGCACAAAATTTAGCCAATAATCTTCCACAAACTTTCAAGCATAAAGAGCTCTCATTGGTTGTTACCAAAGTCTATGCGATGCAAAACAAAGTCTTTTTCCAATCCACGACGACTCAGTACAAACAAGTTTTAGATGAACTGAACAAATACCACACACTCCCTGATGATCTTAAAAAACAGTGCAAAGACTTTTCCAAAATTGCGATGGTGGACAAAGGCGTTGAGTACTACTTAAGTGTCGAAGAGGGAAGCAAAAAATTTGTGGTCAAATATGATAAAGACGCGTGTTCTGAGAGCTTTGACCCTGCACAGAAAATCTTTATTGGTGGGTACAATCGTTACGGTTATGATATGAACGGTGCGAGCAAAAAAGAGAATCTTGCGAAAAAATCTTCTAATTAATTAGCGCACACAGTTGCGTCCTGCATCTTTGGCGACATAGAGTTTTTCATCGGCTTGGATGTAGAGCTCATCCAACCCTTCAATCCGCTCTGAGAGCATCACAAGACCGATACTCACAGTAAAATTGAACGTTGAACCTGCATTGTCAGCAACACTGAGTTGACTGAGTTCATTTTTGAGCTTTTCCATCTTGGCTCTGGCTTGCTCTTCGTTTACATGTAACAGTAAAAACGCAAACTCTTCTCCACCCAGTCTTCCCATTAAATCCGTTTCTCGCAAGCTACCCAAGCACTGTTTTGCAAGTGCTTGTAAAACGGTGTCGCCAATAGGATGACCAAAGGTGTCATTGATGCGCTTAAAATAGTCAATATCAAGGATAGCAAAACAGAGTGAGGTGTTATAGCGTTTGGCGCGTTTAAGCTCTTTTTCGGCTAATTCCAAGAAAAAACCTCGGTTATAAAGTGAAGTCAGCGGATCGGTTTGGGCGAGCCTTTGAAGCTCATATTCTAGTATTTTCCGTCTTTCTATCTCTTCATTGAGTAATTTTTGCTCTAACAAAAGCGCTTGATGAGAACGCGAACCGTGGTATTCCACCCAACTGCTGATAATCGCTACAACAAGATAGGAGATACCAAAACGAACTTGAAAGGGGATGCTGTAGATCGTGTGAATTTCAGGAACAAAAAGGAAAAGCCCGATCATCATACATAAGAGTAAAAAGCTCCATAAAAAGCCAAGGCGATGCCCAAATAAAAAGATGATGCCTACAGGGTAGATATAAGCCCAAAGAATACGGGAATTCTCAGCATCAGTATGAAACACCATGTAAAGAAGCAAAAAAGTGTAGAGAAGATTGGCACCATGGTAGAGCAGATACGTTCGTTTGATGGTAGGAATGAGGAACAATGAGCCAAGCATATGCCCTGAAAAAAGTATGACAAGAAAGGCTAACGCATAATTCTTGATGTAGACATTATAGGCTCCAGAACCAATGGCAACAGGCAACATCAAAAGAGCAATCCACACATAATGGTTGAGTCTAAAAATTTCCTCTTCATGCTGAGAATGCGCCTTAGAAACAATGAAATCAACAAGATGTTGAATGTTCTTAGCTAATGTAATCATGGCAGCTCTTTTTTTTTAATTTTACATCACAACCGTTATAAAAGCGTTGCATTGAAAAAAGAAAACAAGAAAAAAAAAGAAATAAAGCGTTATGTTTCAAAGATTCTTAGCTGTCAAGAAAATCTTGCGAAAAAAACCTCCAATTCATTAGCGCACGCAGTTGCGCCCCGCATCTTTAGCGACATAGAGTTTTTCATCGGCTTGGATGTAGAGCTCATCGAGTCGTTTAATGCGCTCAGTGAGCATCGCAAGACCGATACTAACGGTAAAATTGAGTGTTGAACCTGTGTTATCAGCAACACTGAGTTGACTGAGTTCTTCTCTAAGCTTTTCCATCTTGGCTCTGGCTTGTTCTTCGTTTACATGTAAAAGTAAAAATGCAAATTCTTCTCCACCTAGTCTTCCCATCAGATCGGTTTCTCGCAAACTTTGCAAGCAGTGTTTGCCCAGTGCTTGCAGTACTACATCCCCCACAGGATGACCAAAAGTGTCATTGATGCGTTTAAAATGGTCAATGTCTAAAATAGCAAAGCAGAGAGGCTCATCGTAACGAAATGCGCGTTGAAGCTCTTTTTCTGCCATCTCTAAAAAATAACCACGATTGTAAAGCGACGTCAGCGGATCCGTTTGTGCAAGGTATTGAAGCTCTTTTTCAAGGACAGCACGTCGTTCTATCTCTTCTTTAAGCAGAGCTTGTTCTAAAAAAAGAGCGTATTGTGTCTGCATAGACTCTTTTTGAAAGCGCTCACGATGGTGAGCAATCCAACTGCTAATAAACGCAACGATCATATACGTCAGGGCAAAGCGAACTTGAAACTCCGTGTTATACGCAGTTTGGAGTTGTGGTATGAAAAGGAATAGTCCGACAATCATTCCCAAAAGGAGTGAGCTGTACAAAAAGCCGAGGCGATTGCCAAATAAAAAGATAATGCCAATCGGATAAATATACGCCCAAAGAATGCGGGAATTTTCCATATCCGTATGGTAAATCATAAAAAGAATCAAAAAAGCATAGATGATATTGGCACCATGGTAAAGCAGATAGGTCTCTTTAATTTTGGAGATGAGAAAGAGCGAACCAATGGTATAAGCCGAAAAAAGTGTGATTAAAAACGCTAAAGTATAATTTTCAATGTAGGCGTTGTACGCACTGGTAAAAATGGCGATCGGCAGTATGATCATCGTGACCCAGACGTAATGATTGAGCTGTGAAAGGGCTTCTTCATTATTGGAACACGATTTAGAAACAATGAGATCGACACAATGCTGTGTTTTTTTGGCAAAAGTAAGCATATTTACTCTTTTTATTAAAATAGGGTTTACATGTAAATTACAAAACTATTATAGCTATTTTTGTGACAATGTTTTCATCCAAATTGATTTAAGTTGGTTGAGGGATTCTATAATCTCTTGTTTGCTTAGCCCTCCAAACCCCATGCGAATCGCTTCCCACGTCTCACCGTAAAGATCACTCGCACAATAGAGTTTTATACCTTCTTTAAGGGCATTTTCTCTTAATTTTTGAAGATCAATCGTAACGGTGGGTCGTATCAAAATGGCAAGTCCACCGCCTTCACTGATGATCTCTATCCTAGATCCAAGCGTGCTTTTGAGTCTCTCTTTCATCAAGTCGTGTTTCTTTCGGTTTAGAGTGCGGATTTTACGCAAATGTCGCTCCCAATGACCACCTTTCATAAACAGTTCCAAGGTTTTTTGGGTACACAGTGACACAGGGCAGCGTTGATGGCGCATTTGGCATACCTTAGCATACGCTTCCAAGTAGCGATGCGGAAGCACGATGTAGCTCACACGAAGCGCAGGAGAAAGCGACTTGGAAAACGTTCCAACATAGATAACATTTCCACCATGATCCAGTCCTTGAAGTGAAGGAATAGGGCGGTTTTGGTACCTAAGTTCACTGTCGTAATCATCTTCGATGATAACCCCTTGAACGCGTTTTGCCCAATCTAACAACTTCATACGGTTAGGAATAGGCATCGTGACCCCTGTTGGGTATTGATGCGAGGGGGTAATGTACACCAGTTTGACTTTCGTCGCTTCCAGTTGGTCAATGTTTAAACCGTTGTGATCGACTTCAATGGGAACACTGTCATAACCGTAATCTTCAAAGACCTTACCCGTAACTGGATACCCAGGATGCTCAATGGCGATTCGTTGAAAAGTCTCTTTAAAGAGTGCCGCAAGATGGTTCATGGAGTCTGTAAATCCACCACAAACAACGATTTGCGAAGCGTCACAGTTCACCCCGCGGGATTTTATAAGGTACTGCGCAATTTCAGCTCGGAGTCCCTGTTCCCCTTGCCTGTCACCATATGCCCCAAAGTCTAAATTCTCCTTCATCGCTTTGATAAAAAGACGTTGCCAAAGCTTTAAAGGGAACGCATCATGCGTCAACCGAGCAGGAAAAAAATCATAACGAATCAGAGGTTTTGGTTCCGATACGTTAAATGGCGCGGTTAAAGAGGGCGTACCATATTCGAGAAAGGTCTCAGCAACAAAGTAGCCACTTTTGGGAATACTCTCGATATATCCTTCGGCATAGAGTTGTTTGTATGCCAATTCAACGGTATTTTTGCTGATTTTGTACTCTGTTGCCACTTTGCGTACCGAGGGAAGTTTTGCTCCAGACGAAAGGGTGTTTAAAATCTCCTCTTTCATGGCGTCGTAGAGCTGTATGTAGAGTGGTTTTGTGCCTTCTTTGTCGAGGATATACATAATTGACCCCTAAAATATTTCGCTAACTGGCTCTTGTGTTGAGTACAGATTGAGATTATAATACCACAATTCATATTTAAACAAACGCATTGGAGGCGTAAATGATTTCAGATACATTAAAATTAGTGATGCAAAATGAGGGAGCGGTTG
>DBTO01000051.1 GCA_002307095.1 Sulfurospirillum sp. UBA1314
AAAAAGCCATAAAACCGCCACCTCCAGCGCCTAAAACTTTCCCACCGATGGCACCTGCTTTAATGGCTTTATCATACATGTCTTCAATATTTTCATTGGTAACTTTGCTTGATAACGTTTTTTTGAGTTGCCATGTATAATTGAGTAGTTCTCCAAACTCTTTTAAATTTCGAGAAGGATTGACCAATACTTCATAGGCTTCATCAACCAAATCTTTCATTTTATTTAAATTAGGAATATTGATCGCCGTATTTTTAACCTGCTCCTCCAAGACTTCAGAAGCAATACGCGATAACCCACTAAAAAAAAGCATAATATTATCTTGAAATCCAATTAATCGCTCAGGTCTCATAATAATAGGATTAACGCTAATCTCTCCATTTTGTAAGAACTCAATACGATTAAGTCCGCCATAAGCAGCAAATGCTTGATCTTGACTACCGACATTCTCTTTAATTAACTGCTGTTCGATATAAATGGACTCTTTGGTAAGCTCCATCTTTGAAGTCAATTTGCCATTCATTGCATTTAGACTATGCAAAAGTCCCACAGTAAAAGCAGAGCTACTCCCCATTCCGCTTCGAGCAGGAATGTCGCCATCATGATGAATACTTAATCCATAAGATATATTGAGATGTCTCAGTGTCTCTCTCACCGAAGGGTGCATAATTTCATCAAGGGTATTAACATTTTCTTGTTTGGAGTAGACCACACGATGTTTGTATTCAAAAAAAGGAGGGAGCTGTCTGATATTAAGATACGAATATTTATTGATAGCGACACCTAAAGCCTTACCGCCGTATTGTAAATAATACTCAGGATAATCAGTTCCTCCACCAAAAAAGGAGATTCGATGGGGTGTTCGCGATATGATCATACTCATTCTCCCCGTAAGTATCGAAGATAAGCTTCAATACTTTCAAAATCATAGTCCTCTTGATAATCACTTTTAATGAGTATCGTTTGTCCTACACCAACACTCTTTCCAGCAGTTATATCGCTCATTTTATCTCCAATCAAAATTGAATGTTCTAAATTGAGATGATATTTCTTTTGTGCGTCAAGGATCATCCCTGATTGAGGTTTTCTACAAGTACACTCTTGTACATAACGCTCAATTTTCCCTTGTGGGTGGTGAGGGCAATAAAAAACATCCTTAATTGTAATTTGATGTGCTTCAAATTGACACTTCATCCAATCGGTCAATGTTAAAAAATCATTCTCAGTATCATACCCTCGTGCAATACCTGCTTGATTGGTCACAATAAAAATTAAATAATGTCTCTCCGTAAGATATCGACAAAGATCGAAAATTCCTTCGATAAATTCAAACTCATCCCTTTTATAAATGTATGCTTTATCTTTGTTAATAATGCCATCTCTATCTAAGAAAAGTGCTTTTTTATCATCAAAGTAGATTTTTGCTTTTTCATAATCTTCAGGGATGCCAATATCAATAAAATAATTTTCACTATTATAGGCGCCAAATAGCTTGTTATTGACCATCTTTTCTAAAAAATCACTTTCAAAAGAGAAATGATTTGGTAAAATCATTCTGCTAAAAATATCTTTTTTAACACAATAAACTCCGCCATTAATCAATCCCTCGGATACAAAAAGTTTTTCATTAAATTTTTCAATGTATCCATATGAATCAAGTGCAACACTTCCATACCGATCAAAGTTATACATTTTTTTTAATGCCAATGTGATATCGCACTTTAGTTCAAGACTCTTTAATCGAAAAGCATCAAGATCAAGATCAAAAAAGGTGTCCCCATTGAATACAAGTACATACTCATCTTCCGCATACACCAATGCTTGTTTCAATGCGCCACCCGTTCCTAAAGGTTCTTCTTCACAAGAATATGAAATACGCATAGAACCAAAAATATCACCAAAATAGGAACTGATAGATTCTTGTTTATATCCAACACTTAAAATAACATGGTGAATACCAAAGTTTAGAAGATTTTTGAGTAGGTATTCTAAAAAAGGCTTACCATTAATATCAGCCATTGGTTTAGGTAAGTCTTTAACAACATTTTGCAACCTTTTTCCCAATCCGCCCGCTAAGATAATGGCTTCCACTATGCATATACTCCAAAAACTTTTTTTATAAAGATAAAACAAAAAATATGATTTATCATCGTATATGATTTCTGAATCCAAAAAATAGTTGTTGGCACCTTGCTCAAGATATCTTGTCTCATAATTACAACTCATTCTTTTTTTGCAAATCGAGGTACCGTGCTTCATTTTTAGCAAAAGTGATGTAAAACTTTCGCAATTCACTATTCGTCAAGAGTTCTGATACTAATTTAAAATATAAAAAATCATACAAATTTTCATCATCGGAAATCCTCCCCATAAATGGCTCATAAAATAATTTCTCTAAACTATAATCCTTAGCAATTAATTCACTCTGTTCAAAACCAAAAAAGTTTGGTTTTGTAAAAACAGGATGACTCCTCGCTTTATACAAATCAATAACACTCCCGATAGTATACTCTCTTGATAATGCAGTATGATAAACCATTACCACATTGGAATAAAATCTAAGTATCTCCCATAAGTAAGAGTCAAAAGGAGTATGGTTGGTACAAACAAATACTTTCACTCTTGTGGGAATGTCATAAATATCAAGAAGTTTTATACATTCAATTTTTGTTATATCAGTAGAAAAAATATTTTCTAAAATTTGCTTTTGTCTTGTTGTCATATAAAAAGCTTTAAAATTTAAAGTGGGAAATTTAATCAACAGCACTTTAATATATTTGACAAAATCTTGATCTTCAAGGTTTTCTTTAGTCACCAAAAATCCTATATTATTTTGCTTGCATAACACTTTTATCTTCTCTTCATCAATAGGATTTGAAATATTTTGTGCAAAATAATATTCATTATATGAGTCATCTGTACGTTCAATGACCCTAATAAAATCAGGAGGAAGGATCTCTTGTGTATCTGCTTTTTTAAAGATAATTTTAGAAGATTCCTCCAAATATAAATCCGGAACATCGTACAAAATCCCTCGCATTTCTACATCAAAAACACGCCCATTGTGAGCTTTCATATCCTTACATGTAATCGTATCTATTTTTGTATTGCCAAGCCAAACATCAATCGCATGCACCGTATGAATCAAGGCGCGCCCTTTACCATAATCCATCGTTTTGACAATAGCATCGATACTCCCTGCCAATGAAAAAAGCCATCCTTTGTACACATACATCAGATCAACCATTTTTTGACGGCGTGATGCTTCATCAGGCGCATACCGCACTTCAATCGGGGCAATCGTGATCTCTTGAACCAGCATCATGGACTGAGCGATATGCCAGATCACTTGATCAAAAATTTCTTCTTTACTCTTCGCTCTTATCCCCTCAATGGCTTTCAATAAATCGTACATCGTCTCCGTAGTCACTTCGCGCTTAGCCTCTAAGTCATCGCATGTGTGCGCTACTTTTAAAAAAAGGGTTTCCACTTCGTGTTGTGTTGCATGAAGATACGCCTCGATGGACGTGACTTTATCCACGACATTTTGGGTAATCGTCGTAATATCTTTTGAGGAAATTTGAGAAAGTTTCACAGCACTTTTTGGACTTTTTTGTTTTACATGTAAAGAGAGTGCTGTCTCAAAAGGAAGCTCAATAGCCCCAAAAATACGCGCTCCGCCTTCGGTGGCATTGATCGTTTCCATACGTGCTTTGGCTTCAGCAATATCTTTTTCAAAAAATCCTCGAAACATATTCCAAACTGCTGTTGTCTTGACCTTGCCTTCTCCACCGTATGCCACGGTCCAACCATCAATTTCACTCTGTTTGACATCATCTTCACCAAACACATGTCCACTCGCATGACTTTTACCATCTTTTCCATACGCCAAATCTTGCCCGATAAGAATGCACGTTTTAAAATGGCTATGGTAAATCAGCTCATACGCCATATTCGCCGCACTCATACCGATGCCAATGTATCCCCACTCTTTAGGTCCTGTGACGCGCATATACCCCAAAGGGCGCAAACTGATGATCACATCGCTACTTTGCACACTATCAATCACCTCAGCATGTTGCAGTGAACTAAGCACCGTTATAACACCCTTCATTGCTTCTTTGGGCGTCTCTTTAAAAAAACGGCTGGTAAGTGCCACGCGTTCTATCGAGGTGACAACATCGGGCTTAATCCCATATTTGATTAAGATCGGTAAACTCGCATCAACGGCAAATATCCGCACATACGGAGCAATTTTTTTAAGGAGAGGAAGTTGTTTCGCAAGCGAAGGCCCTGTGGATACAAGCACAGCGACATCTGTCGTACCCACTTTCTTGATCAGATCAAAAAGAGGTGGTGTATGCGGAATTGAGGGAAGATTGGTCATGTGATGTTTGAGTCCAATGAGGGCGTCTTTTGTATCGTTTCCTGCTAAAACAATTGCATGATGTATGGTTTCAATGAAAAGATGGTTACTTTGGTGAATCAACTCTTGAAATACTTCATAAAAAGGGCTCATGACATGCAAATAGTACAGTTTGGCATACCGTTGAACATCAAGCTCTTTAAACAAGGGAGCCATAGTAGGAAAATCCAGCTGCTCCTGCCCTAAGATCATCAAACGCCCTTCTCGTATCTCTTGCGAAAAATCAATCATATGCAACACAATATAAGCGATCTGTGGGTCAGGCTCGATCACCACAAGGCGTTTTAAACGCTGATTTGAGAGTAAATATTTTAACAATACACCATTTCCTAAACCAAAAAAGTAGAAATAGGGGTACTCTTGAAATACCTCAAAAGAAGCCATTTGTTCAGCAAGTGCTAGGTTAGGAGCCGTGTCGTACAGGGGTTTAAACAGCGTTGTATGCACAAGATTGAGACTCTCTATGCTATTTTCATCCATAAAAACTTCGTAATGCAGGGGCGTGTCCTCCAGAGGCAATGTCGAAGCAAACAGTGGATTGACCTGATGCAAAGCAGAAAAATTAATTTCGTAAAAAGACATTTAAAACCCTTGCTGCAATAATGGATAAAACACCTATTTTGTACCTATAAAGCAAAAACCATGCCTACGGTAATTTAGCATAAAAAAAGGGGTTGACGAGTTACCTCGTCAACCCCTGACTCCATACGTTTTCTAAAGAAATGTGCTCGTAGCTTACGCTACTTTATTTAAACTACTGAAGTAGTTTAAGCACATTTTCTAGGAAACAACCTTAAATTATTGTAATAATTTAAGAACGTTTTGTTGTACTGAGTTTGCTTGGCTCAACGCATAACTTCCTGATTGTGAAAGAATGTTATATTTTGAGTAGTTAGCAGATTCTGTTGCAAAGTCAACGTCACGGATTTGAGATTCCGCTGATGTAACGTTTACTTGAGTAACAGAAATGTTGCTGATCGTTGATTCCAATTGATTTTGAACAGAACCGATACTTGCACGAATGCTATCAAGTGACTCTTGTGCTGTTTGAGCAATTTTGATCATCGCTTGTGCACCTGCATACGTTGTAACACCCGCACCGATATCATCGCCTGCACCAACAGCATTGTCATTAGTAAAGGCACCCATGGCTTCAGCAACTGAAGAGCTGATAGTACCCATCATATCTTTAAGACCAACACTTTTTTGGTTCGCAGAAGTATCAAAAATGTCAGTTTCACCAGAAGCAACACTGTAATTGATATCGGCGGCACCTGATTTTGTCAATGTTAAACGACCTGTATAGGTAGCATCAGTAATACCACCTTCAGTACTAAGTCCACTGACTTCAATACCACGACCATCACTTGAGGTAAGCTCTAAAGCACCCTCTGAGTTAATACTTGCGCTTACACCAGTTGTATTAGAGTATTGATTGATCGCATCAACCAATGTACCGCTACTATCATTCGCTTTAACATCAAGAGAAGAGGCAATCGTAACACCGTTAATCGTGATAGTACCCGTTGTACCTGAAGCAACTGCTGCAGAACCCGTTTCTGTCAAACTCCAGCTTGCACTCACACCTGTTGTATCGGTGCTTTTATTGATCTCATCCGCTAGTGCACCAACACCTGTTCCCGCACTGGTACTGATAGTAACAGAAGCAAGCGTAATGTCTGCGCCAGATGCTGATGAGAATGTCATTGTCACTGTGCCTGTGGCTGTTGCCATATCACTGGTTTCAAAACGTGTTTGACCGATTTTATCAGAGCTGGTTGCAGAGATAGACATACTGACCGTTTGGTTAGAGTAAGCACCGACTTGGAACTCAGAGTTGGTAAAATTACCTGAAAGCAAACTTTTACCATTGTATGACGTGGTAGAAGCGATGTTATCAAGTTCTTCCATCAATGAAGAGATGTCCGATTGAAGTGCTTTACGAGAACTTGTACTTTGACCATCTTGTGCCGCTTGAGTCGCTTTGGTTTTGATGGTATCAAGGATGCTAATTTGCTCATCCATCGCACCGTCCGCAATTTGAGCGATAGATACACCATCGTTCGCGTTGGAAACTGCTTGGCTAAGAGAATTAGCTTGTGAACGAAGAGAGTCAGCAATGGACATACCTGAAGCATCATCCGCTGCAGAGTTGATTCTCAAACCTGAAGAGAGTTTAGACAAAGAGCTGTTCAAACTATTGCTCGTTTTGTTAAGGCTGTTTTGCGCTGTAAGAGCGGCAACGTTCGTGTTAATACGGAAACTCATGATAAATCCTTTTATCTTTGTGTATTTCGCAGGCGTCCTTGCCTTTGATAAAAACAAGATCGGTGTCTCAAAAAAAAACTTTAATCTAAGCGCCTATTTTTAAAAAGATTTTTTTTAGATAGAATACACAAAAATGTTTACATGTAAAGATGGAAAAGAATTGAAAAATCTCATTATTGTCGAATCCCCGACAAAAGCAAAAACGATTAAGAATTTTTTAGGTAAAGAGTATACTGTTGTTGCTTCCAAAGGACATATCCGCGATCTTCCCAAAAGTAGTTTTGGCATCAAGATCGACAATCAAACCTTTACTCCAGAGTATCGTATCCCCAAAGATCATGCAGCCGTGGTTAAAGAGATCAAAGATCTTGCCAAAGTTGCCGATCAAATCTATATCGCGACCGATGAGGACCGTGAAGGAGAAGCCATTGGGTTTCATATCGCTACGGCTATTGGGAAAGACCCACAGTCGCTTCCGCGTATCGTCTTTCATGAGATTACCAAAACAGCGATTACACACGCACTTGAAAATCCAAGAGTACTCGATGCAAGCAGCATCAATGCGCAACAAGCCCGTCGTTTACTAGACCGTATCGTAGGGTATAAACTCTCTCCACTGCTCTCATCCAAAATTCAAAAAGGGCTCAGTGCCGGACGCGTTCAATCCTCTTCGCTTAAAATCGTTGTGGATCGTGAAAAAGAGATTCGCGCCTTTAAAGAAGAAGAGTTCTGGAGCATTGACGCACTGTTTAACAAAACCATTGAATCCTCTTTGGTTGAGTTTGAAAGTGAAAAAATCGAAAAAATGACGATCACCAATGGTGAGCGTGCGCATGCGATCAAAGAAAAACTGCTTAAAGAAGTATTTAAAGTCGCTCTTTTAGAGAAAAAAGAGCGTGAAAGCTCACCAAGCCCCGCATTTATGACCTCAACCCTTCAACAAAGTGCCTCTAGTAGCTTAGGGTATTCACCTAAAAAAAGTATGATGATCGCACAAACCTTATATGAAGGTGTTAAAACGCACCAAGGGGTTATGGGTGTCATCACCTATATGCGAACGGACTCTTTGAACATCTCAAAAGAGGCGATTGAAGCGGCTCGTGATCAGATTCAAAAGCAGTATGGAACTGCGTATCTGCCTGAAAAACCACGCTTTTATGCCAACAAAAGCAAAAGTGCCCAAGAGGCACACGAAGCGATTCGTCCGACGATTTTAGAGTTTACCCCTAAAATTGCACAAGAGTATCTCAAACCTGATGAGCTCAAACTTTACACCCTCATCTACAACCGCTTTTTAGCGTCCCAAATGAACAATGCTCGCTTTGAATCCCAAACGTTGATGTTTGAAAGCGAAAGTGGAAAGTTTAAAGCCAGCGGTCGCAAGCTTCTTTTTGATGGTTTTTACAAAGTCTATGGCGACAACGACAAAGATAAGCTTTTGCCAGATCTCGCTCTTGGACAAGAGGTTAAACTCTCTAAAATTGATGCGAACCAGCACTTCACTGAGCCGCCATCTCGTTACTCCGAAGCGAGTCTCATTAAAAAACTGGAAGGTCTTGGCATTGGTCGCCCCTCAACCTATGCGCCAACCATCTCGGTTTTAACGGCGCGTGATTACATTACGATTGAGAAAAAGCAGATCATTCCCACCGAAATTGCGTTTCAAGTGACCGAGCTTTTAGAGAAACATTTTCCACAAATCGTTGACTCTTCATTTACCTCCAATATGGAAGAGCGTCTTGATCTCATTGCTGAAGATAAAGAGGAGTGGCAGGCGATTTTATGGGAATTTTATGAGCCTTTTGAAGCACAGGTCGCTAAAGGTAAAACCGACATCGAGAGCCAAAAAGTGGTTGTTTTCACTGGCGAAATGTGTCCAGAGTGTGGTAAAGAGCTTGTCAGACGCAAAGGGCGTTTTGGAGAGTTTATCGCATGCAGTACCTATCCTACATGTAAATACACGCAAAACCTCAAAAAGGTGAGTGAAAGCGCACCCAAAGAAAAAATCACACTAGCCGTTCCTTGCCCAGAATGCGGCGGACCGATCTTGGAGCGTAGTTCTCGTAGAGGAAAATTCTTTGGTTGCGGAAATTATCCAAAATGTAAATTTATTTCCAACTACGAACCGACGGAGAAAAAATGCCCTGAATGCGGCTATATTATGGCAAAACGGGAACTGCGTAAAAAAGAAATTTATGAATGTATCAAATGCAAACACAAAGTTGACGCTTAACCGCTACATTAACTTCAGGTTTTCATCGATGCAAAGCCTGCGCACCTTAGGTGCTTCGCTTCTTGCAAAGTAAAATTTGCAAGAAGTTAAAACTTTACATGTAAGGAATCTTCACTTATGAAAAAATCAATTTTTTTATGTTCTATCTCTAATATCTCCAGCGGAAGTTGTGCCGAAGATTGTGGATTTTGCACGCAAAGTGCACACCATCATGCCGATATTGAACGTTACAAATATAAGCCCGTTGAGCAAATTGTCTTTGAAGCAAAAAGTGCTGCAAGCAATGGCGCTTTAGGATTTTGCCTCGTTACTTCAGGGCTTGGATTGGATGAGAAAAAACTCTCCTTTGTCTGCGAAGCGGCGCGCGCTGTGCGCTCAGTTCTACCTGAAATTCACCTCATTGCCTGTA
>DBTO01000195.1:0-3905 GCA_002307095.1 Sulfurospirillum sp. UBA1314
GTGTTTCATAAGGCGTTATTTGAGGAGTTTGAGCGCATTATAAAAGCATTCATAGCGGATTTTTCATCTTTACATGTAAACGATTTAGAGGCATGGTTGGAGCACTTTTTTTGGCTCTACACGAAGCAAGGTGTGAGTCAAAAAGAAGGCGATATGTTGCAAGAAGTGGCGCACTTTTTAGAGAGTCGCATCGATGAGACACCCAGTCTAGACGAACTCTCCCAACGCTTTTCCATCAACCCCTTTGTTCTTACGCGCCACTTTAAACAGACCTACGGTTGTACCCCAAAACACTACGCTCTGGATGTACGCATCGAACACGCAAAGCAGTTACTTCACCTTGGCACTCCACTCGCCCTGTGTGCTCAATACTGCGGTTTCGTCGACCAAAGCCACTTCCACCGCTTTTTCAAACGTCACACCGCCCTCACCCCCAAAGAGTACCAAGTCAATTTTATACAATAACTTTTTTCGCGTTTGCTTTATGCTTACATGTAAAAAAGGAATCACATGTTGGAGCCTCAGTTTTTCACCCTGACATCTATCTATTTTTTAGCGCTTCTAAGCCCTGGGCAGGACTTTTTTCTCATTATCAAGCACGCACTCAGTCATGGCTACCAAAAAGCGTGGTGGAGTTGTTTGGGGATTGCGAGTGGGAACGCACTTTATATTGCTTTAGCCTACATTGGGTACGAATTTTTAAGCCGCTACCCTATGGTTCTCACTCTTGTCGAAATAGGCGGTGCGGTGTTTTTGTTTTACCTTGGATGTTTGCTGTTTTTTGCACCCAAACCGCATCTTGAAAATGCTTTACATGTAAACACAAAAGTGGCGTTCAAACTTTTTGTGCAAGGGCTTTTATCCGCTCTGCTCAATCCTAAAAATATTCTCTTTTACTTCTCACTGCTTTTTACGATCATTCAGCCTGAAACGGCTTTACATGTAAAGATGTTTTACGCGGTGTGGATGGTAGCGTTGTTGATCGTATGGGATCTGTTTGTGGCGTTTTTGTTTGGCAATCAAAGAGCGTTAAAGCTGCTTCCGTACCTTTACATTGTGCAGAAAATCGTGGGTGTTGGGCTCATTGGTTTTAGTTTACAGCTCGCTTTTACTTTTTAAAAACATCGCTAGCTGTGAGTCGATGTTGCGAATGTGCAGATCCAAATGATCGCCCACACCGTTTTTGATGTAATTTTTCGCAAACAAGGTATTGCCTTGCATCGCCATCGCTAAAAATTGGCTCATTTCGCCAAGGATTTTTTGATGCTCCTCAAAATGCTCCATGTAGCCTTGAAAATGAAACTCTTTCATCAAGCGCTCTTCATGGGCAAAATGCTCTTTCGTGTGGTGAATGAGCGCACTAAATGATTCGGTGAAATGGGTGTAGTCAAAGGAGTTCAGCAGTTCGTCACACTGGGCATGGTAAGTATCGAGTTCGGGGCAGTTAAGGCTAAGCATCTTTCACTCCTTTTCAAATAGTATAGCCTGTTTATCCCAAAAAAGAGCGTGATGCGATGCTTACTTTTTGTGCTTTATACCTTTGCCAGAAGTTTAAAAATGACTAACAGCAAAGGAGTCACTATGACCCCAAAGCCTACGATTAGCCCACGAATAATAAAACATTCCAAATGCAATCGTATTGTCGATTAAAGTGTAATGATGGTTTCATTTTCAAAATAATTTCTATACTATCTTGATTTTAAAAATATAATAATAGTATAATTACTATACCTAATTACAAAGGTCTTTGATGTTTGAATACGATGAGGCAAAAAGCAAAGCCAACAAAGAAAAACATGGAATAGACTTTGAAGGAGCACAAGCTCTTTGGAATGGTGAATTCTCTGTTTTTAAACAAGTTTACTTAAATAACGAATTGCGTTATTTGCTTGTTGGGCATATTGATAGCATTTGTTATGTGGCTGTATTTAC
This sequence comes from Sulfurospirillum sp. UBA1314, assembly GCA_002307095.1. Classification (GTDB taxonomy): domain Bacteria; phylum Campylobacterota; class Campylobacteria; order Campylobacterales; family Sulfurospirillaceae; genus Sulfurospirillum. The sequence continues at coordinate 1,933 of DBTO01000195.1, forward strand.
TATGCGTGAAGATACTATTCGGATTATCAGTGTTAGACGATGTCGAAAAAACGAAAAGGAGATATTATGAAAACAATATCAGCGGAAGAATTTGATAAAAAATTTGATAATGGTGAAGATATAGTACCTTATATTGATCTCTCTTCAAAAATGACTAAGAGTGAATTTGAAAAAGAGCTGTTTTCAATTAAAAAAGTAAATGTTGATCTCCCCTCATGGGCTATTGCCTCTTTAGATCAAGAAGCAAAACGCATGGGAGTAACGCGCCAATCCATCATCAAAATGTGGCTCATTCAAAAGCTTGATGATCTTAATCTTAGTCGCAAGTCTTTAAATCACGTGGGATAAATTCCCACTTTATATTTTTGTCTCTTTGTCCCAAAGAAAATATCCACCATGTTTATTGGCTCTAAATTCTCCTCCAGCTTCTTTACCTTTTTGAGTAATGTACTCTTTTTCGCCTTTTCTTTCTAAAAATCCTAAAGTTACAAGCTTCTCTAAAAGTTCATCGGTTTTGAGTTTGAGTTTAAATGCAAGTTTTGAAGTGGTTAGTTTGTCGTGCTCTTCTTCGGTTTCTTTTTCTACTTTTTCAACTGACATTCTCACTTCATCGCTGACACGAATGATTCGCTCTGCTTCTTCTTTTGTGTCGTTATAAAGCTCTTGATCATCATCTCTTTTGATTAAAATACCCATTTCATTATTGTTGACTTGACTAAATTCATAGAGATTCATACTCGTAACAATGCACATTTTCTCATTCAGGTAACATTTGGCATGTAAGTTTTCGCAAAAGCTTGTTCGTACAAAAGAGAGCTCTTTGAGCCAATTAATCTCTTCATTTTTCATTTCAATTTTTCCATAGACAATTCTTATGTCTATCTTCATTCTATTTTTATCTTCAAGAAGTTCTTTAATGCGATTGTTGAGTTTTAAAAAAGGGCTTATTAAAATCAACTTGTCATTGGTAGATTTAATAAGCTCTTCTAGGAAGTAGTTTGTTGCACTTGTATTTAAAAACTTTGCCATGTTAATTCCTTATTAGATTTGTTTTTATTCAAAAGGCAAGACACTATAGTAAATTTAATCATAATAGAAAAAAGAGTATGAGAAAAGTTCCAGAAAAAAGATACCAAATATCAGCTTATAAACGCCAACTATAGGTAAAGCCAAAACAAGAGGAGAAGGATTTTTTATTTTTTGAAAGTCAAAGAGTTTGTGGCGGACAGAGAGAGATTTGAACTCTCGGTCAGGTTACCCCGACGCATCCTTAGCAGGGATGTGGTTTCAGCCGCTCACCCATCTGTCCATTAAAAAGTAGAGTGCAAGTATAGCAAAAGTATCTAATAAATGGCTTAAGAGAAAGCCCTTAAGCCATTTATCGGTTAAATATAAGCGGTGTCGGGTGATTTCAAAAGTCTATCAAGCAATTTTTGAAGCTTCTGAACGCTTGATTGATCCGTTTTTTTCGCCTCTTCGATTTTGTCTTTAAGCATCACGATCAGCTTAACACCTTCTATAAATTGCATGGGTACTCCTTTTAAAGATCAGTTTATGATCTAAAAAAGCAAAATTTATTCCCCTTGTGTTGTTGCAGCAGGAATGGGCTGTTTGATAATTCCTTCATAAAAAACCGTACAATTTTCATCGTTGTGCTTAGAGAGTGTTTTAGGCTTGGTTGAAAAAGAGAGCATGACATTGCTCAATGAATTAATCGCTGTGCCATCCACTTTGATGGAAGGCTTTGCAAAAGAACCACTGGTTTTTTGCTCAAATGTCGGACATCCTTTGGCATCTAAAAGCGCAATACCCAGATCAATAAACTTCTCCTCAACAATGTTCACAGCCCCCTTCATCGCAATACGATTGCTTGCAGAACTCATAGCAACATCGGTAAGCTTGATTTCAGAATATCCTAGATCTATTTTGGTATTGATCTCTTTTAAAAGCGTATTGCCTCCTTTAAAAGCGCC
>DBTO01000195.1:4244-12784 GCA_002307095.1 Sulfurospirillum sp. UBA1314
GCTAATGCAATTTTATCGATGTCATAGCCCTTGAGCGTCACATCTTCACCATACAGTTGAACGAAACCATTGAGCGTACTTTTAAACGTATGCGAATCACCTATAAAGAAAGAGAGTTTGAGATCACCGTTGGCACTTCCTTCCAGTAAATCTTGATTGAGCAGCTCATGGGAGAGTGACGCTAATTTTAACCCAACGATTTTACTTTTAATCGAAACTTTGGGTTGCTTACCGCTTAAATCAAATTTACCACTTCCCACAATAGGTGTATCAAAAAGCGTATAACGAAGATTTTCACTCACGGCAATCGCATTTTTCATCGCTAAGGACATCGAGATGTCGCGCACAGCGTAGGAAGTTCCGTATTGAATCTTGTCGATATGCGTTTCCATCGTACAAAAAAGCGCTTGCAATCGTTGTTTTGAAACATCAAAGCTGATATTATTGATATCCAAATCGATCTTTTCAAAAACAATCTGTGTATTATTGCTCACATCCGTATACGTTACATTGGCATTACTAAATTTAACTTTTTTGACATTGACAAGAGGAAAGTCATTCTCTATTTCAAGGGTTGCATTGCTCTCTTTTGCCTTTTTATCATTCGATTTCGTGACAAGAGGCAATTCATAGTTATACTTGCCCTCTTTATTTTTTTCAACCAATAATGTTAAATTATCAATGGAAATATGCCGTACTTTCACCTCTTTTTTAATCAGTGCTGAAAGATCTAACGCAACATCAAAACTCCCCAATTTTGCAAACGGAGCTTCAGAAGGATGGGAAGGATTGAGGATTTCAACATCAAAAATACTCACTCCAGCAGGAGAAAGAGAAGGCGTAATGTCACCACGAATCATCACTTCATAGCCCGTACTCTCTTTAATCGCTTTTTGAATACGCGGTTTATACTCGTTAAAATCAATCACTTTAATAAGCAAGAAAAAAGTAACAATACTAAAGGCAAAAAACAACACGATACTTAACAATATCTTCTGAAACATTCTTCCCTCTTAGTGTCTAAATATTTTCGATAATTTTCTTTACAATGCCCAGCGGATCATTACTATGGTAGATCGGCCGACCGACTACAATAAAATCAGACTGCTGTGTTTTCGCCATTTCCAAATCAGCGACTCTTTCTTGGTCATTATTGCTCTCGCCAAAAGGACGAATACCTGGGGTGAGCGTTAAAAATGAAGTAGCTGTATGCGCTTTAATATCTAAGCTTTCATAAACAGAGCAGACCACACCATGCAAACCACTCGCATACGCATCTTTGGCAAACTCAACTGCTTTTTGCGCAATAGGCGTATGGTAAATTGCTTCAAAAGAGGCGTTATCAAAGCTGGTCAAGGCTGTGACGGCTAAAACGATCGGTGGTTTTGGAAATGTATTGACGCGCTCCATGACCATACGCATCGCTTTAACGCCACTTGAAGCATGAACGTTGAACATATCCACACCCAGACTTACCATCGACTCAGCGGCATCTGCCATCGTGTTGGGGATGTCATGGATCTTGAGGTCTAAAAAAATTTTAAAATTTGGGTTGATCGCTTTGATCTCATGCAAAAGTGCTTCGCCATCTCGAATAAAAGAGCGAAGCCCCACTTTAAGCCATACATCTTCACTTTTAAGCTTTTGAATCAGTGCGATATTTTCAGCACGATTGGGTAAATCAAGTGCAACGCACACCTTCATTATTGGCTCTCTCCATCTCTAGAAATCGCGTCTAAAACACCGTTGATAAACTTGGGGCTTGTCTCATTGCACAGTTTTTTTGCCAGTTCTATCGCTTCGTTGATAATGACCGCGTTATCGAGTTCTGAGTACAAAACTTCATACGCACCCAGTCTTAAAATGGCACGTTCAAGCGTTCCAATTTCACTCAGATTCCACTCTTTGAGATGAAGATTGATCGCTTCATCAATGATGGCTAAATGCTCTTTGACGCCATGGTACAATCCAAGGGCAAACTCTTTTTGCTGATTTCGAATCTTTTTTTCTTCAAAAAGTTCGTCTATAAATTTTTCAATGCCAGAATTTCCAATATCTTCTGCATATAAAAGGGTGATAATACTCTCTCGTGCTTGATGTCGTGTTGCCAAAGCGTTTCCTTATAGGTGTTTGTAAAGGCTAATGAGTTCGATCAAACCTGTCATGGCTTCAAAGCCTTTATTGCCGGCTTTGCTGCCTGCACGCTCGATCGCTTGCTCGATATTATCGGTGGTTAAAACACCAAAAGTGACGGGTTTTTGATACTTTAATGCGGTATTAGCAACGCCTTTGGTCGCTTCGGCAGCTACGTAGTCAAAATGAGGCGTACTGCCACGAATAATTGCACCGACACAACAGACCGCGTCGTATTTGCCACTGCTTAAAATTTTATCGAGCGCTAAAGGAATTTCATACGCCCCAGGGACCAAAATAAGGTCAAGATTTTTCTCATCCCCTCCATGACGAATAAACGCATCACGTGCTCCTTCAACCAAACGATCAGTGATAATATGGTTAAATCGGCTGTTGATAATTGCCACTTTTTCTTTACCATTAAGGGAGAGTTTTCCTTCAATAATATTCATAATGTTCCTTTTTTACTTTCTCTTATAATACAACATTTTTCGTTACACTTTGATTAGAAGCGATTCGTAGACTATTTAAAGATGCCTAAAGGCTTGCCAATTGGTAAAAATGGCTTGCCAAAATGATGATTAAGAAGGATGGCTCCTGAGCCGTAAAACGAAAGAAGTGCAATGCCAAGTTCCGCGTAAGCTGCTAAGGTATGAGCGCTATGAAACCAGCCAAAAGTATCACCAACCAGTCCCAAAAAGAGAAGGTCGATCAGAACAAAAATCGCCAGCAAAACCTTGTTGGTCTCAACTGCCCCGATTGTCATAAAAAGCGTAAAAATAAGATAACCAACGAACGCAACACCCAGTTGCTTGCCATCGGCTTGAGACGCTAGAACCTCACCCAAAAGCCCCAGTTTAACCATCCACGAAAACGCCACGCCAAACCAAAAAAACGCGTACGCACCAAAGGCAGTCGCCCCAAACGTATTATTGTGTTTAAAGTCAAAAAAACAGGCGATGAGCTGAACAAAAGCGCCCAAAAAGATAGCCCAAGGCAAGACGAGCGAAAGCCCCACTGTCAGACCTAATTTTTGCGATGAAGCAACCAGTGTCACCATAGCCAAACCAAAAAGACCTAGTGGCGTTGGGTCGGCAACAACAGTTTTAATGCGTTGAATATCTTGCGTCACGATACACTCTCCCTTTATTTAAAATAAAGAGAGAATTGTAGTCTAACATTCTAATAATCGTGTGATAAATTACTTTTTCTTCCACACGCTTACATGTAAAGATTTAACAACCTCTTTTCGCGCACTTTCATGGGTACTCAAGCGCATCTCCACAGGCGTTACATGTAAATCAAAAAAGGGCGATAAATGCTCATTTAAAGCGTCAAATGTACTGTATTTTTCGCCATTTTTCTTAATGCCACCGAGCCATTTAGCACGAGGTGTTTTGGACTCATCCCAATCGTAGCTGCTTGCAATGACCAAAAATCCGTTTACATGTAAACGCTCTTTGATGTTTGTCAAAAACAGCGCAGGATCATACAAGGTATCGAGTATGTCATTGGCTAAGATGAGATCATACCCATCAAAATAAGGCTTCATATTGTGCGGATCGGCTTGCCAAAATTCTACTTTTTGGATCTTTGGATCAATGTCAAAATCACTCAAATTTTTCTCGATAAAGAGAGCGAGCTCACCCTCTTCTTTTAAAGCATATTTGAGTTTGCCACTCTCTTTAAAATTGGTTGCAAGCCTGACCACACGCGCGGTAAATTCGATGCCATGCACCATTGAAAAATGACGCGCAAGTGCAAACGTTCCACGCCCTACTCCACAGCCAATTTTAAGTGCTTTAGTTTTTTCACTGCCAAGCGCGATGCAAAACTGAGCCATTGTTTCATAATAGTTGTTCTCAATTTCTCCAAAATGCGCATCGCAAATTTTGGCAAGTGCAAAATCTGTTTCGTAAAAAACCGAATGCGTTTCCACAGGCTCGTTGGATTCAATGTAGCGAAACCCTGCATGTTGGTAAAAATGACGACGAAAGGCGTAACGAGAAGCCCTGATGATTTCATTTCCCGTGCTAATCCACGAGCCACCTTTGATGATGTTATGCCTATCATCAAAAGTAGGCACAGAGAAATCATCGTAGAGCGGATGGACGGCAAAGCCATCAAACCCATTCATCGGCGTCTCGCTCCATTGCCACACATTGCCGATGACATCGTAAAAATCGCCAAAGGCAAAGGTATCCACAGGCACGCTTGAAGCAAAATACTCTAGGTTAATATTGGCAGGTGCTTTGTCCCAAAACGGCTCATCTACCTTTACATGTAAGTCTCGAAGAACGTACCACTCTTCCTCGCTTGGAAGGCGAATAGACTTACCTTCTTTCGCACTTTTCCAATTGCAAAACGCTTTGGCTTCAAGGTAGTTGATCTCCACAGGCCAACTCCACGGCATGGCGATCTCTTCCGCCATTAAGCGAAGTTTATAACCTGCATCATCTTTGCGCCAAAACAGAGGCATGGTCGCATTTTTATACGTTTTCCACTTCCAGCCCTCTTCATTCCAAAAACGCTCATTTTCATAGCCACCCTCTTCCATAAAGCCCAAAAACTCGGTGTTTGAAACAAGGAATTTCGACGCTTTAAAGTCCTTGACATCCTTTACATGTAAACCGTATTCGTTATCCCAACCGTACAGCGCATCGTCTCTTTTTTTCTCCAAACGAAGCGTGCTACCCTTTACGCTTATCAGTTCATTTTCCACAACAGGCGTATCGAGTGGACATGTTTTCCAAAAATCGCTTGGCTTTACCTGCTCAAGTGGTAACTGGCGAATCAACACCGATGATGTTTCTAAGTGAATCCTCTCATGCTCAATGCCCATCATAATCGCCCAAAATGGACTCTCCCACGAAATGGGCATCGAAAGTGGCAACGTGTCAATGAGTTCTAAAATTTTAGCTTTGACCTGCTCTCGATACGCCCTAATTTCAGCAATGCGAGGCCATGTGTAATGCGCTTGGTTCAGATCATCCCAACTCATTTCATCCACCCCAATCGCAAAAATCGACTCGTAAGTCGGATTGATGCGTTTGTCTAAAATTTTGGCAAGGACAAGTTTATTGATAAAAAAGGTCGCCGTATGCCCAAAGTAAAAGACCAACGGGTGACGCAGAGGATCGGCGGTGAGGTAGTAACTCTCATCACCGCTCAAAAGTTCAAAAAGCCTCTCATAGACCGTGTAGGTTTTGAGAAAATACTCTCTGATTTCCTGCCTTTTTTGTTCGCTTGTTCCTTGATTGAGGAGGATGTTACGCGTTGGGATCAGTTGCATCTTATGCCTTTAAGCTGTCTTGAATCGCTTTAATATCTTTGATCGCTAACCCTAAATCTTCTAAGTCAAGCATATTAGGTCCATCGCACAGCGCTTCACACGGGTTAAAATGGGTTTCAAAAAAGAAACCATCCACGCCTACCGCTGCGGCAGCGCGTGAAAGCGGACGGACAAACTCACGTTTTCCACCACTTTTACCCCCTTCCGTTCCTGGCATTTGCACCGAATGGGTTGCATCAAAAATGACAGGGGCAAACTCACGCATGATGCCAAAACTACGTGCATCGACGACTAAATTGCCGTATCCAAATGTACTGCCACGTTCCGTCAGCCACACGCCTGCTTTTTTAGCGGCTTCATAACCCTCTTCTTTGACACCTCTGGTATCAAGCACTTTCTTGACCGAATAGCGCATATCCGCAGGATTTAAAAACTGTCCTTTTTTAACATTGACCACGCATTTGGTTTGCGCTGCTGCGACTAAAAGATCCGTTTGACGACACAAAAACGCTGGAATTTGAAGCACATCAACGACTTCGCCAACGGGTTTAGCTTGAGTGTAGTCGTGAATATCGGTTAACAGTTTGTAACCAAACTGCGTTCTCACCTCATCTAAAAGTTTTAAGCCCTCGTCCATGCCAGGACCTCTAAAACTATCAATACTGGTACGATTGGCTTTATCAAAACTGCTTTTAAAATAAAAATCTATGCTGTTGTCTTCGTGATAGCTCATTAATTTCTCTGCAACCCTAAACAGGTTGTCTCTGCTTTCAATGACACACGGTCCTGCAATTAAAATCACTCTTTCTCCTTTGCTACGATAATTCCACTAAGAACGACTAAGAGTATACCAAATAGTCCAATAATATCGGGTAAATCATCTCCTAAAACCATGCCAATCATCAGAGAGAAGAAGATAATCGAATACCCAGCCGCTCCCACAATTCCCGCTTTTGTGGTCGCAAACGCCTTGGTCATATACACTTGTCCAACGGCACCCGCTAACCCCATTAAAAAGATATAAAGCCACTCAACTCCGACAGGAACAACGAATTTTCCTAGCATAAAATCAAACATCGGTGTGTGAAAATATTCACTTAACACCATAAAAAGTGCAGGAAAAAAAGTTCCCGTTGAGACAAAGGCTAAGACAATGACGCGCGTGTCATAGACGCGATTAAGCTCTCGCACACTCGTATACGCAAGTGCCGCTCCAAGACCGCTAAACAGTCCAAAAAGATCGGTTTTTGAGAGCATCAGACCGTTGGGCTTCATCACACACACGATGCCGAGAAAGCCAATAAAAACAGCCACCCATCCTTTCCAACCGATTTTTTCTTTCAAAAAGAAAAACGCCAAAATTGCGGTAAAAATGGGCGCTGTTCTGGAAAAGGTGATTGCATCGGCAAGGGGAATATGCGCGATATTGTAGAAGAAAACCAGCATGGAAGCAAATCCAATGAGGGCTCGAAAAAGAAGTAACCAAGGCTTCCCACCCACTTGTTTGATAGGAAGTTTAAAGAGACTCAATGCTACAAAAAGCATGGTAAATCCATTACGAAAGAAGACCACTTCCACTGAATCCATACTATGGCTAAGCACCTTCGCAAAAGCACCATCAAACGCAAAACTAAACGAGGAGATCAGCATAAACAAAACGCCTCTGTTTATACCGCCAATAAACTGTCTCAAAATAACTCCGATCGATCCTAAGTTCGATATCTTAATCAATTCTGTGTTAAAATCCGTTGATTTTTCGATCTTGATTAGGGAGCGTAGATGAATCTTCAGCCATGCTTGGACGACACTTTACATGTAAACTAAAATGCCAATTTTAAAATCATGGAGATCAACGCACGAAACGGTGCACCGTTCGCCTTCCCTTCTTAGACGCTCTATGTCGAGAGTTTACCAAAACAACAGCAAACACAGGGTATAATCAAGTCAATTATGTACTAAAGGTTACTATGAAAAAAATTGCCATTATCGGGCTGCCCAATGTGGGAAAAAGCTCTTTATTTAACCGTATCGCGAAACAACGCATCGCGATTACGTCTGATTTTAGCGGAACAACGCGCGACATTAAATCGCATCAAGTTTATATCACCGAAAAACCATGCCTTCTTTTAGACACAGGAGGACTTGATAAATCCACAGAACTCTTTGAAAATGTCCACACCATGTCGATGGAAGCCTCTAAGAAAGCCGACATTATCATCATGGTTGTTGATGGCAAAATGCGCCCCAGTGATGAAGAGAGAAAAATCTTTTACTCCCTTCAAGCACGCAAAAAACCGATCGCTTTGGTCATCAATAAAATCGACAATGACAAAGAGATGGAGCGTGCGTGGGAGTTTGACGAATTTGGAGCTGAATTTGTTTTTCCCATCTCCGTTTCACACAACCGTGGCGTGAGCGCTCTTTTAGAGTGGATCGGCGAGCTTCTTCCCTCAGTTGAAGGCACTATCCCCCCTCCTAGCGAAGCAGAAGAGGAGAGCGAAGAGGATGCTTTTGATGACGAGGATGAATACTGGGACAATGAGGGCGTCGTTGACGATGAAGAAGAGCCTCTGCTTGAAGCAATCCAAGAAGAGGTTGAGACCAATCAAATCAATATCGCGATCATCGGACGTGTCAATGTCGGTAAAAGCTCCCTTCTAAACGCCCTTGTTGGGAAACAACGCGCTGTTGTAAGCAGTGTGGCGGGAACAACCATTGACCCTGTGGATGAGAGCATCGAGTATGAAGATAAAATCCTCAACTTTGTCGATACCGCAGGTCTTCGCAGACGTGGAAAGATCGAAGGCATCGAGAAATTTGCCCTGATGCGCACCAAAGAGATGTTGGAGCGCGCCAACATCGCGCTACTCGTTTTAGATACAAGTGAGCCTTTTTTAGAGCTCGATGAGCGTATTGCAGGATTGGTGGAAGAAAACCATTTGGCATGTATCATCGTCTTAAATAAATGGGACAATCCACTCGCCGATTTTGAAAAAATCACCGCAGAAGTGCGCGACCGCTTTAAGTTTCTCTCTTACGCGCCACTGATTACGGTTTCTGCCAAGAGCAAACAACGTGTTGCAAAAATCAAAGATATGATTTTATCGGTCTATGC
>DBTO01000151.1:0-10875 GCA_002307095.1 Sulfurospirillum sp. UBA1314
GATCGTAATACTCTAAGCCTTTATCAATTTGAAACAACGCAGCGGTTAAAAGCAGATCGTCCAGTGTCCATTTGGCACCGATCTCGATTTGTTCGCTCATCAAAGGGCCCATCACCGCTTTGGCATTGGCAACGTTGTAACCGCCATACGTGTCACCCGCGACTCCGCCTGTTTCTAAGCCTTCCATATAACTGGTATAGATTGAGAGGTTTTCAAAGGGTTTATACACTAGTGAAACTGAAGGTGTAAGTGCGCTTTTTTTATAGTCAGTATCTTTGTATTCAAGCTCAACATGACTTACTCCTGCCAATAACGACCACTGTTGTGTCAATTCAATGCTGTCTCCGAGGATAAAGTTGGTGCTTCTAAGATGATTTGCTCCTGAGTAGGTTGCTAGATAGGCTGCTTTTTCAGGTTCACTAACATAAATGGGAGCATTCAACGTAAGTCCACTGAGCGTTACAGTTGCATTGGTTGTATCTTCATCGCTATATGTCCAACGACTATCGCTAAGTTGTACACCTGTGGTCAATTGATGTTTAATCCATCCTGTATCAAACGCAAAATCAATAAAGGTATAGGCTCCATAGCCATAAATACTTTGATCTGCTTCATAGTTGACGGTCGATTGAGTATATGTACCATCTGTTTGAACCGTATTTTCCGAGCCCACTCCTGCACGGGTTACCTTTTCATGCATATATGCCGCTCGAAGATTGATATGATCGGAAATATTCCACGTTGCATTGGTACTATAACGTGTTAGTTCAGCTTCATTGTATGCCCATTTTTGTGCCCAGAGTTTATTGGCATCAATGGTGGAAGCGGAAGGTCTTGTTGCACCAGAAGCGATATACCAATAATTTTGAGTTCCATCTAAACGATATTCACTATGTGTAACCGTTGTTTGCAGTAAAAGTTCATCGGTTACATGCCAATCCAATGCTAAATTCACGAGACTTTTCTCTAAATTTTGGTAATCCACATTGGTATCGCTGTCTTGTTTCATCACATTCAGACGATAGCCAAATTTTCCCTCATCATCGATAGGACCGCTAAGATCAGTATGAATATAGTATCCTTCACCTCCTGTACCAACAGTGATGCTATGCTGATCGGTATTTGTTGGGCGTTTTGAGACATAATTCATCATACCGCCAATAGAACTAGCGCCATACAAAAACCCAGAAAGCCCAGTGATCGTTTCCAAGCGCTCATACTCTTCAGGGTAAAGATTATGTGTAAATTGCCATTTTTCTCTACGCATGCCATCAAAAGCAGATGTAGACGTTTGGAATCCTCGCAAAAATACATATCCATTATTATTTTGGGATTCATTCCAGTTCACTTGCATAACAGGGTTAATGTTATAAATTTGATCGGTGGATATGGCTTGTAAATTTTCGATTAACTCTTCAGAGGTAACATTGATGGCATAGGGAGTATCTTGCAAACTTTTACCTTGCCAAGGGCCAATGGCTGTCGTCTTTTTGACCAAATACCCCTCATTTGCTGTGCCCTCTTCGTGGCCTGCACTAATCGAAATCGCATTGAGCGTAGAGACATCTTTTGACTCTTGAATGATGATCGCACCCTCTTCGATCACCGCTTCCAAACCACTGTTTTCCAAGAGTTTATTTAAAGCGTTTTTCGTGCCTTTGACCTCTTTGATCGCATTGGATTTTTTATCCTCCAAGAGTGCGCCTTTGACGATGTAGGGGGTATTGGATTTTTTGGAGATCGTCTCTATCGCATCTTTGAGTGACTGAGACTCTATGGAATAGACGAGCTCATCCGCATAAACGCTTGTGCAGAGCAACAACGCCACCGCAGAACTTAAAAGGCTTTTTTTCAGTAGATTCATTTCACTCTCCCGTATGTGCTAAACAATTTTGATAACTGTTCTTAACTATATAAGAGAGGAAAGTCTCCAAAAGCGGACATCATTTTTTATTTTTTTGAGAAATTTCGATCATTTGGTCATTTTTTGTGATTTTGAGTGGATAGAGTTTGGTGATCGTTTGTAAAAAAATATCCATTTGATTGAATGCAAACTCTCCTGTGATGACATAGTTTTCTATCTCAGGTGTTGCAAAAGCAAACGAGATCGTGGTGTATTTGGAAAATTCATCCATCGCATGTTTGAGTGTCACTTGATTGAAATTGATGCGATTGTCCCGCCAGATGGCAATTTTGCTTGGATTGATCTTTGCGTAATGACTCACGACACCTTCATGAACATAGGTGATGGAATCTGCTTTGGAGAGCAGTATCTCATTTCGTTTTTCAAACCATGACGCGTCATAATAGGTTTTGACCGTACCCTCTTCCACATTGATCGTTGTGGCATCGTTGCTGCGGATCACCTCAAATTTTGTCCCCACAACTTCGATGTTTACCTTGTCACTGTGGATGATAAAAACTCGCTTCGCATCTTTGGCGACCTCAAACATCGCCGCCCCTTTGTCCAGCGTTACGACACGATTGTTGTTGTAAAATGCGACGCTCATCTGCGTTTTAGCATCGTACGAAATGATGGAGCCATCGGGCAACACTTGCTTCGTTATAGGCGTTACATCGGCATTAAAAGAGTCTGAAAATTTGAGCGCAAAAAAGGTGTCATACACGCCAAACGTACTCACGCCCATCACCAAAAAAATGGCTGCGACACGTGCAAAGTATTTTGTTTGCTCAAAGCGTTTGATCTTTTTTACCTCTTTATGTGCACGCTCACTCAAAGAATTTGCAGAGGCTTTGGGAAGTGAAAGCGACATCGCATAGATGGATTTGATGCGCTGATACGCTTTTACATGTAAAGGATTTTGAGCCAGCCAATCGTGTAATTCCTCGTGTTGGAAAGCACTCAAACCCTCCTTCTCACAGGTCACCCAAAAGGTTGCTTCTTCTTTGATCGTAATGTCGATGCTCACTTAAAATCCCCGCTTTGCTAGTTCTTCTTCGATGGTGATGGTAGCTCTTTTGATGAGTTTTTCAACCGCATTGGGTGTGATCGCCATCATCCGAGCGATCTCTTTTCGCGTATACCCATCAACCGTATGCAAGATAAATGCCTCTTTGGCACGTGCAGGTAAGTCATTGACGATGCTCATAAACGCCACTTCCTGCTCCTCTTGAATGAGGAGCTCTTCAGGGTGTTCACTTGCTTGAAAGTGTATCTGCTCCTCAAAAGCGACCCGTTCAAGCTTTTGTTTTTCAAGGGATTCTTTGATGGCGAGATTTTTGGCAATTTTGTAGAGATAGGCTCGCTCATTGGCGATGTTGATTTTTTCTTTGATGGCAATCGCTCTGCTGTACGTCTCTTGAATGAGATCCCTCGCTTCATCTTTATTTCCAATGAGCTTTTGAGCAAAATATAGAAGTTCATTATAATACTTGAGCATCCACCTGCCTAGAAAGTTTTGATATACATTATCATAAATATTCTTAAGCAATCGCAAAAAATCTTTACATGTAAAGAGGCAAACGCCTCTTTCATGTTGGTTTTAGTAGGTGTATTTTAGACTCAACGTGGCATTTCGAGGATCGCCATATGCCCCTGTGTAAAAGGTTTCATCCAAAGAGCTGAAATATTTTTTGTCAAAAATATTGTTGATATGTACTGTCGCTGATAGATGCTTTGTAAAGTCGTATTTTGCCATGGTATTAAAGACAGTATACGATTTTTGATCAGCATACAATTCGATGCCTGGCATTTGCCATGACTCGGTATCAAAGTAGATTTTGCTCTGCCAATTCACACCGCCACCCACTGTTAATTTCCCCACTTTATACGTTGTCCAAAGCTTGAGCATCTGTTCGGGATAGAGCGTATTGATGCGTTCATCATTTTGATTTTTGGTTTTACTGTACGTATAACTTCCCATCACTTGCCAATTTTCGCTCAACCGTCCCGTCACTTCAACATCAAACCCTTTGGTTTCAGCGCCATCTTCCATTTTATAAGCCGCATCGGTTGTACCAATGATCGTGTAGCCACTATCCACGACGGCTAGCTTTTCTTGCTTCAGCCAATACAATGCAACACTACTGCTTAAAGCACCATCCAATAACTCGTTTTTATACCCTATCTCGTAGTTATTGCCCTCTTTGGGATCCAACGTTTTGGCGTTGCGATCTTTATAATTTTGGGGTTGAAAAATACTGGTATAACTGGCATACAACGCATGTTCTTTGGTTAAATCATACACAATGCCCGCATAGGGAGTGATGGCATTTTCACTGTAGTGTGTTTGATTGCTATACGCGCTCAATGATGTGGGTATATAGTTCCAATTATCTTCATATTTATAATTGGAGAATCGTGTCCCTATAATGACGGAGAGATCATCCATAGGGTGAAACCTAGACGCTGCATAAATCCCTTGCTGTGTAATCAGATTGTCCCAGTCGTACAATTTCCCATCATTGATCGGTTGAGTGGTATTATTTCCCCATGTGTAATAATTAATAGCTCTTCCCTCTACGCCTGAGATATCATACATCGGCATATGATTGTTTTCATACTTTGAGTAGCTATATCCTACAATCAGTTGATGTTCCCTCCCTCCTAATTCAAAAGGTCCCTCCAGTGACATATCAAACCCTTTTTGCGTCTGCTTCGCTTCTCCAGAGCCACCATAAAGCGCCACGCCATCTCCCGTTGCTTCATTTAAAAATCCCCAAGCCGCTTCTGCGGCATTAAATTCCCGATCCGTTGTAAGGTAATTCACGGATGCTCTCACTTTCCAATTATGGATGAGCTCTTGTTCTAGCGTTGCATACGCATTATACGTATCCAACTGATCGTACGACCATGTGGTCGCTTGATTGTTGGAGCGAGGGATAGTGATGCGCGATCCATCATCGTAAAAGAGAATCGATCCAACAGAGGTATTGGCATGAGAGCGATACTCTTGATAATCCATCCCCACTCTTAAAAGTGTTGTATCGGTTATATCTGCCTCAACAACACCGTAAACAATCTTTTTTTCCTCTTTAAAATAATCTTGAAAACTCTCATTTTCTTGATACGCACTGACAAGTCGTCCCCTGATCGTTCCACTTTCATTTAACGAAGAAGAAACATCCATTTCCATTCTGTGTAAATTCCAAGAACCGATAGTACCTGAGACACTGGCTTGTAACTCTTTGGTTGGCTTCTTGCGTACCAAATTGATGATACCCGATGGATCGCCAGCACCTGTTGTCAATCCTGCGGCACCTCTTAAGACTTCAACATGATCATACAAAACCATATCTGCCAATCCTTGAGATACGTTTTGCGTCCCTCCATCGGAATAGGTTGGAATACCATCAAATTGATAATTTGAGATCACATATCCGCCACGAGAATAGATCGTAGATCGTCCGCTACCTAAGCTTTGCACACTAATTCCAGGTGTTTGCTCTAAAACATCGGTAATGCTCATGAGCCCTTGATCTTCCATGCGTTGATGGGTGATAACGCTGATAGACTGTGGAGTCTCTTTTAAAGACATCGCCAATTTTGTTGCAGTACTCGTGCTTTTTGGGGTATATGAGCCTGTGCCTTCTGTCGTTGCATCTTGACTTGCACTAATCGAAATCACACTTAGTGTAGAGACGTCGTTTGACTCTTTGACAATAATCGTACTGTCTTTAACCACCGCTTCAAGCCCCGTGCCTTTAAGCAGCTGTTCCAAGGCTTTTTCAAGCCCTTCAACATTTTCGATGTTGTTTGCTTTTTTGGACTCCAACACAGCAGGATCGCCTGCGTAGGAGAGCTTGGATTGCGAAGCGATGATCTGTAAAGCTTCTTTGAGAGTTTTGTTTTGAATCGTGTAAGATTGCGCCAACAAACTTACGTTGAAAACCAAAGCGAGGCTAGCCACCGCCAGTGCTTTTTGTGCCAATGTCATATTTCACTCCTTTTGATGCGCAAAGAGAGACGTTCATTTTTTTGAGAACGACTATCTTTAGCATTAAAACGAATGAAATCAGAAAAACGGACATAGGTTTTGAATTTTTTTCAAAATTCACTTACGTACGAGTTTAATGCCCTCATTCTCTTTTTTGGCTTTGAGCCCGTAAATTGTCTCCATCGCTTCAACAAAGCCCTGAAAATGCGTTGTTGAAAATTTTCCTGAGATCTTTAACAAAGCGATAGCGTCGCTTTCAAATGAAACTTTTTGGTTAGCGTAGTATGCAAATTGCGCCGCAGCATCTCTTAGGGTTATTTTGTCAAAAAAGAGCGCATCCTCTTTCCAATCAGCAATTTTTTGGGTGTTAATCTGCCCGTAATTGAGCACTTTGCCTGTTTCATTAAACGTAATCGAGTCGGCTTGTTTGAGCTGATAAAAAGCACTTTGGGTTTTATCACTGACTTTGACTACGCCTTCTAAAACACTGACCGTAGTCAGATCGTTTATATGTAAGACTTCAAACTTTGTACCCACTACCTCAATGACCGTATCACCTACTTTAATCACAAACGGTTTTTGCGCATCTTTTGCGACTTCAAAGAGGGCTTTCCCCTCCCTAAACTCAACGGTACGTTTGTGGTTAAAATACGTTACATGTAACGAAGATTTGATGTCAAGGTCAATGCGCGATGTATCAGGAAGTGCGAGACCCAACATTTTTTGATCGAATGTTGCATAGTTTTGGCTAAACGTAGGCTCAAAATAGTAATTTTTGATTGCAAAACCCACGAATAGCACCAAACAGGCAGCAACCAAGGAAGCAAAAAACGAACGCCTTTGATAAAATACCTTTGATGTTTCCGCTACTTCGTCGTTCAAAATATCTTCTTCAAGCTCTTTGATAAACGCATCATCCAAGCTTAAACACGATTCTATAAGGCGTTGTGTTGCTTCGTAAGCTTTTTTGTGTTCCATGGTTTCAAGCCACGCTTCAAACGCTTTTTGCTCTTGAGCGTTGAGTCCTTCGTGGGAGCGCATATACCATTGGTGTGCGATTTTTTCTATCGTTTCGTGGTTCATCTGTCGTCTTTCGTGATCTGTTCTTTGAGTTGCAAAACAGCTCTGGCAATGTTTTTTTCAACCGCATTGGCGCTAATGCCCATCATCTGAGCGATCTCTTGCCTTGAGTAGCCTTTGTAGTAGTACAGAACAAACGCTTTTTTATTTTGAGGTGAGAGATTTTTGATGCATGCTTTTAAGGTCTCTTGCCTCATCTGCTCATCGAGAATCTCTTCAGTGTTTTGAGACGTACATCCGCAGTGCTTCTCTTCTTCATAGGGTGTTTGCGTCAGTATTTTATCTTTTCGTGCTTTGTCGATGACAAGATTGAGTGCTACTTTGTAGAGAAATGCTTTTTGGATGATCGTGTTTGATTTTTTACTCGCTTCCAAAACTTTGGCATACGTCTCTTGGGTTAAGTCTTGCGCCAAGATTTTATCCCCCGTAAGCCTTTGCGTGTAACCCATAATCTCATCATAATATTCTAACATTCAACCAAAGCCCTACCGTATAATTTTGATAATGAATCTTATAAACTATTTTGGCTTCAAATCTTCTTAACCTTGATCTCGCTCAATCTTTTCAGGATTTTTTTTAACTATAATACGTCAAATTTAATAAGGAGTTTTCAATGCAAATCAATGCAATGCACGTCTGTAATGTCTGTTTACGCACCAGCGAAGAGAGTCGTGGAGCGGTTTTTATTCAAGCGGTTAAAAATGGCGAGGAGATTCATGTCTGTACGAGTTGTATTCCTCATATCATTCATGGCAGTGGTGATATTGTGAAGTCAAACGCACAAGTCGAAGCTGAACTTCAAAACTAACTCAAAAAAGGGCACGAAATCACTTTCGTACCCTTTACATGTAAGAGGGTTATTCGCCCTCTTTTACCGCAAGGACCTCATTCGAGAAATCAGCCATTGCTAAACGGTTAAGTTGTCTCCATCTACGTTGTGCATCTTTTTTATTGTGTTCAAAGAGTGCTTGCGCATGCTCTGGATTTGACTTTTTAAGTGATGCGTAACGTACTTCATTCATCAAGAAATCATCATACAATGACCAATCAGGCTCTTTTCCTGTAATTTTAACAGGATTTTTACCTTCCGCTTCAAGGCGAGGATCGTAGGTATAAATTGGCCAGTAACCACATTTGGTTGCAAGCTCACCTTGGTTACCAGATTTTCCCATACCACCTTTAATACCATGCGCAATACATGGAGAATACGCGATAATGAGTGATACACCAGGATACGCTTCGGCTGCTTCAAAGGCTTTAATTGTTTGAGCCGCAGAGGCGTTCGAGTTGATCTGTGCCACAAAAACATTACCATATGTCATCGCGATGTAGCCAAGATCTTTTTTCTGACTTGGTTTTCCTGCTGCTGTAAATTGAGCGATAGAACCTGCACGAGAAGATTTTGAACTTTGTCCACCGGTGTTAGAGTAAACTTCAGTATCAAGAACCAAGATATTGACATCTTCGCCACTTGCGATAACATGGTCAAGTCCGCCGTAACCGATGTCATACGCCCAACCATCTCCACCAAAAATCCATTGTGATTTTTTAGAAATGTACTGTTTAAGGCTTAAAATCACATCAGCACCTGGTGCTGTTGGATTTGCTTGTAAAAGAGGAACCAAAAGATCACGAATTTCAGTAGATTTGGCTCTATCGTCTCTAAATTCAATCCAATCTTTGTAAAGTGCTGCGATCGCATTCGGTGCTTTTTCAATAGAAGCATCCATGACAGAGTGGATTCTATGACGCATCGTCTCATTGGCAACGTGCATACCAAGACCAAATTCTGCATTGTCTTCAAAGAGTGAGTTACCCCATGCAGGACCATGACCTTTGTCATTTTTGCGGTACGGTGTTGAAGGAGCAGAACCACCATAGATAGACGAACATCCTGTCGCATTTGCAATCATCATGCTATCACCAAAGAGTCTGGTTGCAAGCGTAATGTATGGTGTTTCACCACAACCTGGACATGCGGCGTGGAACTCAAAGAGTGGTTGAGCAAATAGTGCACCCTTCACACTATTTTTAGAGAGAATATCATCTTTGTACGTTACTTTTTTGAAGAGGTAATCCGCATTTTCTTGCTCACCTGCATCAATACTCTCGCCAAGTGGAACCATCACAAGCGATTTCTCTTTGGTTGGACATGCTTCAACACACAGGTCACATCCTGTACAGTCAAGTGAAGAGACTTGGATTTTATATTTTAGACCTTTAAGCTCTTTACCTTTGGCTTCGAGCGCATGAGTTTTGACACCCTCAGGGGCAGCTGCAAACTCTGCATCATTGATAAGGAATGGACGGATAACAGCATGTGGGCAGACAAAGGCACACTGGTTACATTGGATACAGTTCTCTTCGATCCATTTTGGAACTGTGACACCAACACCACGTTTTTCATACTCAGTGGTTCCGTGCTCAAATGTACCATCTTCATAACCATTGAAAACAGAAACCGGTAAGCT
This sequence comes from Sulfurospirillum sp. UBA1314, assembly GCA_002307095.1. Taxonomy (GTDB): domain Bacteria; phylum Campylobacterota; class Campylobacteria; order Campylobacterales; family Sulfurospirillaceae; genus Sulfurospirillum. The sequence goes on from DBTO01000151.1 coordinate 9,449, forward strand.
GTCGCCTCGTGCTGCATTGATTGGTTTTGCAATCGCTTCAACAAATGGCGTGCCTTTGTACATCACGACATCTTGTGTTTTGACTTCATCTTTAAGATTTGCCCATGATGGATCAACCTCAACTTTGACAAGTCCATTCGCGCCAACATCGATTGCTTTGTAGTTAAGCTCAACGATTTGGTCACCTTTCTTGTGGTAAGATTTATACGCTTGTTTTTTCATAAAAGCTTGTGCTTCTTCAAAATCAATAATTTCGGCAAGTTTAAAGAAAGCAGATTGCATGATGGTATTGCTTCGATTGCCCAAACCAATATCACGTGCTAATTTTGTAGCATTGATGATGTAAAACTTAACTTTTTTAGTGGCTAAAATACGTTTGACTTTATTCGGAATTCTTTTAATCGTCTCATCGGCATCCCAAATAGAGTTCAGCAAGAACGTACCATTTTCTCTGATACCGTCGATTACGTCATACAATTCAAGGTATGCAGCCACGGAACAGGCGACAAAATGAGGGTTTGAAACAAGATAGGTTGAACGAATCGGGTGTTTTCCAAAACGGAGATGAGAACGGGTAAAACCACCTGATTTTTTGGAGTCATACGCAAAATACGCTTGTGCATACATATTGGTTTCATCACCAATGATTTTGATAGAACTTTTATTCGCGCCTACCGTACCATCCGCGCCTAGTCCGTAGAACAGACACTCTTTCGTTTCAGGTTCACCCAAACTGATTTTCTCTTTGACATCGAGTGATTTAAAGGTAACATCATCCACGATACCAACAGTAAAGTCGTTTTTAGGTTCAGCCAATTTAAGGTTTTCAAAAACAGCCAACATTTGTGCTGGATCAACGTCTTTTGAAGAGAGACCATAACGTCCACCAACGATGATAGGCGCATTTTTTTGACCATAGAATGCAGCACGAAGGTCAAGATACAATGGCTCACCGATAGATCCAGCCTCTTTGGTACGATCCAATACTGAAATCTTTTTAACAGATTCAGGCATAACATCCATAAGATATTTGACACTAAAAGGGCGGTAAAGATGCGGTGTTACAAGACCAACTTTTTCGCCTTTACTCATTAAATAATCAATCGTCTCTTTCAAACACTCTGTGACTGAACCCATCGCGACGACGATACGATCTGCATCTTTGGCACCATAGTAGGTAAACGGTTTGTAATCGCGACCTGTCTCTTTTGAAATCTCAGCCATGTAGCGCGCTACGATATCAGGCAATGCGTCGTAAAATTTATTTTGAGCTTCTCTGCCTTGGAAATAGATATCGTCGTTTTGTGCCGTTCCTCTGGTTTTTGGAGACTCAGGGTTGAGTGCTTCATCACGGAAACGTTGAACCGCTTTTTTATCGAGAAGTCTATCAAAGACAGCATAGTCCATCACTTCAATTTTTTGAATTT
>DBTO01000151.1:11113-11528 GCA_002307095.1 Sulfurospirillum sp. UBA1314
CCATCACTTCAATTTTTTGAATTTCGTGTGATGTTCTAAAACCATCGAAAAAGTGCATAAATGGAACACGCCCTTCAATCGCACAAAGGTGTGCTACGCCTGCTAAATCCATAACTTCTTGAACAGAACCGCTTGAGAGCATCGCATAGCCTGTTTGGCGAGCGGCATACACATCTTGGTGGTCACCAAAAATTGAAAGTGCATGGGTTGCAAGCGTACGAGCGCTCACATGAATAACGCTTGGTAACAATTCACCCGCCATTTTATACATATTTGGGATTTTAAGTAACAGACCTTGAGAGGCAGTATAGGTCGTTGTAAGAGCACCGGCTTGAAGAGAACCATGTACGGTTCCAGCTGCGCCACCTTCACTTTGCATTTCAACAACTTTTACAGGCATACCAAATAAGTTTTT
>DBTO01000151.1:11866-16989 GCA_002307095.1 Sulfurospirillum sp. UBA1314
TACCTGCGACTTCGGTAAAGGCGTAAGATGCGTATGCGGCAGCTTCGTTACCATCCATAGTTTTCATGACTTTAGCCATTAAATTCCCCTTAGATTATAATTGTTATTCATACATTCATTTCTGATGAGTCTCTCATTCTACTTAGCATTCTCTTAATAACTCATAAATGAAACTTACCCACCTATGATTTAATAATCGTTTAACCAAGCCTTACGCAAAATCATAGTCTAACAATATGATAAAGATATAATAAAAATGCTAAGCGTGCTTGGCAATCATTTTAACAGCATCCAGTGCATCAGGAACAACAAAAGGTGTGTATTTTTGTAACTCATATTGCGTACTGTACCCGCAAAGGACACCAATACTCTTCACGCCAGCCTCGTTTGCACAGAGAATATCCATGGGAGTGTCACCGATCATCCACGTGTGTGTAGGGTCAGCATTAAGTGCTAGCAACGCTTTTTGAATGGGCTCAGGATGCGGTTTAGGATGCGTGACGGACTCTCTTCCGATCAAGACTTTGAAGTGGTGCATAACGCCTAAGTGCTCTAAAAGCTCTTCGGAATACTGTGCTGTTTTGGTCGTCACAATACCCAAAATCGCCATTTTTGAAGCTCGCGTGATGGCTTCATATGCCAGTGGTAAAAGTGTCGTTTTTTTGCGTGAAATGAGTCTGTAATGCTCTTTGTACGCGCGCACATACGCATCGGCTTCCAAAGAATCCACGCCTAACATCGTGAACATCAGATCAAGAGGATGCCCAATAAGCTTTTTGATCTCTTCATCCTCAGGAACTAAGTGCCCAAAAGTTTCATACGCAACGCCAAAACTCTCTAAAATTGCTTCGGTTGAATCGATCAACGTACCGTCTAAATCAAATAAAATTGTCTTCATCTTCGCCCTTAATACTGCTTTTACATGTAAAGTATTATTATAACCCAAACTGCTAGTAAAACAAAAAGCTTTATGGTTTTATTAGCAGTTTGGGTTAAATTAAAGACTTTAAATATTTATGAGTAAAATTATTATCCAATTCATAGCAATTTTTTGAAATACGATATATAATTAAGTAATTAAAGTTTATTTTAAATAATGGAGTTTTAAGATGGGCACTTTTTTAAAACAATATGGCTTGTTTGTCTCTTTGATGATTTTATGTATTATCATTGCATTACCAACACCGGAAGGACTAACCATAGCAGGGCATAGAATGCTAGGTCTTTTAGTTTTCTCTGTTATTCTCTGGATGACAGAATGCACATCTTATCCAGTGAGTGCAGCGATCATCATAACATTAATGGTATTGCTTCTTGGTTTTGCACCAGACATGGCTCAACCAGACAAATTGATTGGCACATCTAAGGCATTGACCATGTCATTAGGAGGATTTTCCAATACCGCTTGGGCATTGGTTGGAGCCGCCCTTGTTATTTCGATCGCTATGATGAAAACGGGGCTTGATAAACGAATTGCTCTGAACATCCTCTCTTTAGTGGGTGCTAAAACCAATCGCATTTTAATTGGCATCATTTTAACAGGGTGTACTCTTAGTTTTTTTGTACCCTCAACCACCGCTAGGGTTGCGTGTATGGTGCCGATTGTTATGGGTGTTATTTCAGCGTTTGGTATCGAAAAACGTACTAAATTTGCGGCGATTTTGATGATAGCGATTGCGCAAGCGGATAGTATTTGGAATGTGGGCGTCAAAACGGCCGCTGCACAAAACATGATTGCAACAAACTTCATTAAACAGATTTTAGGACACGACATCAGTTGGGGGGCGTGGTTTGTTGCGGCTTTACCTTTTGCTGTTTTAATGTCTGTTGCACTCTATTTTGTGCTTCTCAAAATCATGCCACCCGAAGTCAAAGAGATTGAAGGCGGAAAAGCCGTGATTAAACAAGCACTGGAAGCTTTAGGTAAAATGACAACTCAAGAAATCAAACTCGTTGTTATTTCTGTGTTCTTATTGTGCTTTTGGGTGTTGGAGCAGAAAACATTTGGTGATTTTGGCATCAAAGGTGATTTGGCACATACGTTAATTCACCGTTTTGACACTTCGTCTATCACGGTTGTCGCTGTTACGTTGATGTTTTTGCCGGGAATTAATATCTTAACGTGGGAAGATGCCAATAAAAAGATGGCGTGGGGAACGCTGTTCTTGTTTGGCGTTGGTATCAGTTTAGGAAGTGCTATCATTTCAACCAAAGCGGGTGTTTGGCTCGCAAAGTCCATCGTACCATTTTTTGGACTTTCATACTCTTCCGCATTTATGATACTCGCTATTTTGGCACTTTTTTTGATTATTATTCATTTAGGTTTTGCATCCGCAACCGCTTTGGCAGCGGCCATGATTCCTATTGTCATATCCATGCTACAAGAAGTTAAAACACCAGGACTCAATATCATTGGCATGACTATGATTTTACAATATGTTATTAGTTTTGGTTTTATTTTACCTGTCAATGCTCCACAAAATATGATAGCCTATGGAACAGATACCTTTACGGTAAAAGAGTTTATTAAGACGGGTATCCCCCTTACGATTATAGCTTATGGCTTGATTTTGTTGCTCTCTGCAACGTATTGGAAATGGATAGGACTTGTTTCATAGACAAGAGATTGTTTTAAAAAGAATAGACTTTTAGAGCATTAAAAAGGAGATTCATGTTACCCAAAAGCCTTATACTTCTAGCGCCTCTTCTGCTATGCGCTGCAAGCTTTCAAGATGCACTCAACACGGCGGTTAGTGCGACATCATCACAACAAACAGCCCCATCGAGTAGCGCAACACCTTCGCAAAGCAGTGCTACTTCAGGCGTGAAGGAAGCGCTAAGCCTTGGAGCCAAACAAGCCGTTTCTCTTTTAGGCAAAGAGGGTGGTTTTTTAAATAACAGTGCTGTTAAAATTCCATTGCCAGCTTCCATAAAACCAGTGGCAACAGCGGCAGAAAAACTCGGTGGAAAAAGCTACGTCGATGATTTTGTAAAAACGATGAACACAGCAGCGTCAAAATCGGTTCCTAAAACGGCTTCTATTCTCAGCGATACGATTTCTAACATGAGTGTCGAAGATGCCAATGCCATTGTTAAAGGGAGCAATACGGCAGCAACGGATTATTTCAAAACAAAAGCTGGAGCAAAACTTTTAAGTGCCATTATGCCTATTATTAAAGAGAGTATGAACGAGAGTCAAGTAATGAGCTCTTACCAAAGCCTTAAAGGGTTTAGTGGTGGAGGTAGTGCGACATCAGGGATTTCCAACAATGCCATGGTCGGACAAGCATCTTCTTTGGCAAAAGGTTTGGGTATGGGCGATGCCGTTCCAAGTGGTGATGAGAACATCGAAGATTACATTGGTCGTAAAACGCTTGATGGACTTTTTTACATGATTGCAGAGAAAGAGAAAACACTGCGAAGCAACCCAATGGCGAGCGGAAGCTCCATCATTCAACAGGTATTTGGAAAATAGTTACGCTTCGAGGGGAGGATGAGGAATACTTATCCTCTTTTCATCAAAAGCCAGTTTGACTTTTTCAGTGATAGAGAAACTAACACTCGCACTATCTTCATTTTTCACCCAAAAACGCACCACTAATTTAACACTCGTTTGAGCAAGTTCGCTCACGGCAACAAAAGGCACAGGTTCTTTTAAAACCTTTTCTTCATGATTGACAATTTCTTGGAGTGTCTCTTTGGCAAGACGAAGATCATCTTCATAGCCAATATTGAAAACAAGATCTACACGAGAAGTAGGTTTAGCAGAAAAATTGATAATATTTTTACCAATAACGGCAGAATTGGGAATAATAATCTGCTTGTTATCCGCTGTTTTAAGAACAACACTAAAGAGATTCAACTCTTCAACGATGCCATTTTCCCCTGCAACTTGTACAGAGTGACCGATTTTAAACGGTCGGAAAAATACAAGCATAATGCCTGCCCCGACATTGGAAAGTGTTCCTTGAAGCGCAAGACCAATTGCCAGACCTGCAGTGCCGAGAACGGCTAAGAAAGAGGTGGTGTTTATTCCTAGATTGCTAAGCGCGGCTAGGATAATCACCACCAATAGTCCAAAATAGATCACATTGGAAAAAAAGCTGGTAATGGTCTCATCAATCTTCGACGTGCGCATCCCCTTAACAACAACCATTGTTAAGAGAGATGCTATTTTTTTACCAACAAAGAAAATTAGTAAAGAAGCAAGTACTTTTACCCCATAAAGAGTAATAAAATTGACGATCACTGCCCAGCTAAAATCCACATGCATTCTACAGTCCTAAATTATTTTTTGAAAATTGCGTCAACTCTTCTGTTTTCAGCACGACCTGCTTCTGTGTCATTGGTCGCAACTGGTTTGCTCTCACCATACGCTTCAGTCGTTACTTTAGCGCCAGCAACACCAAGGGTTGAAAGAGCTTTAGCAACTGCTTTTGCACGTTGGTCTGAGAGTTTCATGTTGTACGCGTCGCTACCTTTAGAGTCTGTGTGACCTTCAAGAACAACGTTATAACCTGGGTTTTGTTTCATAAAGTCTGCGACTTTTTGAATTTCAGGCATAAATTCTGGTTTTACTGTTGATTTATCAAAATCAAATTTTACATGTAAACGAATGACTTTAGTACAACCATCAGCGTCAACAACGGTACCTTTTGGAGTATTTGGACATTTATCTTTATCATCTGTTACACCATCACCATCGCTATCTTTTGGAGCAACAGGTGCTACAACTGGAGCTGGTTTTGGCTCAGGTTTTGCAGCTGCAACAGGTGCAGTTTTTGCATCGAAAGGAATGGTGAAACCAAGGGTGTAAAATAACTCGTTATCGCCACCATGGAATTTAATTGCATGACGAACTTCTGCTTTAAGCGCAAAACTATCCGTTACCCAATATTTTACACCACCACCGTATTGTGCGAACATGCTGTCTCTGTTTTGAAGTTGCTCATTGCTAAGATCTTCGTAACCAACACCTACTAATGCGTACAATGCTGTCTCAGGAGTCATTTTGTACTCTTTTACCAAGTTACCATAGTAACGGTTAAAGTCTGTACTGTCTTTTCTGCCTGCTTTATAATCAATATTATCTGATCTGTCATAACCAAGCTCGAATTGATCGA
>DBTO01000048.1 GCA_002307095.1 Sulfurospirillum sp. UBA1314
TAAGCGCACTTTTATCTACGGCATTCTGTATAGGGTAAGATGGGACACAGTCCCACGTTACCCTATACATGCCTATACCTGCGGTGCAGGAAAGAGCGAGAGAAAGAGCGAAAACGCGCTATTTAGGGAGGAGTTTTGAAAGTGGTTTTGGAGGAAAAATGAAATATTCAAAACTGCTAACTTCGATCTTGTTTAAAGAGTGCGCAATAGAGACTATCTACATTCGTACCTTCAATCTCTAAAAATGTTTTACATGCTATAGCTATTTCCTGCTCATTCTTTCCAAGTTTTACATTATTAATTATGATCTGTTTGGCGAGACGTGTATCTGTTTTCATAATGCCTTTAAATACAGGGTAATAGCCAAAATCGTCAGCAGGGGGGATGGTGTCATTTTCGTATTCGATTTTTAAAATCTCTGATACCTGCATGGTTGAAACAGATTCAAAAAAAGCTAAGACAGCAGATGAACTGCTAGCCTCAACGTGATTGGTAATTGTACGTGAACCTTGTTTTAATTGTACTCGGTACTTAGGCATTTTCAGCTCCTAACATTATTCCAATCCTTTTAACGTAATCTTTGCTTAAAGCACAATCGCTTAAACCATTTTCGTTAGAATCTACACCCAAAAGGTAGCAGATTGATTTTAGATTATCGTTTGGTTCAGCCTTAGAAGTTCCACCAAAATTTTGAACAATTCTTTTTAAGTATTCTTTCATTGCATCGCAATTGGTTAAGGTTGTATCTGTTTGAATACCTAAAAGTTGACAAATGAGTTTTAAGTTTTGAGATTGATCTGTCACAGGAATACCACCAAGGGTTTTTACCACTGGAACAAAATCAGGATAGCAACAATCACCAATAAAAATATCATATACAACAATATTTAACATTCTCCAATATTGACCATTAGCAGGAGATAAAACCCACCCCAAATCAGATTCAAAAAAAGTAATAAAGTTACGACCTGAAGACCTATGTTTTGAATTATCAAAACCACCATAAAGTTCTAAATAAGAAAGCAAGGCAATAACACAATCACGCAAGGAAGAATAATACCCAAGAGGATCACCACTAGCTATCTCACGAACTTCATATTTCTTACTTAATAAAAAAGAAGCATTAGCATCGGCATCAACTTCCGAATAAATAGACCTAGGAAGAGCATACGCAAGACCATTACCAGAATATTGAACAACAAGCTTAACAGAGCTAAAAACAACTCCAGTAGACGAAGAATACGAACGATCTAAATCAATAATAATATCTTCCATAAAAAACCCCTTATTTATTTACATAACCAAGAGTGTTAACAAGTTGAAGAAACGCCTCAGAAAGCCCTGTGACTTTGCCATTAGTGTCTTTCACAAAAAGAAAATCTCCGACTTGGTTAAGATCTTCGATTGATACGGCTGCACCTGTTTCTCGACCGAGGATTTTTTTAATCAATAGCTCGTCCTGAGCTGTGAATGATTTTGTGAAGAGTTTGAATAGGAGGGTTTGGTTGTAACGACTAGCCATTGCGTTACCGAAATTCATGTGGAGGTTTTCACGTTGGTAAAGTGAATTTTTAGTATCCATTTGCATCTGATAACCACCAGCACCTTTCGATGAATTGCCATTAGTAGAATGAGAAACATTTTTTAAACCAACATGTGTAGCAATCATTTGAGCTTCAGCAATATTATCACGACGATTACCCTCAATCCAACTCATAAGGCGAAAAAGTTTAGTACCTTTTTTACCTTTTAATTTACCTGCTAATGAACGACCTTTTACTATCAAAATCAAAAACAAAGCTTCAGCTAAATCAAAAAGCTTAGCAATAATCTGCTCCTGTTTCTGAACAGCATAAAAGACAGCACCAAAAACAGCGACAGACATAGCAGATTCGATAGCCTCTTTTAAAATAGGACTATCAATATCCTTGGTATATTCTTGCATAATTGTACGCGTTTCTTGATACGCAGTCATGTAAAGAATTGTTTCAAAAAATTCTTCAGCAGTATTTTGACCAATTTGTTTAACTTGACCTGCCATTTAACACCTCACTTTTTTTCGAGAATGTTAGAAGTTAAAAGAAAGATGGAATAAGGGTATTTAAAAAAGGCGAAGGAGTAGGCTTTTTGAAGAGATAGAATGACACAATCAAAAAAAAGGAAAATATAATTTTAAATAAGATATAAAGATAAAAAAAACATAGGAAGAAGCATGAAGAAAATATTAATATCATTAGCAATTATGAATAATTTATATGCAATTCCACCATGTAAATACGCAAATGAAAAAGTATGTATGTACCTATACAGAAGTCCACTTAGTGCAGAAATAATACTTATAAATTTATCTAAAGAAAAAATAATAGTAAAATATGCAAATGCTATGCTAAATGGAAAATATGAAACAATAAATAATGCAGTTTTACAATCAGGTCAAGCAATTACTATGCTATCAAAAAGGTATGACAACTACGAAGAAAATCTATATAGCCCCTATCACCACATAGGTATGCTATCATACAAAACAATAAAAAAAGAAACACCACAAACGACAAAAAATTTATCAGATAACAAAAACAGAAAAGAAAATATAAAGATAGAAATAAAATAAACAATAAGCCAAAAAAAATGGCTTATTGCAATTATAAAAGCCTTAAGAGATCATAAATATCACGACCAAAAAAAACTATAAACAACAAAGAAAAAAAGATAACAACATACACCCAACCAAAAAACTGCTCTTTAATCTTTTGAAACATATTATAATCCTTGTCCACCCAAACGTGTGTAAAATTCTTTTATAACTTCAGAATCACCACTATAACCAAAAATAGAAGGAAGATCAATACCGTTAACAATATCATCCAAATCGCCATCTTCATCAAGATCAAAATTAATTTTGTCCGTGTTATCAATGCCCACAACAGCATCTTTTTGTACTTTAAGATAACGAGGCACAGCTGAACCAAGAACATTACCATCAAGATCATATACTGTTTGTTGCGTCTTATTATATTCCATAGACTCAATTTTTAGACCACTTTCAGCCGTCTTAATGTCTAAAAATTGTTGTTGATAAATTAGACTGCCCATCATGTAATTATTCAGTAAAGTAAACTGATCAGTAAAAGTATTGGTTAAAGCATTAATGGCTTCTGTAAGAGACTTAGCATTTTTAGAGAGAACGGACGGCAATGTATCACCTGATTGGTAACTAACACCATCTGCGACGCCCTTAGTTTGCTCTTTAACCTCCTCTTTCTTTTTATTTTGATCTTCAGCTACTTTTTGCATAGCTTCATACTGTTCAACAAGTGAACGCTCAGGGGCGGTCATTTGTGCTTTTTGCTCATCCGTGTAATACGTATAAGACATACCACCGCTAGCGTTTGTTAAGTTCTTAACATAATCGGCAACGTTGAGATTAGTAACGCTAGTAGAGGAATATTGTTTAACAGTACCAACGCCAGTACCTGATTGAGAAACAACAGTAGTTTCAGAAGACGTCAAAGGAGAAACAGAAGACGAACGAGCATAGGAAACGTTATTAGAAACAGTATAGCGACCCTGATAAGAAGCATTATTAGCGGAGGAAGAAGAACCCCCACCGACCATCATTCCACCGCCACCATTAGTATTAGAAAAAACATCTCTAGCGTAAGCACCCATGTTAAACCGCCTCAATCTTTTGAGATAAAAGTACATGAGGAGCTTCCAAGAAATTGCCATCAGAGTCCTTTAAACGATACGTAATAATCAAACTACCCGTTGATGGTGAATCCCAACCTAAAGAGCTTGATTGAACTGTATAGGTTCTTGTTGTAAGACCTTGAACGGTAACGTAAGTACCGTCTGGGTAGCTTCCGAAATTTCCGTTGAGGGAATCTAAGAGAGAGGTATCGGTTGTGCCACCACCATCAAGACCATTTAAATAGCTAAGATAAGAAGTATCAACAGAAAAACCAATAAGCTGAGAAGCTTCTAAATTAGCAGAATTTAAAGTAAGATAATAAGAAAAAGCACCCTCATGAGAACGAGTAAAAGCTAATTCGCCAATAGGTAAAGGATACTGAGTACTAATAGAATCAGACTCAGGAAGATCAAAATTAGTAGCAACCAAAAAAGAGGGGGCACCATCATCAATAACAGAATAAATAAGAAGATAAAGCCTATTAGAACTAAGAACAACTGAACTAGAATCAGAAAGAACAATAGTTTCAGAAGAACCAAAACCAACAATGGCATGATAAGATACAGACATATTGACCCCCTTACTTCATAATTGCATAGTTTTTATCTAGCAACGTATCCAAAGACTGAATAGAAACTAAAACCACTTTGAGGTTATCAGTTGTAGGAGCTTGATTAAGCTCAACTTTTTGAAGGTAGTCAGTAAGAATATCTGCACACGCAGAAAGACCTACAACGTTATTTTTCAAGACTTCGTTATCAGATAGCATAGAATCACCGTTAAGTTTATCTACGACCTCACTAGCTACTACTAAACCGCTACCAATTGCAGGGTTAAAAGTAGTAACAACACCACCAACATTTTTAAGAACAACTGACCAATTAATTTCACTTAATTTCATTTTTTTCCTTTATTTCATTAATTTTAAAATAGGATTTGGTTTACTCAAATCCATGTCTACGTGTACGAACGTAGGGTAAATCAGCACACGCTGAAACTCAACTCTTAAAAGAGCTTCCACAATAGCAAATCGAATGCTATCATCACGAGCGGAAATATCCACCGCCAATCCTTTACAATGTGCACTGTCTGTTACACCTCCCACTATTTTGTTATGTTTTTCACAACGACAACCGCAATTAATCTTAAACGGTACACCTGCAAGATCACGTGCACCGTCTAAAACTTCAATGAAGACCTGACTCATATTATTGAGACCACAACCGCAATTACATGTAAACTCTTCTTTTTTGAAATGTTTTATTTTTGACCAATCAATCATTTTTCAAATCCTTCCTTCTAAAAATTCAATCTCGTCTGAGAGATCACAGATTAAGCAAAATCTTTCAATATTTGCACCTACATTCTGAAAGTAACTTACTAAGAGGTAGTTACGTAGCCAACGGTAAAAAGAGAGTTTTAACCGATTTTTTTGTTTTGTTAGGTAAGTCATTTATGCTCCTTTGTCTCAAGACGTTTTAGTACTAAAATTAACAATCGTTGGAAACTTAAGGGAATTACCTACCCTGAACATTTCACCTCTTATTTTGCGTTTGTGTTCGTCATCTAGTTCAATTTGATCTAACTCTTTTTGCATTGCGTTAAAATATTTAGTAAAGTCTCTGCAATGATCTGAACAGTAGGTTTTAGGACGTCCTTTAAAAGCAAAGCCACCACGAACCAAAACAGTTTGTTGCTTTATAGGTTTACCGCAGACTAGGCATTTCATTTTTTAAACTCTTTTGATAATTTATTCATACTCGGAAATATATTGCAGAGTTCGTCAGAAACAAAATTTAATTCATCTAATTCAGAATGCAATAAATTAGAAGCACATACTTCATTAGAAGGATAATGAAATATATATGCAACAGAAAAATTATCAGAACCTTTTATTCGAAAACTTAATTTATAACCAATTTTAAAACTCATTTTAAGCTCCACAACATTGGGATAATTTATCAATAAATTCATCACTTTGTCCTACACCTACATCATGTAACGCGTTATAGGTTTGCTCTATAGTGTCAAATACACGATTCACAAAGTAATGTTTATTTGTGTATAGCTTTTCATCGTCAGGATTGTAAATTTCAAGCTTGTTGAAACGATCAAGGCGTTTACTATAAACATCTTCTAAGACTGTCTTTTCATGTTTGCTTTGAGTATATTCTTGAACTTTAGTTAATGCCTCTTCAATCGTGGCTGGACGAAGATCACCAAAGTGTGAAAGTGATGTGGAAAGGAAGGCTTTAAATGCGTTATGAACGTAAATAAAATCTGTTGTAAATGGTTTGACAAATGTGTCAATTTTTGCAGTTTGATAATGACCATTAAATGTACCGATTACAGCCCAAAGAGGGTGAACGTCTGAACGTGTAAACCTTTGTCTTACAGCATCAGTAGTGAGCATTTTTTGAGAGCCATTTTTAAGTGTTTTAAAACCTAGCATAATCTCCGTAGTATCTTGATCGCTGATGTCTCTGAGGCTGAAATCTTCTAAGCAACGACCCCAAAGATTGTTAAGGTTATTAAGGATTATTTCAAAACCGTCTAGGATTTGACCGTCAATGACCATATTTTTAAGTTTTTCTCTCCTGATCTGAAACTCAATCCTAAAGACTTCTTTTGTTTCGTCGTAGTCTTTATTTGTGCGCCATAAGCCTTCAATGAAGCCCTTGTTTGGGAATTTTTTAATCTCTTTGGTTTTATTGTAGACACGCATTAAGTAATCGCCACCGCCTTTCATAAAACCTTGGAAGTTACGTCCTGAATGGTAAAAGCTATCACAGCCTATTTCATCGTCATAATAACGGTTATTGCGTGTTTTTGATTTGGTACGATGAAAATCTAGGACGGTGAAGTTATGCCCTTGTATGTCGCATTGTAGATGTATTTCACTGATCTTAATTGTGTAGTGAGAGATTATAAAATCTCTTAAAAACTTGTTGACTTTTTGAATAGCGGAGATATAACCATAACGCTGTAAAAAAGAGGCTCTAAATTCAACTTTACAGAATGGGTTTGGGTCTATTGTGGTGACCATCTTTTTTAGATGGATTGTAATGTCGTGGTTTTTAATGGATACACTAAATCCACGCACAGTAGCAGGCATAATTTGAAAAAAGTCACCACCAAATGAGTGTTGGTATTGGGCAAAGCTTTTATTCTCGTTTTTTTGGCTTTGTGCTTGGAGCTTTGTGGAGAAGAGCGTATCAAGCAGAGTGTTATAAGCAGAAATATCTGCACCTTGCAAAAGTTGAGACGGATAAAGATGGTATTTTAAAGTGTCGATATTTTGCCAAAGTTTGACGAGTTTTTGCATTTAAAACCTTTTTGATATTTGTCGCACCTAACCCCCCTTGATAAACCATTGTGGGGGCAAAGTTATTTTCGCTTTTTGAAGCTCTACGGATAGAGTTTCAAGAAACAAAAAGAGGGCGATTAAGCCCTCATGTGTTACGCTACTTTCTCCCAAGATTGCCAAATTGGAGAGAGAACATCTTGACCGAAGTCTTTAACGAAACCTAGTGAGCCTTTGAACATGTACGTACTATTGAGCTCTAGTTCGTTGTACATTGCCTCGGAGACATTTTGAACGAGGGTACCGCCCTTAAAAATGAGTGTGATTTTGTAACGGCTTGGATAAAAGGTTTGATTGCCTTCATTGTCAAGAACAGGAGCACCAGTTGTTTTATCTGTACGTTCTTTACCTTTTTGAACTTCACGTGCGCTGATCTGAGCAGATAGAGTGACTTGGTTAGCGTTTACTCTTGCATTGTAGAGAGCCATCATTTCGTTAAATTTATCCATGGTCATTTCACCTTCACCGATTTTTGGTGACATGTCTTTGAGACCGACGTTGTTTGCTGCTTCTCCGTTGTTTACAGGCTCATGGATAATGACTGGAATTTCTTTACCGTCTACTACTTTTGATGTTAATTTCATGCGATTCTTTCCTTTAGTTGTTTTTCTTTTAAATGTAAATTGAATATTTTTTTAGACAAATGGGAATTTGTCACCCCTGACTCTCTTACCAGTTCCGTACGTGTAATACTTGGATTTTTACCCCCTTTTTCTCTTAATAATTTAAGAACAGAACAAAGAAGCTCATAATCTCCTTTAGAAATGTCAAATCTCATTTAAAGCCTATCCATGATTAAACCACGTTCATCTTCGACAATAACCTCATAGGTTTTACAAAAAAGCTTTTTGATTTTTTTAGCTTTGTTAAGCGCCTGAGAATATGTTCTACACGTATCCATAACATTGTTATTCATAATGATTCTAAACATTGTTGACTCCTTTTTAAAATTGAAATTGTTGTTGACCGTTAGGCTCAAAACTGTTAAAACGCATGACAATCTCTTCGGCTAATAATTTGGCACTTTCAAAGGTGTGCTCATAGTTATGAATCGTTCCTGAATGGTAAAGTTCAATCTTACCGACTGGTAAATCCCTATCTTGGTGACGTAGAAAAAGTTCAACTCTACGTACTTTTAAATCATTGATCGCTACGAATTTAAGTCTCAATTTATCAAGAGGGATACAAAAATCGTAACTCTCAGGGCAAAGAGGGAAGTGTGCCATTTGGCGTGGGATTCGGTTAAAAAGGATACATTTAGACACTATAGACTCTTCAAAATAACAACGTCTTCAATACGTAAAGATACAGAACTACCATCACGCTGATGTCCTGTAACATATGAATGACCAATAAGATGAACTATCATAGGTGCAATTTTCCTTTTTTCACCAGTAACTAAGTCACCCAACTTAACAACCATTTTTTTAGTTTTACGCATGAACTAATCCTTGATTGAATTTGATGTAAACAGCACGGAAGAGGTGAGACATACATGCGACGAGAGCGACCATTTTATTTTTACCACCTTCGACTAGGCGAGTGTATTTTTCTTTGATAATGTCGTTAAAACGAATGGCAGACATAGCCGAGAGATAAAGTAGTTTTCTAACAAGGGAGCTTCCTCGTTTGGAGAGTGACTCTTTTTTACGAACTGATGTACCACTCTCAAAAATACGAGGACTAAGACCTACGAAACTTTGCAGTTGTTTTAAGGTGTAGTTTTGAGATTTTAGGAAAATGGGAACTAACTCCAAAAGGAGCGCATAGCCTACGCCTTTGATCTCTTTTTGAAGTTCAACTACGTGAGGGAAAAGCTCTTTTAATACTTTTTCGGCTTCTTTTTCTAAGCCTTTTTTGGTTTCTTTAATTTTAAGTTCTAAAGATACGAGAAACAAATCTAAAGAATCAATAGGGTTTTCTTTTTGAGAATGGATGAAGTTTTTTAATTGCGTTTCAAGTTTACGTAGAAGATTAATAGCTGATGTGTATTTTCTTAATGACTTGTGATCTTGATTAAAAATGGTTTTAAAATCTTCTTGATCTAAGGTTTGAATAAATTTAGCAATACCTTTACTATCAATTTTGTCATTTTTTTTACGAGAACTCAAGTGCTTAAGATAATGTGCCATCACGTAAGGATTGATCATGATTTGCTTAAAATCATTTTTATGAGCAAGTTTTTGGAGTACGTGCATATAGTTTGAAGTAGCTTCATAACCGAAGTAAAACTCACTTTTTTTATAGGTCGTCTTTAAATAATCAAAAAAACCCAAGATAGAACTCTCATTATTTAAGATTTGGAGAGGGTCATATATTAAACCATCAAGAGTAATGGAAATATCAAGTTTTCCACTAGCGACATCAACACCGACAAAAACTTTACGCATGTAAATCCTTTTTTTGTATAATGTGTGTACTTCTTTATACTTGTAAACGGTGTCTAACACCTAGATTATTATTAAAAGTTAGTACACGAAGCCTCTATCTTTTGAAAAGGTTTAAAACCTAGGTACAGTAACGAGGTCTTCGTATATCGACACACAAACCCCACAAAACTGAATATTTTAAGTAGAAGTTTGATAAAATGTATCTTACAAGGTACAGTAGGTGATTGCTTGAGAGTTTCTCTTAAGAGGAAAGTCCGGGCTGCATGTGAGACATGGTTCCGTCTAACGGACGGCTAGGGTAACCTAAGGGATTAGTGCAACAGAAAGTAAACTACCATTATGCCACTCTTGCTTAGGCTTGAATGACGTATGGAAAAGGTGAAACGGT
>DBTO01000232.1:0-555 GCA_002307095.1 Sulfurospirillum sp. UBA1314
GTTTGACCGCTTTGGCGATCTCAATGACGCTGTTATCGTAGAAATAGAGCCCCGTGACCGCAAAATTAGACTTGGGGTTTTTGGGTTTTTCTTCAATACTCATCGCTTTTTGATTTTCATCAAATTCAACCACGCCAAAACGTTGCGGATCTTTGACTTGATAGCCAAATACAATAGCGCCTTTTTCGAGTTTGGCTGAATTTTGAAGCAGTGGAGTAAAGCCTTGACCGTAGAAGATATTATCACCCAAGATTAAGCAGACACTATCGTTCCCAATAAACTCTTCGCCTAAAAGAAACGCTTGTGCCAATCCATCTGGACTGGGTTGAATTTTATAGGAAAGCGAAATACCCCAATGAGAGCCATTTCCAAACAGCTCTTCAAATTTGCCAATGTCTTGAGGGGTTGAGATAATCAAGATTTCCCGAATACCAGCTAACATCAAAACAGAGAGCGGATAATAGATCATCGGTTTATCGTAAATGGGCAGCAACTGTTTGCTAATCGTTTGCGTCACAGGATAAAGCCTTGTTCCGCTTCCGCCTGCTAAGATGA
>DBTO01000232.1:936-5925 GCA_002307095.1 Sulfurospirillum sp. UBA1314
AAAACGGGCGTTGTATTGCTTGCTCTAACCAAGCCCCAACCATCGTTAAAGATGACTCTGACGCCATCGACATCGACGATTTCTTTAATGGCAGGAAAATCTTTTGGAGGATTTTTTAAAAGCTCTTTGACCTTATCTACAAGAGGGAATTTCTCACTCTCATTGGTTTCCACTTTAAGCTCTTCGGTGGAGTAAACGACAGGTAATTTGGCGATCTCTGCATCGACATCTAACCCATTTTTAACCATTTCAATCATACGAAGTGTGGCATAAATCGCATCGTCATAACCAAAATAACGATCATTAAAGAAGAGGTGACCACTGACTTCGGCTGCAAAATCGGCATTGGTTTTAGCGATCATGACTTTGAGGTTACTGTGACCCGTTTTATACATAATCGCCTTGCCACGTTTGTTGATCTCATCGTACATCACTTGAGAACATTTTACTTCGCCAATGACCGTTGGATTTTTCATAGCACTTGAAAACAAAATCGCCATAATGTCACCTTTGACATTGTTATGCTTCGTCAGAAATGCCAATCTATCGGCATCGCCATCATACGCAAACCCAAGCGCATACTCGCCTTCAAGCTCTTTTTTGATGTCTTTAAGATTTTTTTCTACCGTTGGATCGGGATGATGGTTTGGAAATGTGCCATCTGGGTCTGTAAATAACCCTTTACATGTAAAGTCCAGCGCTTTGAAAACATCTTGGACGACAACGCCTGCAACGCCGTTGCCACAGTCATAGACAAACGGCTGCTTGAAGCCTTTGAGGTGGTCAAACTCTTTAATCAAATACGCAATATAACGCTCTTTCGCATTAATGAATGCAGAACTCAAATCATCTTCGATTTCCAGCTCGTAATTTTGGATAATCTCTCGACCAAGGGCGTAAATATCTTCGCCAAAAAACGGTTTTTTATCAATCGTGATTTTAAACCCATTGTATTCACTTGGATTGTGAGAACCTGTGATCATAATAGACGCATTGGGACTCACGCCATCGAAGTTTTGAAAGTTACTAAAGTAATTCACAGGCGTTGCAACCAAGCCCATCGTAAGCACGTTACAGCCTGCTTTGTTCAAACCACTTGTTAAATACTCACACAAAATCGGTGAATGTGAACGTGCGTCATAACCGATGGCAACCGTTTTACCCACTTTGACAATCTGTTTTCCTAAAAAATACCCAATAAGTTTAACCGTTTGCTCGTTCAACTCTTTTTCGTAAATACCTCTGATGTCATACTCTCTAAAAATCGCTTTCAATGGTTCTCCTTGTACAGTTCTTCTTCAATTGCGATGCCAAAAACATCCGTATAGGACTTTTCAACCCGTAAATTTTCTTGCATTGTAACCAATGCACGCTGATAATCCTCTATAATGAGGTTCCCTTTAAGCAGTTCATACTTCAAAAAAAGCCAATAGGTATTGAGCACATCGCTCTCGCAATACTCTTTGATTTTTTCGATTTCACCCGCATAAAAAAGCTGTAATACCTGATCGCCATGCACATCATACTTACCAGGAAGTCCCACCATCGAGCAGACATGATCGAGTTTAAGCCCACGTACCGCGCCAAATTCGCAGAGATGGTCTAAAAGATCAATATGAAAGCGATCACTGTAGCGCGCACGGTAATTCTCCCACTTGTTCTTGTTTAGCTCACGATTTTCGGCTTCAAAATAAGCGTTACATGTAAGATTATATTGCATCGCGCGAAGCATAAGAAGTGGTATATCAAAGCTGCGCCCGTTAAAACTGACCAGCTTTGGATTGTGCTTGTTGATGAAGCCTAAAAAGCTTTTGATCATCTCATGTTCGTTCTTTCCCTCGATGCTACTCACCTTGCGAAAGATGCCAAAATCATCAGCAATCACCGCGGAAATCGCCACAATTTTATGAAAACAGAGCGGTAAAAAGCTACTTCCACTCTTCTCTTCTTGTTCTTTTTGCGCTAAAAGAGAGACCTCAAGATCGTCTCCTTCAAGGCTCAACACATTACGAATTAGCGTGGTATCAGGGATGGTCTCTATATCGAACACACAGATCATTAAGTACCTCTTTGGCTCATTTTGGATACAATTTTACCTTAATTCAATTTTGAAAGTGATGAGATGAGAATTTTTTTGGAATACTATACCGTCAAAGGTGTTTTACTCTTAACCATGCTCCTTCCTAAAAGAGCTATTTACGCGCTCTGCAAAGCACTCGCCTCCCTTTTATTTCGTATTGATTCCAAACGTCGCTACATTACCGTGACAAATTTAGAGCGTGCGCACATGGGAAATTCTGATCAAGAGCGTCTTCTTTTAGCTCAAAAAACCTATGAAAGCGTTGCTATTATCGTGGCTGAGATTTTTTTAATGATGCAAAACCGCATTGATCTTGATGGCATGGTTTCCAACTACGATGAGGCCATTGAGATGATCGATGCTCTGTTTAAAACACGCGAGCATGGTACCCTCTTTTTAACCGCTCATTTTGGCAACTGGGAATTTCTCGCTCACTTTGTCGCCAAACACGGTTACCCACTTCTAGTGATTGGAAGAAAAGGCAATAACGCATTGATTGAGGAGCGCTTAACCGTCCCTTTTCGCAAACGCTTTGGCAATGATCTCGCCTACAAAGATCAAGCCATTGCCGCCATTGTTAAGACCATCAAAAATAGAGGCATCGCGGGCATGCTCATTGACCAAAAAATGAGCGGTGCCAACAGTATTAAAGCCACTTTCTTTGGCAACAGTGCCGATACGGTGACCTCAACAGCCCTGTTTAAATTGCGTTATAAACCTTCCGTTGTGCCGCTATTTATGGCACGCCAAAGCGATGGTCGTTATAAAGTCATTATGGGCTCTTGTGCTGAAATCGATTTGCCAGAGAGTCTGAGTGATTCTGAAAAAATAGCACGTCTAACCCAACACTACAACGACATTATCGAAGATGTGGTGCGAACCTATCCTGAGCAGTGGTTTTGGATGCACGATCGCTGGAGAATTGGCAAGTGAACATTCTTATTTTAAACGACGGGCGCATGGGGCATCTGAATCAATCGATCGCCCTTGCTAAACATCTTGGGGCAGACTATAAAATCTTCCCTGTACAGTTTACATGTAAAGTTTTTAAACTGTTTTCTTACGTGCTCGATCGCCTCAAAATCTACACGACTTCGTTGTTTAAACTGGAGCAGCCTATCACGCAAAGCTACGATTGTATCGTCTCCGCAGGTTCAAGTACCTACTATGCAAATAAAACACTTGCTCGAAAATTGGGCATCAAATCAATCACAATGATGCTGCCACAAAGCTATCGTTATGATTTCGATCTGATCTTTGCACAAGCCCATGACCACCCACCAAAACAAAACAATATCATTTCGCTCCCCGCCAATTTTAGTTACGTAGAACCCAAAGGGCTTTTTGTACCTAAAGGCAAATCTGTGGGCATTATTATCGGGGGGAACAACGCGCTTTTTACGATGGATCAAGAGCGCATCAAAGCGCAATTGGATTTTATTTTTAAAGCGTTTCAAGGCTATGAAATCGCCGTAACCACATCGCCAAGAACACCCGAAGCGATTGAACGCTTAGTACAAAGTTACCCTTTTGCCTACAGCGTGATTTTCTCGCGCAATAAGATCAATCCTATTGCCGATTTTCTGCATCAATGCGAGGTTGTTTTCATTACCATTGACTCGACTTCAATGATCAGTGAAGCAATCAGTTATGGCACGTCGTGTGTGGAGATACTGCCACTCAGCGAAGCCAAAAACAACAAATTTTTCACGATGACCCAAACCCTTGAAAAAGAGGGGTACCTGCATCTTTTTGATGGCACACTCGGAAACAAAAATCTCAAAATAGACTTTCACCATTACGCGCAAAAGGTAAACGCATGAAAATCGTTCAACTCATCCCAGAACTGAATGAAGGTGGCGTAGAGAGAGGGGTCGTTGAGCTCTCACGCGAACTGGTCAAAAGAGGATTTGAGAGTGTCGTCATCAGCAACGGCGGCAAATTGGTTGAACCATTAGAACGCGATGGAGCTTTACATGTAAAGGTCAATGTCTGCTCAAAAAACGTACTGAGCGCTCCTTGGCGCATCTGGAAACTCTACCGTGCCCTTCAAAAAATCAAACCCGATCTTTTACATGTAAGAAGTCGTGTGCCTGCGTGGATGGTCTTTTTTGCCAATAAATTGTTGCACCTTCCCGTTGTTTCAACCGTGCATGGCTTTAATTCGGTCAATCGATACAGTGCCATTATGGTCAACGCTGATCAGATCATTTGTGCAAGCTCGTTTTTAATCGATCACGTCATCAAGCATTTTCATGCCGATGAGTCTAAGATTCATCTGATTCCAAGAGGCATTGATTTTAACTACTTCAACACCCATGAACTCGATACACCGTTTATGGAAGCCTTTAAAGTAGAGCATCATTTAGCCCAAAAGCGTGTTATTTTGCATGTGGCTCGCATCACCCACTGGAAAGATCAAGCCACCACGATTCGTGCTTTTTTAGAGCTTCGTGCAAAAAGAGAGGACATCAAACTCTTTTTTGTGGGAGGTATTGATCCTAGTCGTATCTCCTACTATGAAGAGCTTCAAAACTTGGTGGCTGATTCTGATTTTTCGGAAGATATTGTTTTTTTAGGAAGCCAATCGAAGATGAAAGAGCTCTACGCACTAGCCGATCTTACCATCTCCGCTTCCACCAAACCTGAAACTTTTGGACGCGCCAATGTGGAGAGTCTTGCGATGGGCGTGCCCCTTTTGGCAACACCGATTGGCGCGACACAAGATTATGTCAAAGAGGGTGAAACAGGCTTTTTCTTCACACCCAAAGCGCCGCATGAACTCTGCGTTTTGATGCAAAAGGCACTCGAATATCCTTTTGATAAAGAGAAGATTCAAACCTTCGCCAAAACGCATTTTTCGCTTGAACAGATGGTGGAGAATAATGTAGCCATTTACAGGATATTTG
>DBTO01000105.1 GCA_002307095.1 Sulfurospirillum sp. UBA1314
TCAAAATAAGATTAAATTTTGCTTGTTTTAATCTAGTTATAAGCAAAGATGCCTGCTTTAATTTACTTTAAATCAAAAAAATCCTATAATTGCGCAATTTTAAAAGAAAGAGGTACCACTTTGCGTTTTATTTTAGCCTGTTTACTGAGTCTAACATTTTTGTGTGCAAGCGACTATATTGGAACGACTGTTCATGGTGGTGACGACTTTGAAGCGGAATTTAAAAGCAAAAACAGCGAAAATATTTTTGATCCACTTAGCGGTTATAATGAGATTATGACAAGTTTCAATGATAAATTTTATGAATATTTACTAAGACCAACCGCACAGGGATATGCCTACGTAGTGCCACAAATGGCGCGCAATGGTGTTTCCAACTTCTTTGACAATCTCTTTTTTCCTATTCGTCTTGTTAATAACCTTTTACAACTCAAATTTTATAACAGTTTGGAAGAGACAGAACGTTTTGTTCTCAATTCAACCATGGGTATTTTGGGCTTTCGTGACGTTGCAAGTGAAGAACTAAACATTAAAACACATGATGAGGATTTGGGACAAACATTAGGTTATTATGGTGTTGGCAGTGGATTCCATGTTGTGTTACCGTTCTTCGGACCATCTAATATTCGCGATATCGTGGGTCTAACGGGTGATATGTGGCTCAATCCAATCACCTACATGAAAGGCCGTGGTGATGCCAATTTAGTCGATAATACGGGACAAGGAATAGCCGCAACCGCTTTTTATACTATCAATAAAACCTCTTTACATGTAAAAGAGTATGACAACTTTAAAAAAGATGCGATCGAACTCTACCCCTTCTTACGTAATTTCTACGAATCAAGAAGAGATAAACTCATAAGTGAATAACGTCATGAAACGAATTTGTGCCTTTTTAATGGTGACATTGTTGTTTTCGCATTCGCTTTTTGCGATTGAAGAGCAGGATATATCTGCTTTTATGCAAAACAATATTGACACGGCAACCAGCCTTTTACGTGATAAAAAAATGCAAAAAGATGAAAAATCTGCAAAACTATTTGCCATTTTTGATTCCATTTTTGATTACACGCTTATGTCACAACTTGCACTAGGTGGAAAACAGTGGTCAGCTCTTACACCCGCAAAACAGATTGAATTTACCAAACTTTTTGAGATGAAACTCAAAATATCGTACATGGAAAAACTCGATCTTTATACCGATGAAAAAATCGTCATTAAGAATTTGGAAAAGATCAAAGATACGCGTATTCATTTGACGACGCACCTTATGAAAAACAGCGAAGTGTATGAAATTATCTACAAATTTTATAAAGATAAAAATGGTAGTTGGATGATTTACGATGTGGATATTTTAGGAGTAAGCATTATTCAGACTTATCGCACTCAATTTGCCGATATTTTGGCAAAAGAGTCTTTTGATTCACTGCTTGCAAAACTCAAACAGCCAGGAGATTCCACGCAGAAAAAACAGTGACATGTGTGTCACTGCTCAACCATTTTAGGCGTTAATTTTCTCTTTAATAATTTTTGCTTTTTGAGCAATAGTTGCAATCTTTTCACTTCCACTGAGATTTTCATTTAAAAGCACTTCGACAAAAGCACTGCCTACAATAACACCATCCACACCACGTACACGCTCTTTTGCGGTCTTCTCATTGACACCAAACCCTACAAACAGAGGTGTTTGACTCTGCTCTTTAATGGCTTGAATCGTTTTGGTCAAATCCTCACTCGCGTGCGCTCCTGTAATGCCTGCATACGCGACAAGGTAAATAAACCCTTTGGCATGTTTAACAACGTCTGCAATGCGCTCTTTGCTATCCGTTGGCGCAACAAAACTAATAAGAGAAAGGCGGTATTGATCCATCAAGGGAATGTAAGGAGTCGCTTCTTCATGCGGAAGATCAGGGATAATAAACCCTTTGACACCAAATTCAGTTGCTTTTTGAGCGAATGTCTCCATACCTTTATGGTAAAAAGGGTTGAAATACCCCATCCAATAGGTCTCAATCGTAGGTGCAACTTTTTGAGAGATTTCAAAAAGCGTCTCCATCTTAAAGCCATTTTGCAACGCATGCAAATTGGCCACTTCGATAATCGGACCATCTGCGACAGGATCAGAAAAAGGGATTCCTAACTCTAGCTTATCGACACCTGCTTCTTTTAAAGCAGAAACCAAATCTAATGAAAAATGTTTATCGGGAAAACCCGCCGTAATGTAGGCAACTAATTGCTTCACGCTCTCTCCAACATATGAGGTACTTTAATAATTAAGGGATTTAAAACCGTAAAAAATGCGGCATCACTCTCCACATCTTTGCGGTATTTTTCAAATTGATCGCTAACCAGCAGTAACCAGTCAATAAACTCTTCACTCGCTGGACCTTGCAACACGCGCGCTTCTTCGACGATATCTTCACACAACACCGCTAATTTAATAATAGGATCTAGTTTTAAAAATCCTGCGGCGGATTTCATATTGTGGAAAATACGAAAAATATCTCCAATATTGTCAGCATAACGCT
>DBTO01000176.1:0-2885 GCA_002307095.1 Sulfurospirillum sp. UBA1314
TCTCTCCTTACGCTTTCTCAACGCGACATAGACCTGCGTTGAACTCTGATATTTGGGTGATCGGATCAAATCCGTAGTTAATGATCGTGTTATAACTCTCACCGATCGTATAAGGCTTAGTCCCAGAGGGGTAACGCTCGCTGAGATCAACGCCTTGCATAATACCTGCAAAGTTATACGGCATACAAATACGATCAGCTGTTACACTGCGGTTATAGTGCGCTCGCACCTTAATCTTCGTACCTTGCGGTGCATGAATCCACATCATATCTTTGTCTTCAATACCATATTTAGAAGCCAAATCAGGATGAATATTGGCAAACATTTCTGGCGTAATAGCGGAGAGATATTTACTCGTTCGCTCAAGCATTCCAGCACCACTTAAATTGACTAAGCGCATCGAAGTGATGATCGTTGGAAACTCTTTGGACCAGTCTTGTGCTTGTTGTTCCGAGATGAATTTTGTAGCTACCCTAAAGTTTTTCGCTTGATCAGGAAGTGCTGGGTATTTTTGCACCAAATCCCAACGGGGTGAGTGAATCGGCTCTCTATGAACTGGCACAGGATCTGGAAATTCCCACACGATAGAGCGTGCTCTGGCATTTCCAAAGACACAAACCCCTTTTTCACGCGCTTTTTGCTGAATAATGCCACTAAAGTCCATCGTCCAGTTAGGTCCCATTTGCGCTTTTTCTTCTTCGCTGAGCGTGATGCCAAGCACTTGCTCGATATTCGCTTTGGTTAGTTGTGGGTAGCCACCTTTGATTTGCTGTCCGGGAAGTGTAACGGTTTCATCGGCAATTTGGCTGACACCATTGTGCTCCATGCCAAAGCGATTTCTAAAGCCCATACCACCTTCACTGACGGGTAGTTTTGCATTCCACAATACAGGCGAACCTGGATGTTTTTCATCCCAACATGGCCAAGGAAGTGCGTAGTTTTCACCTTCCATCTCGCCTCTTCCTTTGAGGGTGATCGGGTCGAACAGGTGCCAATTTTCTTGGTGTTTACGCAGTCGCTCAGGCGTCCAACCAGAGAGTCCAATACTCTTGATCGTACGCGCAATTTCGCGTTGTGCATCATCTGGCCAAACAAAATCATCTTTGTACTGAACCACGTCACCTTTCTCGGCTCGTAATTTCATACCTTTAACGAATTCATCATAGAAACCAAATTTTTTCGCAAACGCAAACATAATCTCTTGGTCTTCTTTGCTCTCATGAAGCGGTTTAACCACTTGGGAACGCCATTGACCCGAACGATTGGTTGCGGTGACCACACCTTCACTTTCAAATTGCGTCGCAGCAGGTAAGATATAAATACCATCTTGGCGATCGGTAATGATAGCAACCTCGTTGACAAAAGGTTCCGCAATCACCAATAAATCAAGTTTATCGACCGCTTCTTTAATCTTCACCTGTTGGGACATTGAGGTAATTCCCACGCCTTGAACCCATAGAACACGCACAGGAGCGGAAGAGTAGGTTTTTTCCTCTTGAAGCACACCTTGCCACCATTTGGAGAGGGAATACCCTTTTTCGTGCATCCATTTTTTATTTTTTGGATTGGCTTCATCGGGTGCTGGATGGAATCGGCTTTGAAGATACTCGTAGCTGAGTCCCCATGTTTTAGCAAAATAACGCCATGACGCTTCGTCAATCCCGTAATAGCCTGGCAAGGCATCAGGAATATTCGCCATATCGGTTGAACCTTGAACGTTATCGTGACCACGAATGATGTTACAGCCGCCGCCAGGACGTGCCGCATTACCTGTTACCAATGCTAAAATTGGAAGAATACGCGTATTTGAACTTCCAACAGAGTGTTGGGTAATGCCCAGTGACCAAGCGATACTAGCAGGTTTCGTTTTAGCGTACAATTCTGCGACTTCTAAGATTTGTGCCACAGGAACACCCGTAACATTGGAAGTCTCTTCAGGTGTCCATTTGGCAGCTTCAGCTCTGATTTGATCAATGGCGTAGGTTCGATGATCGATAAAATCTTGATCTTCCCAGCCATTTTTAAAGATTACATGTAAAAGTCCGTATGAAAAGGCGATATCGGTACCTGGGCGTATACGGACATAAATATCCGCTTTAGCAGCACTTCTGGTATAGATAGGATCGACGACGATCAACTTCGCGCCTCTATCTTTGGCTTGTAAGAAATGTTTAAATCCAATGGGGTTGGCAACTGCAGAGTTTGCTCCGACCATCATAATGAGTCTTGAGTTTTCAACGACATCACCAAAATGGTTGGTCATAGCACCGTAGCCCCATGTATTGGCTGCACCTGCAACAGAAGCACTGTGACAAATACGCGCAACATGGTCAATATTATTGGTTCCCCAAAGAGCGGCAAATTTGGAAAAATAGTAAGACTGCTGAATATTAAACTTAGCAGATCCTAGCCACATCACGCTATCAGGACCATTCTCTTCTCTGATTTTAAGCATCTTAGCTGAAATCTCATCAATCGCTTGATCCCATGTAATACGGTGCCATTTACCGTTCTCTTTTTTCATTGGGAATTTAATACGTTGTTTGGATTTAGTCAAATCAATTTGATCGGTTCCTTTACAACAGTGACTTCCTTCACTAATTGGATGATCGTGTGCTGGTTCTTGTCTGACCCATACACCGTTTTGCACTTCGGCTTTAATACCACATCCTGCTGAACAGATCGAGCAGATTGTTTTTACGGTTTTACTTCCGGGGAATGGGTTTTTAACCTCTTCTGCGGTTGCCTCTCTGATGGTATCTTCTTTAGCAAGAAGATTTCCTGCTCCAAAACTTGCGGTTCCCAAGGCTGCCATTTTTAGAAATGAACGTCTGCCTATTTTACTCGCTGTTTGGGAGATCTGAGGGTTCATTGTTTTACTCATT
>DBTO01000176.1:3165-3367 GCA_002307095.1 Sulfurospirillum sp. UBA1314
TAAGATCTCTTATAATAGAGTTCCCATGCTTTTGTCTCTTTATACAAAATCTCTTTTTTCGGAGATTTTCCATAAACCACACCATTAGTGCCTTTAGCTTTGGCTTCATTGCCACTTGCCAAGGCTCCACTCGCTCCTGCTGTTGCTACCACAGCCGTTGTTCCAAGGGCTTTTTTGAGGAAGTCCCTTCTGTTTTCGTGCA
>DBTO01000035.1:0-2586 GCA_002307095.1 Sulfurospirillum sp. UBA1314
GATTTAACCTCTTTAAAAACAAATTTTAAAGAGACACTTGATGAGCAAAAAGCAACGCTTACTTCACTAGAATCTGTTGTCACATCTATAAAAGCTTTGGGAACTACGACTGGGACAACACACGATACAAGCTCTTTAGAATCGACCATAACTTCTTTGAAAAGCACTATCGCATTAGGAGAAACGTATCTTACAAATTTTGAAACACTCACGAACTCTCTTACAGTTGTTGCTGATGCAACAGCTAAAAAACAAAATATCATAGATGCCAATACTGCTATCAATGACCTTTTTACGCAAAATGCCCAAACCTTAAATGCCTTGAACGTAACACCACTTACATCAGGACTTGAGAGTGCTAGTAATTCACTCCGTGCTGAAGTCAATACAGCTCTTAGTTTACAAAATAGTGTTGAGTATAAGATTATCTCTTCCGATGAAGGTCTTTATCAGACCAACACTCATACGTCACTTTCTCAAACACAAGCCGTAAAATACACAGCAAATAGCAGTACCATCATCGACAATATCGCCCTTCCAAAAGGCAAATATGGAACATTTTTGGTCAATAAAACCAAAGATCATCCCTATCTCATCGAAGCCAATCCTCTTTATACCAACTACAACACGTTTATTAGCTCCGATTATATGCTCAGTAAGCTCGATTACCGCCCCGAGAAAACGCTCAAACGTCTAGGCGACGCCATGTATGAGACACAGCTTGTGAGCAACAGTGTCACAAGACTCAGTGGCAGTCGTTATTTAGAAGGATATGGCTCTGAGTTAGCACAGTTCCAAGGTTTGATGGACAATGCTCTAAGCCTTCAATCCTCTCTTGGTTTAGAGTTAGGTATCTCTTTATCGTCCGATCAGATAGCACGCCTCAATAAAAACATCGTTTGGATGGTTGAAAAAGTGGTAGATGGGCAAACTGTCCTCGTGCCTGAAGTCTACCTTGCAAGTACAAATGTAAGCAGTGATGGCGCAAAGATAGCCGCAGGAGAGATCAATCTTGTTATCCAAGATACCTTGCTCAATGATGGTCTCATTGCCTCAGAGGGAACACTTAAAGTAGCAACTGGTTCCAAACTCACCAATCAAAACGGTGCTATAACTTCTGGAGGCACTATGGTTCTTACTTCCAATGGAGCACTTGAAAACCTAAGCGGAACCATCCAATCTGGTGGCGATATGAACATCCAAGCTCAGAACATCACCAGTACGGCATTAACGCAAGATAAAACCTACACTTATGGTCAAGGTACGCAAAACACCACACAAAAAGGTAAAACTGCACAATTTACTTCGGGCGGAAATCTTGCGATGCAAACCAGTGATGACATAGCACTTACCAATACCAATGTTCAAGCCACGGGAGATATCACCCTTTCTTCCACCAATGGGGCAGTAAATATCGAAGCGTTAGAAACCAAAGAGAATTATGACTTTCGCTTAAGCAAAGGCTATAACAAAGGTGAGTCTATCACGAATGCCTCTTCTACACTAGAGGGTAAAAATATCACTATCAATGCCAATCAAGTGAATGTAGTTGCCTCTACGATGAATGCGAGTGAAGAGATTGTCTTACAAGGTAAAGAGGGCGTTAACATCTTAGCCGCCAATGATCTTACCTATCAAGATACAAAAATACAGTCTTCTAGCGGCTTTTTTGGTAAAAAAACCCAACAAGACACCAAATACAAAGAGAGTGTCGTCCAAAGTAATCTAAACGCCAATAACATTCTCATAAAAGCCGATACGGGAAGCGTAACGTTAGAATCAGCCAATCTTATCGCAAAAGAAAATATCGTCGTTGATGCAAAAACTGACATCAATGTCCTTGCAAAGCAGTACCGTGAAGGCGAGATGCACTCTGTCACCAAATCTTCATGGGGAGGTTTGAGCCAAAGTGCTTCTATGAACCGCGTAGACGCCCTAAACGCAAAAGAAGCAGCACTTAGAACCGAAGCGTTAAACATCATCCTAAAATCAGGCAATGACATCAAAGTCATCGGCTCCAACATCGATGCGGCATCAGACCTACAACTTCAAGCTGCCAATGAAGTGCTTATAGCAGCCGCACAAGAGTTTAGCCAAAGTGAACAATGGAGTAAAAAAAGCAGTTTCAATTTAGGCAATCTTTTAATGTTAGGTTTGTCTAATAAACCCATTTATGAATCAGAGTTCAAAAAAGATGATAAAACAGCTGTTACTGCTAAATCTTCCAACATCAACAGTGGCAATAACATCATTATCGACAGTGGTAGTGCTAAAGTCGTAGGCTCCAATCTCAGTGCTGAAAAAACCATCCAAGCCACTACCAACACAGGTTCCATCGAAGTACTCTCCGCTGAAGAGACGACTCAAACAGAGAGTATTTCCAAAAAAACATCAGTATCACTCAACAATGTTTTTAAAATGGCTGAATCTCTCAATGATATTGTTAACCCAATACCGAGTAAAGACCAAGACACAAAGATAAAAATCTCTGTTGCCAAAGCAACTTATGACAATTCGGCCACATCGACGGAGAGCCTAACGCATAAAAGCTCATCGGTTACTAGTAAAAGTGGTGACATCGTCTTA
>DBTO01000035.1:2853-3015 GCA_002307095.1 Sulfurospirillum sp. UBA1314
TCGTCTTAGATTCTAAAAAAGACATTCTGGTAGAAGGCTCAACACTGGAAGCGGCTAAAACGGTTAGCTTAACCACTCAAAATGGTGATGTCACCATCAAAGAGTCCATCGACACCTACACTGAAAATAGTAAAGAGAAACATGCCAGTGCAGAGATAAGCC
>DBTO01000033.1:0-14219 GCA_002307095.1 Sulfurospirillum sp. UBA1314
TAAACGGTACACCGTATAAAATCGTTGAGTATCAACACGTAAAACCGGGCAAAGGTGCGGCCTTTGTACGCTGTAAAATCAAATCATTTATGGATGGCAAAGTGATTGAGAAAACATTCCATGCGGGTGATAAATGTGAAACGCCTCAGCTTGAAGATAAAATCATGCAATTTTTATACGACGATGGTGATTTTTTACAATTTATGGACAGCGTTACCTATGAGCAAATCGCGCTAACACACGATCAAGTTGGCGAAGCATCTGACTGGATCATCGATGGTATGAATGTCGATATGCTTTACCATAACGGTAAACCAATCAGCGTTGAAGCCCCTCAGTTTGTTCAACTTAAAATTGTCGAAACACCACCAAACTTTAAAGGCGATACCCAAGGTGGTAAAAAACCTGCAACGCTTGAGAGTGGTGCGGTTGTTCAAGTGCCTTTCCACGTCGTTGAAGGCGATATCATCAAAGTGGATACGGTTCGTGGCGAATACTTAGAAAAAGTTAAATAATCTTACATGTAAACACCATAGCGTTGAAAACGGCGCTATGGTTTCCTCTTCTTTTCTGCTTTAGTGCTATAATATTTTCAATAGACCCTTTGCCTACACAAATAGACCTACTATCAAGGAGTTTGCTATGAGCAAAAAAGTGATTGTCCCTTTAGCTGAGGGATTTGAAGAGATCGAAGCGCTGACGATTGTGGATGTTTTAAGACGTGCCAATGTTGACGTGGTTATGGCGGCGTTAGAGTCTTTACATGTAAAAGGAGCACATGACATTGTTGTCGTAGCAGACGCACTTTTAAAAGAACTCGATGACGATGCTTTTGATATGATCGCCTTGCCGGGTGGACTTCCGGGAGCGACCAATTTAGCTGCCGATGCAACCACTCAAACTCTTCTGAAACGCTTTGATGCTAAAGGCAAAGCCATTGCTGCGATTTGTGCGGCTCCGTATGCGTTAAAGTGCGCAGGCGTACTGAAAAACAGTTACACCTGCTACCCCGGTTTTCAACCCAAGATTGCAAGTGTGGGGTATAACGCCATCGATAAAGTGGTCAAAGATGGTACGATTACCACCTCGCAAGGCCCAAGTACGGCGATGCTTTTTGCTTTAGCCTTGGTTGAACAGTTGTGCTCTAAAGCTATCGCGGATGCTGTAGCAAAAGATTTATTACTCGTCTAAGTCAAAAGGAGATTGTTTCATGTTATCGAAAATTAAAGCGAAGTTGATTTTACTTTTTCTCATTTTAGCGGTCGGTTTTGGTGTTATTGGGTATGAAACGATTAAAATGGGCTCAGATGCCAAAGGGATTGCGGTGCGGTTTCAACTCCTTCAACGCCTTGAAGCCGATATTCTCTCAAGTGTCTCCAGTTTGCAAGATCTCCAACTGCTTGGTAACCCAAAAATGGTAGAGCGCTATGAACAAAGCTATCAAAGTGTTACAAAAACGATTGACAAACTGGCAACGATTTTTTTGAGCAAGGTGAATCAAGACAAACTAGCTCTTATCAAATCAAATGTTGAAGCGTGGCATGCCCTAAACGCTCCTCGCATCAAAATTTTAGTGCAGTATGGCAAGGTTGTCAATGATCCAACCTTTGAAAAAGAGCATGCTTTGGAACATGCGCAATTAAACAAGATCACCCAAGAGAGTGCGATTAAATTTGAAGTCATTGTGAGCGATGTTCAGTCTCTCACGCAAAGTGCTCAAAAAACCAATTTTGAGCGTTTGGAAACTGATGAATTTGGCAACAAAATAGCTTTAATTCTTGTTTTACTGATTGTGGTAGTAGCCTTTGGACTCATTGCTAAAAGTATTCAGCGTTCTGTTTTTGAAGCCCAAAGTAAGTGCGAGACGATGCGCCGGAGTAAAGCTTTAAACATGTCATTGCAAATTTCTAGCCACGATGAAATCAGCGAAACGATGCAAACGGTGAACACACTTTTGCAGGAGATTTCAACCGCCATTGGCGAGGCTAAAAGCAATGCAATGGAAAATGCGTCTGTTGCTGAAGAGCTCTCTAGTACGAGCTTGCAAATTGGCAAACGAGCGGAAGAAGAGGCGGATGTGGTAAAAGAGACCACGCAGGAAGCTTCGTTGGTTGCTTTGGAAATTGAGCACACGAGCGATCATGTTAAACAGGTCAAAGAGACGATTCATTCGGCACAAAAAAGCCTTTTATTGGCGCAAAATCTTCTCAATGAAACGATCACTCAGCTTGGCGATACAGCACACGCTGAGTCTGAGATCAATGATCGTCTCAATCAGCTTTCCAGCGACACCGATCAAGTTAAAAATGTTTTAGAGGTGATCAGTGATATTGCAGAACAGACCAATCTTTTAGCTCTGAATGCTGCCATCGAAGCGGCACGTGCGGGGGAACACGGGCGTGGTTTTGCCGTTGTCGCCGATGAGGTGCGAAAGCTAGCGGAGCGCACGCAAAAGAGCTTAGTGGAAACCCACGCAACGATCAACGTCATCGTTCAGTCCATTCAAGATATTTGCGGGCAGATGAATCTCAATGCCAAACGCATCCACGATCTCTCGGATTTTTCAACAAAAGTGAGTACACAAACGGGCGATGCAGTTAGTTTATTGGATGCGACAGTGAGCGCAACCGATGCCGTGGTTGCTAAGGCAGACGATAATGTCAATCGCATTCAAACCGTCGTCATTCAGAAAATTGAAGCCATCAATAACCTTTCCAGCTCTAACGCCAGAAGTGTCGAAGAGATCGCTGCAGCAGCTGAACATTTAGCACGGTTATCTGAGAATTTGAGCGCCACACTTTCCCAATTTAAAACCGCGTAAATCTTTACATGTAAAGAGTAGAAATGCTCTTTACTTCTCTTTCTTAATAAATTATAAATTAATACACCGTATTCACTTTTTAGCGTACCCCAAGACTCTCTAGCGAAGTATTTAATGTATGAATTATAGACATTTTGCCAAATACTAACAATACTAACAATATATTAAGTGAAACAAATATATTATATTTAAATTTTTTGTTAAGGAATAAGATGAAAATAACGACGATTAAAGCCAAGCTCATACTTTTACTGGGCATATTAGTGATCAGTTTTGGCATTCTTACCTACGAACTTAACGAGATAGCCAATAATGGAAAAATAATGGCAACGCGTATCATGATGGCAAATGAAGTTAAGGAGCATTTTTTTGAAATGAGATTGGAGCAACGCAACTATCAACTTTACTTTCAAGAAAAAAATCTGGAGAATTATAAAAAGAACTACCAAGAGTCTATCAAACAGATCGATAACCTCTTAAATATTTTACGTAACAAAAGCAATCAAGAGACACTTACAAAACTTAAAAAAGATCTTGAGAGCTGGTATACTCTCAATGAACCGCGCATGGTATTGTTGCAAAAATACGGTAAAAAAGTGAATGAACCCTCTTTTGAGATCGACCATAAAGCTGATGCTGAGACTTTAGAACGGGTGGCTAAAGAGAGTGGTCAGCTCTTCGCATCACTGCTGCAAGAAATTGAAGCGGTGGCAAATGGGATTAAGAAGGCAAACTTTCAGCGTCTTGATACCAGCAGCATGACCTCAATGACAACCTTGATTGTGGTGGTGGTGATAGTCTTTAGTATCTTTTTCTTCATCAACCGATCCATCAGCACGTCGGTTTCTCGGGCACGAAAGCGTTGTGAGACCATTTTGCAGACGAAAGATTTAAGTCTGAAGATCGAAACGGGTTATAAAGACGAAATTAGCCAAATTACCGCGGCGGTTAATACGCTTTTAGAAGAGGTTAAAAACGCCATTGCCAATGCCAAAAACAATGCTATCGAAAACGCTTCTGTAGCAGAAGAGCTCTCCAGTACTAGTTTGCAGATCGGTAAACGAGCCGAAGAGGAGTCTGCTATTGTTTTTCAAACAACGAGTGATGCTGGAATTGTCTCATCCCAAATGGATGAAGCGAGTGCTCAAGCCAAAATGGTAAAAGAGGTAACGGGAAATGCTCAAAAAAGTCTCGCTATGGCTCAAAAGTTACTTGATGAGACAATCTCGCAACTAAACCAAACAGCCCAAGCAGAAGCGGCAATCAATGATCGCCTGAATCATCTCTCCAATGATGCAAGGCAGGTACGAAGTGTGTTAGATGTTATTGGCGATATTGCCGATCAAACGAATCTTCTTGCCCTCAATGCTGCCATCGAAGCGGCGCGTGCTGGGGAGCATGGGCGTGGGTTTGCGGTGGTTGCTGATGAGGTGCGAAAGCTAGCGGAGCGAACCCAAAAAAGCCTTGTCGATACGAATGCAACTATCAATGTGATTGTTCAAAGTATTGGCGACATTAGCGGTGAGATGAATGGCAATGCCAAACGTATTCATGAACTTACTGGATTTTCGACGAAAGTAACAGTCCAAACCAACGATGCGGTTGCCATGTTGGCACAAAGTGTTGTAGCAACGCAGGATGTGGTGGTGAAAGCCGATACCAACGTTACATTAATCCAAAGTACGGTGATTGATAAAATCAGCATGATCAATGATCTTTCAAGCTCGAATGCCAGAAGTGTCGAAGAGATCGCAAGTGCGGCAGAACATCTCTCCAAACTTGCAGGAACACTCAGCAGTATGCTCGCCCAGTTTAAAACCGCCTGAAAATGTTACATGTAAAGCGACTGTGGGTGTTAACGCTTTACATGTAAAGCAGTTGTGCCTAAATGTTACAAAAGTGAAGGATCGGTATAAACCAGTTTCGTTAAAGAATAGTTTCAAAGTGTACGATATAAAAGAAGGTGTCCTTTCAGGTAATTTTACAAGGAGTATGCTTCATGCTAAAGCGATGTTGTGTTGTAACTGTGACGTTTTTTATACTACTCCCTTTAGCATTAAAAGCAGAGAGTTCTATTGCTGGGCTTTTGGATACGATTGAAAACTCCAACGATCTTTCTGAAAAAACCAAACTTGAAAACAGTGGTTTTTCAACCATTTATACGCGCAACGATCTGGATATGATGCAGGTCAAATCCCTTCGTGATATTTTAAAATACTCCATTGATGGCTATGGGCAGAGCCGTTACGCACTTCCTGATCCTTTAAGCTTTGGGCTGCTCCCTTTCTCTTCAAGCACGATCCGCGTGTTTATTGATGACCACGAGATCACAACATCGATGTATGGCAGTGGATTGATTATCGTAGGGGATTTGGATTTAGGGTTTGCGGATCATATTGAAGTCTATAGTCTTACCACATCGTTTGCATTTTCGACAGAGCCAACCCTCACGCTTATTCGTATTTTTTCAAAAAAAACAGACAGGGATGGCGGCGGCAGTATACACTCAGAAGTCACGAGCAGAGGTGGCTCAACGCAAAATATTCAATACATTGGCCTTGAGAAGGGAATAGA
The DNA here is from genome assembly GCA_002307095.1 of Sulfurospirillum sp. UBA1314. Classification (GTDB taxonomy): domain Bacteria; phylum Campylobacterota; class Campylobacteria; order Campylobacterales; family Sulfurospirillaceae; genus Sulfurospirillum. The sequence continues at coordinate 5,396 of DBTO01000033.1, forward strand.
ATATCTTGCCCGTTTTTCAGCCTCTAATGATGAACGACAAAAATATGCGACGACGCAAGATGATTTAAATCGTGATGTTCAGCGTTACAACATTTTAACCACACTCAAAGATGACACCCAAAGTCTCCTGATCAACGCTTCCAAAAGTGATAAAGGCGGTTGGCTTGGAGCAAGTTTAGACGGTAGCTTGGATACATCGAAAATATCGTTTAAAGATGCGCACATTAGCTATGCCAAACAGATAGATGATCTGAAGGTTTCGTTGGCGTATGATACGTTAAAAGATCATGTTTTATACGAAGATTCACCTTTGATGTATTATGGTTCCACACCCATCCATCGGTTTGAGAGTATCAGTGAAAGTTCTGTCATCACATCGGAGGTTAAATATACCACACAAATTGAAGACCATCACCTTATTGCTGGCGTTAAGTATCGCTATAAACTCTTTGATTTTGATCTGATTCAAATGGATGGAGTTGATATGCCTAGATCTGGGCATACCAAGCAAGGTGTTGGCTCGACATTTGTTGAAGAGAGCTATGCCATACACGATAATCTGATCGCTACCATCGGTCTTCAAGGAAGTCAAGTCACCAATAATGGCGGTGTAAAAGATGACACCCTTTTCATGGCGCGTTCAGGCATCACCTACACCACCGATGCGTGGACCTCTAAAAGTTTTCTCTTTCACAATGAAAACTATGTCGATCCCTACTTGATTAACTCGTTTTACGTGGCATCTTCTTATCCTAAAAATCAGATGATGGACACCATTGCACAAGAGTTTAAGTATAAAAATGGTGACGATGAGTATGAACTTTTGACCAGCTATAGTTTTATCGACAATCTGTATTACACCAATGAAGCAGGCTTAATGGATACTGCGGTTAAAACATCGAAGTATTTGACCAGTTCATTACGCTACGCTTACCACTATGGCGCTGTCGATAAAGTTTCATTAGCCTATACGTATAGAGACATTGACCATGCAGGATACGACCAAGAGTTCAAAACGCATCGTATAACGTTTCGGAATCAACACCGCTATGCGAAATATGACCTCTTTGAAGAGCTCTTTGTGGTGCGCAATGAACAGATGCACGAAACAGGGTATGACCTGAGCTTGGGCGTTCGTTACCATGTGAATGAAGATTTCAGTTTTACCCTTAAAGGGCAAAATTTATTGAATAAAGCTGAAAAAGAGTACTTTACACGTATCGATACAACCTCTATGACGCCCATGGATGCGTTAGGCGTTCCGGTGCAAGATCGGGTGATTGTGATTGGATTTGAATGGCTCTTTTAAGGTGGCTTCTTTTACTTGCAACGCTTAATTTTGCATATGCTCAAACGCCTGAGCAGGAACTGGTTGTCAAAGTGTTAAAACTGCTTACATACGAAGGCAAAAGCGTGGTTGTTTACGAACATCAACCCTCGGTCTCTTTGCAAGGAAGCACTTTTGAATCTTTGACGCACGAGTGTCACCAAGCAGGATTGGTCTATGGATCAGCATTTGAGAGCCTCCCTTTGGCGTGTAAATCGTTACCACGGTTTAGTACCGATTATGAGGTATTTCAAAAAGACAAAAAGAGTATCGGCGCGTTTTATTGGCGCAAAGGTCGTCCGCAACTGCGTTTTAATAAAGAGCGATGTGAGGCTTTTAATATTATCTTACCCAACGAGTTGGTTCAATATGCTCAGTAAAATGACTTTCGCACGATTTTTTATCGTTATAACGGTTGTTTTGTTTATTTCAACACTGCTTTTTTATCTTTTGTTCTTAAGAACACAAGAAGAAATCGTCACAAACTTTGAACAAACGGTCGTTGCTGAGGTAGAAGACGTTGCCCATAACATTACGCAGTATCTTTTAAACAAGAATGAAACACAGAGCCTATACGCCGTTTTAAAAGAAGATAAAGAGCAGATCAAAGCGTTTGAAGCGTTTCTCTCAACCTTTCAAACCTCCAAAATTCAAAATATTTTTGTGGTAGACAAGCCCCAAAAAAACTCTCCACTCTTTCGAGTCCTTTTGGATGGCACACGTGAAAAAGAGGGAAAATTTGAATTTGGTGAGATGTTTGAGCCTGCGAATGAATCGTGGGATGAAATACTCTTAAGCCAAAAGCCCAAAGTTATCTACCAAGCCAACAGAGTGACCTCTTTGTGGGCAACATTTTTGTACCCTGTTGTGCAAAAAAATGGCGAAGTTGTCATTTTAGCCCTTGACTTTTCCAATAAGCACTACCAGCAAGTTGTCTCCTCCTTGGATGGGCTAGAATTTTTTTCAAAAGCAATGGTGACATTTTTGATGTTTATTTTTATGCTGATGATCATCGTTGCACGTCTGGATATTAAACGTGAAGCCCTTAAACAAAAAGCACAGCGTGAACTCGTCGAACTCAATTCTACCCTTGAAAAGCGCATCGAAGGTGAAGTGGAGAAAAACAGACAAAAAGATCAGCAACTGATGCACCAATCGCGCCTTGCCTCAATGGGTGAAATGATCAGCATGATAGCGCACCAATGGCGTCAGCCACTTAGTGCCATAAGCTCTACAGCACAGGGCTTAACCCTGAAGCTTAGCTTGAATAAATTTGATCCAGAACTCTTTACATGTAAACTGAACGACGTCAACCATTATGCGCAACATTTAAGCCAAACGATTGATGATTTTAGACAATTCTTTAAACCCAGCCATGAGACAAGAGAAGTGGTTCTTGAAGAGGTGATTACCAAAGCATTAGGGATTATCCAAACCTCTATTGAAAACAAAAACATTGAAGTGAGGTGCGAGTTTGGCGCCAATGAGACGATTCGTACCCACCCCAATGAGCTGATGCAAGTTGTGCTCAATTTGATTAAGAACGCCGAAGACATCCTTCTTGAGAATGAAGTGGATAACCCTTGGATTGGCATCGCAACCCAAAAAGCAGATGCGACGCTTTGCATTACCGTCAGCGATAATGGCGGTGGCATTCCCCCTTCGGTGTTGCCCCGTATTTTTGAGCCGTACTTTAGCACGAAAACGAAAAAAGATGGCACGGGATTGGGTCTTTATATGAGTCATAAAATTGTTGAAGAGCATTGTGGAGGTAAGTTGTACGCCTCTAACACGAAAGAGGGGGCAGTGTTTGTGATTGAGCTGCCTCGAAATGTTGGCAAAGGATAAACAATGGACAGCGTATTTCAAAAGTGGCTTCACTATTCCCAGCAGTTAACGCTTTTGTATGTTGAAGATAACGAATCTGCACGCATGGGTTCCATGCTTATTTTTGAAGAGCTATTTGGGCATGTGATTGAAGCGGTTGATGGGGAAGATGGTTTGGAAAAATTCAAATCCAACCCTATTGATATCATCATCACCGACATCAATATGCCTAAATTAAATGGGCTAGAGATGTCCGACCAGATTCGGTTGCTCAATCCTCAAATACCCATCCTCATCCTCTCCGCGTACAATGAATCGGGCTATTTTATAGAAAGTATTAGACAAGGGGTTGAGGGGTATTTGCTCAAACCCATCGACATGAATCAACTCCTTGAAGCTCTCAGCAAAGTGGTTGAAAAAATTTACCTTCGTAATGATCGCGAAAAACTTCAAACGCTACTGATGCAGTACTCTGAGATCACCAATAAAAGTGCGATTGTCTCAAAAACCGATAATGAGGGCGTCATTACCTATGTGAACGATGCTTTTTGCGAAATTTCAGGCTTTAGCCGTGAGGAGCTGATAGGGAACAGACATTCGCTGATTCGCCATCAAGAGAGTACCGATGAGTTTTATAAAGAGCTTTGGGGCACCATTTCTAAAGGGAATTTATGGCAAGGCGTCATCAAAAATCGCTCTAAACAAGGGGAGAGTTTTTATGTCAAGACCGCCATCAAGCCGATCACCAATGCCAAAGGTGAGATAACTGAATATATCGCACTGTGCAATGATATTACCGCGATTATGAATCCCAAAAAACAGCTGCTTGATTTTATAGAAACTACAAGCAATGAGTCCATTGTGGTGCTGATCAAGATCGAAGAGTACGCGACCATCGAGGAGTTTTACAACACGCATGTGGTTGAATTATTGGAAAAAACCTTAGGCGAAAAACTCTTAGAGATGATTGCTCCTTTAGGATTATTTCACAAAATTTATATCCTTGGCATGGGTGAATACGCCTTTGCCATTGCCAAAAACAGGTGCTCTTTAAGCCTTGAGTTGCTCAGTCAAAAACTTCAAGAGTTTTTAGAAAGTGTTGAGGGAACCATCATCCATCTCAACGAGATAGAATACAGTGTTTCCTTACTCGCAAGTCTCGCCTTTGGCGGCGAAGAACCGTTTCAAAGTGCTCAATTTGGTCTTAAAAAAGCCAAAAAACACAAAAGCAACTTCATCATCGCCACCAATTTGGTCTCGGATATGTACCTTCAAGCGCAAAGCAATATGAGCGTCATTGTGATGGTGAAAAAAGCGCTTCAAAAATCGGGTATTGTGTCGTATTTTCAGCCGATCATCGATAACCAAACCCAAAAAGTGGTCAAATTGGAGTCTTTGGTACGATTGATCGATGAGAACGGCAAAGTCAGGCTTCCTTTTGAATTTCTCGACATTGCTAAAAAAAGTCGTTACTACACGCAAATCACGCAAAGGGTTATGGAAAATTCCTTTCAAGCTTTGCGTTTGACCGATGTGGATATTACCATTAACATCTCAGCACTGGATATTGAAGAGCAGGAGATGCGCAAAAAACTTCTGGAGCTTTTGGAAATTCACCAAGCCGAAGCGAGTCGCATTACCTTTGAACTGCTCGAAGATGAGGATGTGAAAGAGTTTGAGATCATCAGACAATTTATCCAAAAGGTCAAGTCGATGGGCGTTTTAATTGCCATCGATGATTTTGGAAGTGGGTATTCCAATTTTGAACGCTTGCTCGATTACGAGCCTGATATTATTAAAATTGATGGTAGCTTGATTAAAAATATTGCGACGGATGACTATTCTATCTCGATTGTCAAGATGATTGTTGCGTTTGCGAACGAACATCACATTAAAACCATCGCGGAGTTTGTCGAGAATGAGACGATCTATTTGATTTTGTGCGAACTAGGTGTCGAGTATTCCCAAGGGTACTTTTTTGGAAAACCTATGCCATTAGAGGCTAATACGCGCTTTTGAGTTTACATGTAAGCGTTTACATGTAAACACTTATTTCTCTTCGTAATGGAGTTTGAGTCCCTCACTGCTCATCACAAAACCGCTGATGACGATCTTGCCTTCATGCACCATTTTATGATGTTTGGCGCAGAGCGGAATCAGATTGTAGCGGTGATTTTGGTGAAAGTGGTCGATGTTGCCATGCTCATCCGCACGCTCTTGCGCTTTGATGTGGTGCACCTCTTCGACATACTCATCGCAGAGCGCACATTTGGCGAGGTAGAGATTTTTATTGTATTTACTGCGTTTTTTCTGCTTTAAAAGCTCCACATCGCCTAGCTCTCCTGCAAGGCTACGACGAATGTCGTACGCGGTTTTAATGAAGGCTGGGTCCATGTGCAACGACTTGGCAAACTCCAAACCGTAGAGTGAGCTTCCACTGCCAATTTCGAGTTTGCGGTTGTAAAGCAGTTTGTCACTCTCTTCATCGTAACTCACGCCCAAATGCAGATAAATCACCTTTTTAAGCTCCGCAATCAGAGGCAGGTTGTTCAGTTGATGCAGATGGGTCGCAAAGACGAAAAACGAGCCTAGCGTGTGCATCTTCACCACACTACTCGCCACAATCGCTAACGCCGATTCGGTCTCCGTTCCATGGCTGATCTCATCGCCTAAGACGAGCGAAAATTCCGTGGCACGGTTGAAGATATTTTTGAGTTCCAACATCTCCACCGTAAAGGTCGAAAGCCCTTTGTAGAGATTGTCATGGCTGATGATGCGCGTGAAGATTTTATCAAACAGGTGAAATCGCAAACTCGCGCACGGCACAAAAAAGCCTGCTTGCGCCATGATGACAGCGATACCAAGACTTTTCATTAAGGAGGATTTACCGCTAGAGTTAATGCCATAGAGCAAAATGCCTTGCACATCATTCTCTTTACATGCTTCAAGGGTCACATGATCGTGGGTGATCTCTGGTGTGCAGTGTCCCAAGAAAAGATCGTTGGGAATGTAGATACCATTCTCCTCACGTGATTCGATGAGAGGATGGCGCAGTCCGATGGCTTCGATAAAGCGGTTTTTCTCCTGCATCGGCAAAAGCTCAGGTCTGACGTAGTTGTATAAAATCGCGCATTTGGCATTGCTCAGCGCCACGTCGAGTGTTCCCACGAACGAGATCAGATGCTCCAAAGTGAGCGCATAATGCGTTTCGATCTTTTCCAACATCTCATCGTAACGCTGTTTGACCAATGCGATCATCTGAAGGTTACTGAGTGTGATCTCTTGAGAAATCTCATCAATCAGTGAGGCAGAAATCTTCACGCTGTTTTTGAGGTGTTTGTAGGTGAAATCTTTGAAGAAATAGTGCTGTTCCCCAATGGTAATGAAGCTTTGCATCAGTTTGTCTTCAATGAGCGCAAAACGGTTTTTGCTCATCGCGATGTAATGCCCTTCGCTCTCCAACCATTCGATGCTGAGCGTCGTGCGGTTACTCTCTTCAAAGAGCGTTTCAATGTGGCTTGCAATGTGCTCAAGGGCGCTAAAACGCTCTTGTTTGCTCTGCTCGATCTTGTCAATTTGTGGGAAAATACCTTTGACAAAGAGGTTTTCGCTGATCTGATCTTTGCGAAACTTCGCACAACTATCCAGTATAAAGGTATTTTTGAGCATCAAAAGGAGCGCTTCACTCTCATCAAAAAGCTCTTTGGGCGTAGGCACTTTTTTAAGCTCCGCCTCTTTTAAGATGCCCAAAATTGCTTCCAGCGACGTGGCGAGGTAATCCAATTCCAACGGATGCAGTTTTTTCAGTGCGATCCGTCTTAAAATGCGCTCCAAATCGTAGACTTGCTTGAGCGCGATCTCAAATTTTTTAGAGTCATTGATGAGCTGCGCACTGAGTTCAAAACGCTCGTTGAGGGTTTTAAGATCGCAAATCGGGTTGAGCAGGCGTTCTTTTAAGAGTCGCTTTCCAATGGCGGTCGAGGTCTGATCGATCAGGTTTAAAAGTGTCATCTCGGAAGGATTTTTGGAGATGATGTCGAGCTGTTCGAGGGCATTATTGCCAATGTAGAGGTAACGACTGTTGCCAAGTAAAATCGGGCGGCTCATCTTCTCGATAATATTCGCATCGTGCTCGATGATAAAATCGCATAAAATTGCCAAGGATTCACTGGCGTAGGGATAGCGCTCGATGTCGAGGTATTCGATGGGCGAGAGCAGGGAGCGAATCGCGTAGATACGACCGAAAAGTTCATTTTGGTAGGTCACTTTGAGGCGCTCTTTGTTGATGCTGTGCGCGACACTGGGCGTGATCTCTAAGTAGTTTTGCACCCACTCTTTATCAATGCTTTCGGTATTAAACGTGAGCACGATTTCACTGGTTTTATAGGTCTGTAAAAGGTTGAAAATCTCGTCCAGTGCATAGGTTTTGTCTTCTCTGGTTCCATGCACTTCGTTGATGATGGTCTTGCCCGTTGTGACATCAATGGCGCTGTAGCCGATGGAATAGATCTGATGATTGCAGTCTACGAGCAGTGAAACCAGATAGTTTTCACTGGGTTCGATCAGATAATCAAAGTTTGTACCCGGACTAATGATATTGGAGATGTAGCGCTTGACGTGGGGCGGCTCGCCTTTTTGGCGAACCAAAACGATCGTGTATTTTTTGGCTTGAACCAAACGACTCAAATAGCGATCGAGTGAAACAGAGGGAATGCCTGCAAGCAGAGGATTTTGCACGGAGTTTTCTAAAATGGATTTATTTTTGCGCGTGAGTTGGATGTTTAAAAGCTCACTCACCTCTTTGGCTTTACCGATTTGATGGGTTTCGTTATTGACTTCATAGGTTTCAAAAAAAGAGCCGATTTCCATAAAAACGATGGTATTTTTGCCATATTTTGACTCAAAAAAGAGCTGAAGATCGAAGTAAATTTCAGTCAGAAGTCTCTCTTTGGAGCAGAGCATTTGCGCAATATTTTCAAGCATTCTTTTTCTATCCATCTCGTTAAAGTGGCTAGATTATAGCGCACGAAAGCATAAAGTTTGGTTTGCCAAAAGCCATTTTAAGGTACAATAAAAGCACTTATTGTAAAAGGATAACCATGGAGATTGAAATTTCAACCCCCGCCCTTTTGTTCCCTGCTGTTTCACTGCTGTTGCTGGCATACACCAACCGTTTTTTGGCAGTTGCACAACTGATTCGCATGTTGCATCGTCAATCAAACGAGCGCGAAAATTGTGAAGAGTACAAACAGATCAGCAACCTCAAACACCGTTTGGAGTTGACTAAATGGATGCAGTTTTTTGGCGTGCTTTCCATCTTGCTCTGTACCCTTTCGATGTTTGAACTTTTTTTAGGACTTTTTGGCATCGGCAAACAGATCTTTGGACTCAGCCTTATTGCGATGTGTGTTTCACTTTTCATCTCCCTTTGGGAAGTGATGATCTCAACCAGAGCGCTCAATATGGAACTCAGCGATATGCACGATCGCTGCAAAATAATCGAGGATAAATGAACCAATACTTACTGGTAGGCGAAAAAAATCGTCTCAAAATCAACCGTTACACCGACAATGGCGTTTACCTGATCTGTGACGATCAAGATGAAGTTCTCATGCCCAACCAATACGTCACCTACGCGATGAAAGAGGGCGATGAGATCGATGTGTTTGT